>NZ_AP018448.1:0-311785 GCF_030294945.1 Streptomyces graminofaciens | reverse complement strand
GGTCAGTGCGGCCGCCACCGTGCCGACCAGGGGAGGGCCGGCCTCCTGCAGGGACGAGGCCAGGGCTATGCCTGCCGCCCAGGAGCCGATGGTGACGCCTATGTTGGACGACGCGCTGCTCAGTGCGGAGGCGAGGGTGGGCGCGGAACCGGCGAAGCGCACGACGAGCGCGCCGAGCACCGGGGTCGCCGCGAAGCCGGTGATTCCCAGGAGGGTCACGGTCACCGCGGGGCTGGTGGAGAAGAACACCAGTAGACAAAGGATCAGCGTGGTCGTGGCGGCCGAGGCGATCATCGTGGCCAGGGGCCGGTCGTCGCCCACGCGCGCGCCGACTGCGGTGCCCAGTACGGCGCTCTTCCCGTAGACGGCCAGGACCAGGGGGACGGCTCCGGCAGGGACGCCGGCGCGCTCGGTGAGCAAGGGTGAGATGTAGCTGTAGGTCGCCAGGACACCGCCCATGAGCAGGGCGATGAAGCCGAGCACCAGCCAGACCCGCCGCTGCCGCAGCGCGGCGAACTCGGCCCGGACGGAAGGTGGTTGCCGTCGCGGCTCGGGAGGGACGAACCGGCCGATGACTGCCGCGGCACAGGCCGACAACACGGCCAGCACCCAGAACGGCCCACGCCAGTCCGACACCTGCCCCAGCCACGAACCCAGGGGGACCCCGACGACGTTCGCCACCGTTAGACCCCCCATCAGCAGGCCCAGGGCGCGTGACGTCGCCGTCGGCCCTGCCGCGGTGGCCGCCACGACCGTGGCCACACACCAGAAGGCGCCCGTGGCCAGAGCGGTCACCACGCGGGAAACGAGCACGATGGCGAAGTTCGAGCTCAGCGCGGCGATTACATGGCCGAGGGCGAAACGACGAGTGCGAGAACCAGCGTGGAGCGCCGCGGCAGGCGCAGCGTCGCGATCGCCATCACCGGAGGACCGGCGATCATGCCTGCGGCGAACGCTGTGATCAGCAGGCCGGCTGGGGGCACGTTGACGCTCAGATCGTCAGCGACCTCGGGCAGCAGACCGGCCACGACGAACTCGGTGCTGCCCGTGAGGAACGTGCCGACAGCCGGCACCCACACGACGAAGGGCAGTTTGCGGGACCGGCTGTATACCCGGGGGGACATGCGGGGCCCTTCTCTTTGAGGGTGGCGTGCGACTGCCGCATGGTGCGGCAGTCGCACGGCTGCTTGCTCGGCGGGGTGTCGCACGGCATCGCGCCATGCATACGTCCGGTGGCGCCGTGCGCGTCGACGTCCGCTGTGGCACGGAGGGTGGCTGGCGTCATGGGGTCATGGGGGCGTGCAGGTTTCCTCAGCCGGGCAGGGGCTCGGCGTAGTGGCGGAAAGTGTCGCGATTGAGGTGGATGTCGTACAGGCGCCCGGCGAGGGCCTCGGGGCTGCTGTGTTCGGCGTCTGGGCGGATGGCGCCGGGGATGATCAGTTGGGCGGCGTGGATGTTCTGCGGGGCGAGGGCGTCGTGGAGCATGTGGGCGTAGGCGCTTTCGGCGGCGAAGGCGATGGAGGTACCGGCGACGTTCGGGTTGGGGCGGACGGCGCTGGAGCCGTTGACGAACAGCAGGGTGCCGCGGCCGAGTTCGCGCATGCCGGGCAGGACGGTGTTCACCGCGATGACGGGGCCCTTGATGGAGAAGGCGAGTGGGGCGTCGAGGTCGTCGGGGCTCGTGTCGAGGACCGGCTTCATGAAGTCGGCGCGGGGCACGGGGCTGTACTGGAGGATCTCGATGGGGCCCAGGGTGTCGGCTGCTGCACGGAGGGCAGTGGTGAGGGACGTGGGGGCCAGGACGTCGGCGGCGAATCCGCGGGCCTGGATGCCGTCGCGGGTCAGTCCTCCTGCTATTTCCTGCAGGTTCTGGGCGCTGCGGGAGATGAGGGCGACGGTGTGTCCGGCGGTTCCGAAGCGGCGGGCGGTGGCGAGCCCGAGGCCGGGTCCGGCGCCGATGAGGGCGAAGGTCGTCATGGTGAGTTCCTGAGAACGTCGGTGGCCGGGGAGGACCGGGTGTGGCTGATGGTGATCTGTGGTCTGTGACTTGCCAGGTGACGCCCTCGCAGCACTGGCTTCCTTCGGCCCGGCGTTGCGGACTCGCTGGATCCGGTGGAGGGAGAAACAGGGTCAGGTTCAGGGAGCTCGAGGGGCACAGCCCTCGCGTCAAGACGGATCAGTTCAGTCGGACTGAGCGGCGCCCTGGGAGGAAGGGGGAACATCGCCGCAGGTACTGGACGACGGCGTGCTGGGTGCCGCGCCGTCACTCGGGATCACGTGCTCCAGCCGACGATCGCGTGCTCCAGCCGACGATCGCCGCGGAACGACGTCGCCTCTGGGCGATCGCGAGGGTGATCGTGGGGGAACAGGGTCAGCGCGGCGATGACGGTGCCGACCACGGCGGGACCGGTGGCCCCGAGCGACGAGTCGAGGGCGGACCCGGCGATCCAGGAACCGGCCGCCGTACCGAAGTTGAATGCCGAGACGGTGAGGCCGGAGCCCAGGGTGGGCGCCTGGCCCGCGAAGCGTACTGCCAGGGAGATCAGCACCGGGTTGGCGCCGAGCCCGAACAGCCCCAGCAACGTGACCAGCACAACGATCGGCGCGGCGAAGCCGGACAGCAGGCACAGCGCCAGCAGCAGGACGGTGGCCGTCGCCGCCACGATCGTGGTCGCGTGCGGGCGGGCGTCGCCGAGACGGCCGCCGACGAGGGAGCCCACCAGGGCGCCGACGCCGAAGCCGACGAGCACCAGCGGCACGAGACCGGCGGCGAGGCCGGTCCGGTCGGTCAGCAAGGGTCGCGATGTAGGAGTACGTCGACAGGACCCCGCCGGTCGTGGTCGCGCAGGCGGCCAGCGCCAGCCAGAGCCCACTGGAGCGCAAGGCCGACAGCTCGGACCGGATCGACACCGCCTGCCGACCGGTGCCGTCGTGCGGGACGTAGCGGGCCATCAGCGCCGTAGCGGCCGTCGTAAGGGCCGCAAGCGCCCAGAAGGGTCCTCGCCAGCCCATGAGGTGCCCGGTGAAAGCACCGAGCGGCACCCCGACGACGTTGGCGAGCATGGCACCGGAACCCACGACGCCCAGGGCACGGGAGCTCGCGGCGGGCCCGGCGACCCCTGCCGCCACCGCCACCACATTGGCCACCGCCCAGAACGCCCCGGTCGCGAGCGCCGTCAGAAACCGTGCCGCGAGCAGCAGCGGGAAACATTGCCAGCGCGGAGTGCGGGACGACTGCCGGTCCTCCGCCCCCGCCCTGTTCGCCCGGAGCGCGACCTTGACACCCCAGGATGCATCCGTACAGCCATTCGGCAGTTCCGATGTTCGGCCGAAATCGCAAGATCTTACGTTTAAGATCGGACCCGGCTGCCCCACAACGGAAGGCTCTTCGATGGACGGTAAAATAGTGCAGGTGAAAATTCACCCTGCCATTGGTGTCGCCCGGGTCGGCAACAGCAGGGAAACACCCTTCATCGGCCCGGAATCACCGGACCAGAAACCCGAGGACCACGGCTCGTACAAGGATGGTTCCGGGGCGATCCGGAGGCAGGCCGCGCGATTCCGGGTGTACGGCTACAACGCCGCAGGGGAGGTCGTACGGGAGCTGAAGCCGGGCGACGCGGGTGTTTCCGAGATCCAGTGGACCGTGCACCTGGCCAACAAGAAGGCAGCTTGGTACCAGTTCCATGTGCCGCTCGACATCCCCGAGGGCAAGACGCTCGCGCCGGAGCAATACGGTCGGCGAAACGCCGACGTCGTGGGCGCCGACCGGAAGAAGTTGGTCAACGACCCCGGAATTCGCACCGTTCGCGGCTCGATGACCGAGACGCAGAAATTCGATTCCGGCAAGATCATGGGAAAGGCGGTGTACCTCGGGGAGATCTCCACCCGATCCGACGGCCGCCTGGTGGTGCTCGGCGGAAGGGGAAATTCCGCCTCCTACAAGAACAACCCGATCACCGGAGTCGCGAACAACGACACCTGGTACGACGACGTGTCCGACGGCCCGGTGACGGCGAAGGTCCGTATCGACGGAAAAGAACTGACCGCCACCCCCGCATGGGTCGTGGTGGGACCTCCGCACTACGCCCCCGGTGTGAAATCCGTCCGCACTCTCTACGACCTGCTTTTCGATGTCTTCGTCAAGGCCGGTTCGCTGACCCGCCCGCAGCAGATCTCCTTCACCGACCATATCGAACCGATACTGCGCCGATTCTGCGATCTGCAGTGGGTCAACCAGGGTTTCGCCACACAGTTCGGCTGGAACGGCCCCAACTTCTTCCTCTCCCCGACAATGCGGAAGCGGCTCGCCGATCCCTCCAAACGGAACCGGGAACTGCGCCGCCAGATCTACGTCTCCCTGCGCGACTACGACCGCGACGGAACGTCCCCGCTGCCGTGGCCGTGGCTCTACGGCGACGCCATGGCCAGCAAGCCCAAGTCCGTGCGCCAGCACAGCAAACTGTCCCCGACCCAGGACTGGATGCTGAGTCGTTGGGCGGACGGCGCGTTCCAGGCCGGACCGCTGCGACCGCCCCGACCGACCGTGGACGACGCCCCTGTAGCCGAGCAACCGGGGCTGCTGGACCGGGCGGCCCTGGAGAACTGCGCCGCCGACGCGTTCCACCCGGGGTGCGAGGTCACCTGGCCGATCAGGACCCCGAGCATGTTCAGCGCGCCGTTCCGCATCAAGCACCGCGCCCCGAACACCGCGGAACCCGACTTCGGGCCCACCCTCACCCCGCAGGAGGCGACCGCCGCGAACGGCCCGTTGTTCGCACAAGGCCCCGGCGACCTCACCCGCTGGATGGCCGCCCCCTGGCAGGCGGACACCGCGAGCTGCCGCTCAGGCTACGAGGTGCTGGCCAACCTCGGCCCCCGCTACAGCCCGTACCTGCCGACCTTCTGGCCTGCCCAGGTGCCGAACCATGTGCTGAAGCTGGACGACTTCGAGAAGGTCAACACACCGTCGGTCGGCGGTGACGACAGCGCCCGGGAGGAGGCGTTCGAGCGGCGGGCGACCTGGCTGCGCGGCCTCACCGGCACCATGAACCAGCAACGCACACAGATGATCACGGACTGGTCGAAGCTCGGCATCGTCGAGACGCGCGACTACACCGTGGGCGACGGCAAGTTCCCCGCACGGATCCAGGTGGAGTCGCGCCCGGCAGCACCGCTCGACCAGGCACCGGACACGGCGAACCTCGTCAACCTGCACGTGCCCGAGGCAGGTCCGGCCCTGCTGGCCGCCGCACGCGGAATCCGGCCGGCCGACGGGCTCGCCCCCGAAGCCGTCGAGGCCGACCATGTGGCACAGGCGGTCAGCGAGGCGGCGGAGGCGACCGGCTACCTTCCGGAGGAGATCGCCGCCGGATACCTCGAAAGGCTCGACCCCTTCCACGAGGAGCGGTGAGCCCCGCACTGGCCCCTGGCGCGGAACCCGCAGAAACGTACGACGTGGTGGTGGCGGGCGGCGGCCCGGCCGGCTCCGCCGCCGCCCTCGCACTCGCCCGGGCCGGCCGTACGATTCTGCTGGTGGACGCCGGCACCGGGCCACCGAAGATCGGTGAGACGCTCGTACCCGCCGCGCGGGTCCTGCTCGGCGACCTCGGCGTCGCCGACCGTGTCCTCGGGTCCGGGCATCTGCCCTGCTACGGCAATGTTTCGGCGTGGGGTTCGGCCGACTTGCACGCCGTGGACTTCATCAACGATCCGCACGGCCACGGCTGGCATCTCGACCGGCGGCTCTTCGACCGGCGACTGCGCGAAGCCTCCCGAGCGGCGGGAGCCGAGGTAGCCGAGGGCACAGCCGTACGCGGCACGGCCCGGCGGCCGGACGGCGGTTGGACGCTGACCCTGCGCGGCGAGACGGGCCCCGCCGACGCTCCCGGGGCCGGTGGCGAGCGCACGGTGTCCTGCCGCTGGGTGATCGACGCCACCGGCCGCCCCGCCGCGATCGCCGTCCGGTGCGGGGCCCGGCGGCGGGTCCGGGACCGGCTCACAGCCCTGTACGCACCCCTGGAGCCGGACCCGCGGGACACCGACCGCCGTTCCCTCGTCGAATCCGACGAGGACGGCTGGTGGTACACCGCCCCACAGCCCTCCGGCGGGCGCCTGGTCGCCTACTTCACCGACACCGACCTGTCCGCCGCCCCGTACACCGCGCGCCACTTCCACCAACGGTTGTCGGCCACCCAGCACGTGTCCCGGTGGACCCACCGGCACGGGCCCCCGCCCACGCCACCGGTCGCGCCACGCCGGGCCGCCGCGCACACAGCGCACCTGGACCGGGTGTACGGGGACGGCTGGACCGCCGCCGGGGACGCGGCGATCGCCTTCGACCCGCTCTCCTCCCAGGGCGTCCTCACCGCCCTCTACACCGGGATGAGCGCGGGCCTGGCCGTCGACGCCCACCTGAGTCGCGTGCATCGCGGCGCGGACTCCGGCCTCGCCGCCTATGCGCACAAGGTCGAGGCCGCGCGGACCGCGTACCTGCGCGGCCACCGTCTCATCCACGCCCAGGAAGCCCGCTGGATCCACCGCACCTTCTGGGCACGGCGCCTGGCCGACCTCCCCAACTCCCCCTTCTGAACGCAGTCGGAGCACCGCCTGGTGGCGCAGGCGCGGGCGGCCCGGTCTGTTCATGGGGCGAAGCGGTGGCACCTGTACCTGACGGAGAAGCAGGTGGAGTCGGTGGCGTACGGGTTCCCGCTTCGCCCGCGAGTATGGCGTCACCTACCGATAACGCGGTGTGGCGGCGCTTTCCACATCCACCCGAGGGGCCAAGGCACCGACAGATGGCCGTCTGAGGGCCCAGGCTGAGCCCGACCACGCGCATCGTGAAGGTATGACAGGCAGACGCAGGTGGTACCACCAGAAACGAACCGGGGTACAAGGAGGGGGAACTCGAGGTGCGCCTGACCATCATCCGGGTCATCCGTGAGCACCTCCGGATGCCGCAAACCTCCGCGGGGCTCAACCCTTCCTGGTCGGAATACAACTTTGACTTCACCGGCGCCACCTTCGGCGGCGGCGATCTCACATATAGCCGGTTCAATGGCACCGTGTCCTTCGCCAGGGCAGTGTTCTCCAGCGGCGAGGTGTCCTTCCTCGAGGCAGTGTTCTCCGGCGGCCAAGTGGACTTGCAACGCGTCCTGTCATGGGCGAAGCCACCCACCTTCGACCCAGAGGTGCTCGAGAACCCGCCCGAGCGCTTGCATTTGCCGTTTCCAACCACCAGCACTCCGAACAGGCACCTCTGAGACACGGTCGGGGAAGCGGAAACGCTCAGGCGGTCAACTATCTCGCTCACGTGGCCAACAACAACGCACGGTCTCATTGTGACTGAGCGCCTCACTTGGCGGGTGAGCACCTGAGTTGGCGGGGCCGAGCGATGCAGTTGGTAGGCGTCCAGTCCGGTGATGACATTGACTCCGCCCGACAGCTTCAACAGCGCCGTGGGCACGCGGGGCCAAGCCCGGAGAAGCGGCGCTGCAGGGTGGCGCGAGCGGTTGCTCGTCAGCCCCGGCCGAGCTTCTTGATCTTGATGAAGCGGCGGTCCGTCATCGATGGGCCGTCCTGCGTTCCGCGCAGAATCCAGTAACCGCCGTCCTTGCGCGGCTTGGAGGCGCCGACCGTGCCGATCAGCAGCTCATTGCGCCCGTCGGTGTCGAGGTCGGCCAGGTGTAGGTCCCAGCCAAAGTGGTCGTCGTACCCCCGTGGGGGGCGGTCGAGGCCGATCGCGGATCGGTCGATCGTGATGTTGCGGGACGTACGGGATGCGCTGAGGCCGTCCTTGCCGCCGAGCAGCACCGCCACCCGGGGGCCCTTGGTCAGGGAATAGGCGGCGATGTCGTCGCGGCCGTCGCCGTTGCTGTCGCCGACCGCGACGGCGACGCCCATCCGCAGCCCGAGCCCGCCGGAGGCGGGCCTGCCCCGCCCCGGGCCTTTGTCGCTGCCGTAGACGGCGATGGGCTCATCGTCGTCGCGCCGGGCGAGGATGTCGTCGCGGCCGTCGCCGTCGAAGTCCCCGGCGGCGACAGGGGTGGCGCCCCCGGTGATGCCGGGTACGTCTCCGGCGGGCTTCAGCCCCTTGGCCGTACCCCGGTAGAACGCGGCGTCGAGGACGTCGTCCGGCATGTCCTCCTCGAAACGCACGTCCTCCTCGTCGTACTCGGCCTTGGTCACCAGATCGTCCCGGCCGTCGCCGTCGAAGTCACCGACGACGGTGTCGGCTATGGACGCCCAGCCACCGTGGCCCACGTCGAGGGTCGAGGCGCTGCGGGGCGCGCCGCCGTCGCGGTTCATCGGGCCGTGCAGGACGGTGGCGTGCTGCGGCTTCATGTCGTACCCGTCGCCCGGCTCGGCGAGGGTCAGCAGGTCGAGGGCGCCGTCGCCGTCGAAGTCCCCTGCGGCGGTGGCCGGCAGGACGTCGGCGGGCAGCTTGGTGGCGCCCGCGGGACCGTCGGGGCCGCCCCAGATGACGTGCTGCTCGGACGTCAGCTTCTCGCCGCGCAACACCGCATTGTGCACAACGACATCGGCGTAGCCGTCGTCGTCCAAGTCACCGGTGAACTGCGTCGACTGGTCGTTGGCGAACGGATAAGGGGTGAGCGAGGGATCGGGCTTGACGTAGCGGCCCGTGAGGCGGACCGCCGAGCCGGGCTCCGTACCGCCGGGTGCAGCGAAGACAACAAATCGGTTGTTATGCCACCCGCCCCCGGCCTTCGGTTCCATGTCCCAGTTGTTGACGACCATGTCGGCGTACCCGTCGCCGTTGACGTCGTCCCGCTGGACCCGGTCGCGGTCCCGTTCGACGGGGGACGGGGACGGCGGCGCGGACTTGTCGTCGCCGCCCGAACAGCCCGTGAGCAGCAGGGCGGCCACGCCGAGAATGGCCGGGATGGTGGCAGGACGGTGGGGAGGTGGATACATGCGGCAAAATCCTGCACGGCGCGACTTACGGGCTGGTAACGGCCGTGTCTTGATCGCGGCCCGATCGAGATGAGCGCTTCAGTTGGCAAGTCCCGCCAGGTATAGCGCGTCACAGTTCCCGGCCCGGCCGCGCCCCGCCCTTGCCGTCCACGGACAGTCCGCGCAGCCCGGCGCTCGCAGGCCGACGATCGGCAAGCCATCCGCCCACCGCCCGGTCCAGGGCGTCTCCGTCGATGCGGGTCAGCAGCCGGCGGACCGTCGCCTCGGCCGGGACCAGCCGCCGAGGCAGCACCGGATCAGGGCACACGCCGAGTCCCTCAAGTACCTGCGGTGGCGCGTCCTCGATCCACTCGCCGACTGCCAGCAGCGAGGTCGCCCCCGTCAGCACCGCGCACGCGGTCAGCGCGAGGACGACGGACAGGGCGTGCCGCACTCCGCGCGGATCGCGCGGGTCCGGCACCTGGGTCAGCCGCTCCAGCAGGCCGGGCACCTCGCCGGCGCCGACGTCGAGATGCTCTCGGAGCTGGTCAAGGGCGAGCGGGATCGCGGATGATGCGTCGGCAGGCACGGTCTTCCAGGCAGGTCACGAGGGCGTAGAGCACTCCATGATCACGGGACCTTCCCGGCATCGTCCTCAGGTCACATCAACGCCGCAGCCTTGCCTGCCACCCAGGTCTGCCAGACATGACGGGTGTTCGGCAGGTCAGGGCGGTCAAGGAGCCAGAGCACATAACCTGCATGGCACCGGGCCCACGGACTGTCGGAATCGGCTGCCCGATCGAGCCTGCCGCGCAGGTCAGCGCTGTCGACAGCCCGGGCAACCCGCACGTACTCGCGGTCCTTGCAGCGATACGCACGGCAGACGACGATCTCGACCAGGTCGGTGAGCTTCGCCTTGATCGCCTCCTCCTGGCGAGCACGGGCCACCTCCCGGATCAGGCTCTGCTTCGTACCCCACGCCTTCGCATACTGCGTCCAGTCCTGCGGGAATCTCGCTTCCCACTCCAGGAAGAGCAACGCATAGGGCAACCCCGGCCAAGTCGCCAGATCCTCGTTCGCAGGGCGATCCCACAGCCCGTCAGGCAGCGAACGTCTCTGCGCCTGCTGATACCTCCGACGCGCCTTGAGAAAGGCCGGCTCCCAGTACTGCTCGTCCGCTCCCAGGGGCCACGTCAGCCGCCACATCTCGTTGAACCGACCGAGCGCGTCCACGACCTGCCTCCGTGCCTCAGCCAGATGGGCAAGCGCTGCGGTCCTCGCAGCCGGATCATCCGCTATCAGTCCGAACGCCCAGCCCAGTCGCTCATCCCATAGACAAGCGTCGTCTGCACCAGTACCTGCCTCTTCAGCCACGCAGGAGATCATCCCCCAGCACAGTCGGCTCGCTCCACCTGACGGAGCTGGCAGACGCAACAGCTGCGAGGCGTACGTCAGTGAGCAGGGAACCGTCCGCTCGCCCTCCTTCAGCTCACGTGATCACGAAACGGACGCCCGACGACTACACCGACGCCCTGGATGTAGGGTCTCGCGGCTGATGTCGTAATCTCACGGGCCGTGTCGTACCGATGTCGTATACGACATCACCGTGAGAACAGCGCGTGGGTGCTGCTGCTCAGCGCCTCGTCTCGTACCTGGTCAGGACCACGCCGTCGGGAAACGTCCGCGTCTCCACCAGGTTCAGGTTCACCCAGTTGTCCAGCGCGGTGAAGAACGGCGTGCCGCCGCCCACCAGAACCGGCGCGGTGGCCAGCACGTACTCGTCAATCAGCCCGGCCCGCATGGCCGCCCCGGCGAGCGTCGCGCCGCCGATGTCCATCGGGCCGCCGTCCTCGGCCTTGAGCCGGGTGATCTCGGCGACCGCGTCGCCGGTGACCAGGCGGGTGTTCCAGTCGACCTTGTCGATCGTCGAGGAGAACACCACCTTCGACATGTCCCGCCAGCGGCGCGCGAACTCGATCTCCGCCGGGGTGGCGTTGGGCCGCTGGTCGCCGGTCGGCCAGTAGGAGCTCATCGTCTGCCACAGCTTGCGCCCGTACAGCGACAGGTCGGTCGCCTGCAACTGGTCGGACCAAAACTGGAACAGCTCGTCGCTCGGCACGCCCCAGCCGATGTCGTCGCCGGGCGCGGCGATGTAGCCGTCCAGGCTCAGGTTCATGCCGTAGATCAGTTTCCGCATGGCGCCAGCCTTCCGTGAGTCGGTTCTCACGCGTACAGACCGGCGCGGCGCGGGAAACTCATCGGTGCGCGATCTGAGCTCACATGTAGTCCTCGTGCTCGGGGCTCAGCGTGGTGTACTCGGCCGACTCGGACAAGCCGCCTGATCTCGACCTCGCCCTCGCGAGGAAATGCCACGGATTTGAGACTGATCATGGGTGACAAGGCCGTGAGACAGCCAAGAACGCCCAGGTCACGCGAGATCGACATGTCACGAGCGGCGAGACCCTACAGCGGTGCACTCCACGGCGCTGCTGGAGTCGGTCGTCGCCGCCTCCGCGCTCTACAACGAGGTCGTGATGATGGAGGCGTGCGAGGCGCTGGGGCTGGCCTCCGAGCCCCGCACCATCACGCGAGGCCGCCGTCCGGTCATGGAAGTCGCCGGCGTCCCGCACGAGCTGATCCGCTGGACCTCCCGCCGCAGCGCGCAGATCGCCGCCTGCCTGGCAGAGCTGGAGCACGAGTACGTCACCGCCACCGACGACGACGGCAACCTCAAGTTCGCACCTGAGGTCTCCGAGCGGGCACGGGCGAAGCTGAACCGGATAGCCGCCCGCAAGACCCGCCCCGCGAAGCCGCGGCCCCGCTCCCTTACGCAGCTGCGCGAGGACTGGCACAGGAGTGCACGCGCGTTCCTCGCCGACGCCGTCGGCCTCATCGACTCCCTCCTCGAGCGCGCCCGCGCCGCGGCTGCCGTGATCCGGGCCCGGGTCGCGGCCGTGGTCGACGTCGGCCTGGCGGCCGTCGCGGTCACCGCCAGCGTGTTCGTGATGAACAGCAGCGGCCACTTCCACCGCCGCCACCTGCTCGCCGAAACTCGCCGCCACCTCGCCCTCGTCCAGCGCGGCCGCCGCCGCGAGATGGGCCTGGACGAGACGATCGTGAACGAAGCGCTCGCCACGCACTGCACCGACATCACCGAGGCCCGCACCGAACGCGGCGAGGAACCCGGCTATCACCTCTACACCACCCGCTGGGCCCCCACCGACCCGCCACCCTCCCGGACACCGGCCGCCGCCCCACGCCGGGACCGGAAGCCGGCCGCCGACCCGGCCGCGCCCTTCCTCCCACGGCGCGTTGCGGTCCGCCTTCGCGGTCACCGACCTGGCCGCGGCGTCGTTCGCCGCCGCGGGCCTGGCCCTCAGGGACCTCGTCGCCACGGCTGGCGGCGGGGGACCGGCTGTTCGAGTGGACCGGATTCTCGCCAGTGGTTGGTTCGATCTGGTTCCTGGCGGCCTGCGGCGCCGAAGTGCTGCGAGTCGACCGTCCCGGCTCGGACGAGAGCAGCGGCGTCCTCGGGCGGGGCAGCGACATCATGCTGGGCAAGCGGTGGGCGCTCCTCGACCTGCGGACCGCGGACGGACGGGAGCGATTCCTCCAACTGCTGTCCGAGGCGGACGTGCTCGTCCACGGGTATCGCCCCGGGGGACTGGACAGCCTCGTCGCCCCCGAGGTCCGGGCCGCCGTACGGCCCGGCCTGGTGGAAGTGGCGCTCAACGCGTACGGCTGGACAGGTCCCTGGAAGGACCGCAGAGGCTTCGACACCCTCGTGCAGTACAGCAGCGGTCTCGCCGACGCGACGACGGCCTGGGCGCTCGCCGACGCGGAGCACAGGACACCGATCAACGCGCTCGGCCGGCTGGTCGACGCCGACCGGCCCCGTCACCTGCCCGTCGAGGCACTCGATTTCGCCACCGGATACCAGATCGCCGCAGCCGCGATCCGGGGACTGACGCGGAGGGTGACCACGGGCGAAGGCTCGGTCTCCCGGCTCTCACTCGCCCGGACCGCGGCGATGCTGGTCGGCGCGGGCCACGTCGCCGAGGAACCGGAGATCCGGCTGCCGCTCGACGGGCCCTACGAGGACCGCGTCCACGTCAGCGGTGACGGCCGTCCGGTGAAACGGCTCGCGTTCCCCGTCGACGTCGAGGGAACGCCGCTGTTCTGGGAGCGGCCGTTCGAAGCGGCGGGCTCTTCCGGGCCGACATGGTGCACCACGGCTTGATCCGGCCCGCTCGTTCGACGCGGTCGGACGAGTACGGAAGCGGCCACGGCGGGTTCCGACGCCGCCGCCTTCAACGGCGCCGGAACCCGCCGTGGCGTTGTCGCGGTGGTGGCACGTGCGTGCGGTGCGGTTGTGTCGCTGCGCACGCCGTCGTGGGCGGACACGTGCCGGTCGGCCGGCTCACCGCGTCACACGGGGGAAGAGACGTTCGACGGCGGTGACCAGGGCGGCGCGGCGAGCGGCAAGGGACGGGTCCGCGGCCTGTTCTGCGGCGACGGCGCCGATCTCGGTCTGAGCCGCCCACGTCGTGGCGATCTGGTTGACCAGGGCGAGGACATCGACCGGGTCCCAGGCAGGATCGAGCTGTCCAACCCGCTGCGCCTCGCGCAACTGGTCGATCTTGCGGGCGACGGTCTCCAGAACCGGGCCGGCGCCGGACGGAGCGGCGGTACCGGCGAGTTCGAGGCGCCCCCAGGTGATCAGCCGGTGGTGGTCGGGGTGGGCGATGATGAAGTGATCGAAGAGGCGGCCCTCAGCAACGTCGGCCCGCAGTACATCCGCCGCGCCCACGCCGTCACC
Organism: Streptomyces graminofaciens; assembly: GCF_030294945.1. Classification (NCBI taxonomy): domain Bacteria; kingdom Bacillati; phylum Actinomycetota; class Actinomycetes; order Kitasatosporales; family Streptomycetaceae; genus Streptomyces; species Streptomyces graminofaciens. The sequence goes on along the minus strand of NZ_AP018448.1, from coordinate 298,053 downwards.
CCGGTCACGGCTCTGCAGTCCGAGTACTCGCTCTTCGAACGGGAGGTGGGGGAGAAGACCCTGCCGGTCCTGCGGGAGCTGGGCATCGGCCACGTGCCCTACTCCCCGCTGGGCCGCGGATTCCTGACCGGCGTGGTCAAGCCGGCCGCCGAGTACCCGGCGGACGACATGCGCAGCTGGGACGAGCGCTGGCAGGGCGAGAACCACACGTACAACCTGGGCGCCACCGAGCAGCTCAAGAAGCTCGCCGCCGCCAAGGGCCTCACCTCTGCCCAGCTCGCGCTGGCGTGGCTGCTCGCCCAGGGCGACGACGTGGTCCCGATCCCCGGCACCCGCAACGCCGACCGCCTGGCGGAGAACATCGCCGCGGCCGACGTCGAACTCACGGACGCCGACCTCGAGCAGATCAAGCAGATCCTTCCCCAGGGTTCCGCGGGAAGCCGGTACCCGGCCGCCATGCCGGCCGCCATGCCGGCCACGATGGCGGCCACGATGGCGACCGACTGACTCCAGGCCCCCCGTACCGCTCGTCGGTCCCGTGCCCGCCTTGTCGGTACGGGACCGACAGTCCGGCTCAGGAGAGCCGGACAGGCAGCTTGTCGAACGCGACCAGACGGTCGGTGCGGACCTCCAGCGGATCGCCGGCGAGCTCGACCGAGGAGTACCGCTCGGCGATGAGGCCGAGGATCACGCTGGTTTCGGCCCGCGCCAGCAACTGCCCGGCACACGCGTGGGTACCGAGCCCGAACGTCAGGTTCCGGCTCGCCTCCGGTGGCCGGTTGTGGTCGAACTCGTTGGGGTTCTCGAAGATCGCCGGGTCCCGGTTCGCGGCCCCGATCGGGTACTTGATGCACGAACCCGCAGGGATGTGCACGCCCTGGATCTCGATGTCCTCGTTCGGGAACCGGGTGATGATGAGTTCGACCGGGTTCAGTCGCGCCAGCTCGTTGATGAACGCGTCCCGGATCTCCGGCTTCTCCCTGAACTCGGCCATCAGGTCCGGCCGTTCGGCGAACAGCTTGAAGCCGGCACCGATGAGATAGGCGGGGTTCGGGCCGCCCGACATGTAGAGCAGCACCGTGGTCTCCAGGACCTCGCGCCAGGTGAGCTCGCCGCGCCCGTGGGCCGCGAGCAGCTCGTCGACCAGACCGTTTCCGGGCTCCTCGGCGGTCTGCTTCTCCCGTACGTACCGCTCGGTCTCGGCAAACATGAAGTTCATCCCGGCCAGCGACCTCGCGTGGATGCCCTCGCCCGGTGCGGTCGCGTTGATGAGCATCGCGTCCCACAGGGCCCAGAACATCCCCTCCACGTCACCCACGGGCATGTCGAGGATGCGGCACATCGTCAGATGGGTCGGCATCACGCCCAGGTCGAAGTGGGCGTCCACCACCTCGCCCGGGGCGAGCCTGCCGAGCGCCTCGACGGTGAAGTCATGCGTCAACCGCGCCCATGTGCCGATCATCTTCGGTGTCAGCCAACGGTTCGTCAGCCGCCGCATCCGGGTGTGCTCCGGTGCGTCCTTCGACAGGACCGTGTTGTCGAACGCGGTCCATGGATGAGGGTGTTCGCCGACGGTGGCGAACGACGGCGGCTCCGCTATGCGCATGCACGGCAGTTTCGCGTTGTGCGTGGTGTCCGCGTGGTTCAGCACCACGTACGTGTTCTCCGTCGTCCGGTGCACGGGCGCGATCGCACGGGCCCGCTCGTACGCCGGGTACGGGTCGGCCCGGAATTTCTCGTCGTTCCACGGGAACAGCGCCGAGGCTTCCTCGATGGTCAAGCTCATCTCCGTCACTCCTTCGGGTCTGGTCAGGCCGAGGCCGAGTCAGGCGGGCATCAGGGTCAGGAGCTCCCGGGCCCATGCGTCGGCGAGCTCCGTGGCAGGGGTCGTCGACGCGGCGTCGTGCTTGGCCGTGGTTCCGATCTGCTCCGCGCCGAGCTCCAGCAGCGCCGCACGGATGGTCTCGATGGCGTTGTTGAACGTCTCGTAGATGCTGTCGCCGAGCCCGAACGCCGCGAACCGCACCCCGGACAGGTCCGGGCGCTCCGTCAGGAGCGCGTCGTGGAACGGCGCCGCCGTCTCGGGCAGACCGCCCTCCCCGTAGGTGGAACTCACGAACACCGCGATCTCCATGGCCGCCAGGTCGGACACATCGACATCGGTCAGTTCCGCGGTCACCGTCTCGTACCCCTGGTCGCCGAACGCGGCGGCGATGTCGTCGGCGACCATCTCCGCGTTGCCCGACTCGGTCCCGTACAGGACATGGACGACAGTCATTTCACTTCTCCTGTGGTGTCGATGGCCTCAGGCGTGGCCGTCGGGATGGAAACCAGGGCACCGGAGCCCGCCGCCGCAGCGAGGAGTTCGTCCCTGGTCGTGAACTTGGTTCGGCACCTGTCAGGCCGGGCGCGTCGCACCTCGGCACCGTCTATGCGCTGCCACGCCTCGAAACTCACCACCGAGGCCGGCAGGCGGTCGCGGAGCCCGACCAGGCCCGTACGGTGCAGCGGTTCCTGACCACGCAGGAACTCGAGGACGCCCTTCGCCGCGTCTGCGGCGAGCTTCCGGTTCTCCGCCAGATTTCCCAGTCGGCCGGTAGCGGGACCACCCACCCGGAACACGTTCGACGCCTCGACGCCACCGAACTGCGCCGACTGCGCCGGAGAGGGGTCGAAGCCGAGCGCCGTGATCACGGTGTCGGCGTCGAGGTGGTCGACCAGCGCACTGTCCCCCGCACGACGTGTCGTCACACGGACCCGGCCGTCGAGCCGCCGAACAGAGATCGGAACGTGCTGGAACCGCACGCTCACCGTCGTACGCGGAGAGGCCGCGGGTTCGCCGAGCAGCGGTACGCCGTCAACGCTGAGATGAACACCGACGATCTCGGCGAGTTCCTTGACCATCGACGCATCCCACTTCGCCGCATGCGGCTCACACCTCCCCAGGATGTGGATGGTTCGCACCGGGTTCGGCGCCACTGCGCGCAGTGCGTCGTCGTCGACGTCCGACGCGATGAAGTCGAGGTCGGACTTGGACAGCAGCCGTGCGACATCCGCCGAGACGTTTCCGGTACCGAGGATGACGACCTCGGACCCCAGGCTCTCCGGGCCGCCGTGCCGGTGACGCAGGCGGGCGTCCGGATCGGAGTTCAGCAACCGGATCAGGTCACCGGCGCCGATGACGCGAGCGTCCGGATCCTGGTCGATGCCCAGTCGCCTGTCCGTCCCCAGCCCGGTGGCCAGCACGACGGCGTGGAAGTTCTCCAGGAGCGCTTCGAGGCTCACGTCGGTCCCCACGGACACGTTGCCGACGAACTCCACACCTGGCTGCCCGAAGAGCCGCTCGAACTGGCGCGACACCGCCTTGGCGCCCTGGTGGTCCGGCGCGATGCCGTACCGGACCAGTCCGAACGGCGTCGGCAGCGCGTCGAAGACCGCGATCTCGATGTCCGGCTGTCCCTTGCGCAGAGCCTGGGCCGCGTAGCACCCGCTGGGGCCGGCGCCGATGACCGCGACCTGGAGCGGAAGCCCGTTGTCGACGGCGGCGGCCGGTCGGTTCGGGGCTGTCTCTGCCGGAGTTCTCATGGCTACCTCGGTTACCGCGAAGGAATGCGAAGACGGGATGAACGCTAACTAACTAACGATCGTTAGTACAGTGGGTGGAAAGGAATCCCGATCCGGAATCGATGCCGGGTCAGGAACGTCGACGCCGTCCGGCGCCGCTGGTGCCCGAGCCCGTGGATGTCCTCGACGTAGAACGTCGGTGCATCCCGCCCCGGTCGGCAGCGGCGCCGGACGGTGTTCCGGCCCTCCCTGGTCGTGCAGTCGAACTACCTACCGTTGTGGTCGCAGGTAACACGAAGTCACAGCTCCTGGCGACCGATGCGCTGGTACACCTCGGGACGCCGGCCCCGCAGGACTCGCGCGACGCACAGCCCGATCGGGAACAGCGCGAAGGTGAAGACCAGGAAGAACGACGTGACGAAGCCCGAACCACCGAGCAGATCCGCGTAGTTCGTCACCGCGAGATACGCCACCACACCGATCCCGATGGCCGCCAGGAGCGGTGAGGCGGCGGTCTTCCACGCGGGTTCCTGTGACGGGTTGCGGCGGAAGTAGACGAACACCGCCACGCTCGCCGCGAACAGGAGCAGCACGATCGCGAAGGAACCGATGCCGGACGCCCGGGCGTACAGCACGTTCGGGTCGGTGCCCAGCGCCACGAAGAGGACCACACCGACGGCCCACAGTGCGCCGATGATGGACGCCGACACGTACGGCGACCCGTGCTTGGGGTGCACCTTGCCCAGGGCCGTCGGCAACACACCGTCGGTACCGAGGGAGTACATGTAGCGCGCTGTGACGTTGTGGATGGACAGCATCGACGCCAGGATCGAGGTCAGCAGCAGAATGGTGACGATGTCGACCACGGTCTTGCCGACCAGTACGGTCAGCGCGTCGGTGAACATCCCGCCGGTGTTGGCCGTCGCGGCCGCCTGCGCCTTGTTCGCGCCTGTGTAGGCGATGTAGGCCCACGCGGCCAGGGCGTAGAAGACGCCGATGCCCGCCACGGACAGGTAGGTGGCCCGAGGGATGGTCTTGTCGGGGTCCTTCACCTCCTCGCGGAAGATGACGGTCGCCTCGAACCCGAAGAAGTTGCCGACCACGAACAGGAGCGCGAGACCGATGTTGGGGTCGGTGACCCACGGCAGGCTCAGGGCGGCACCCCCGGTGCCGGACGGGGCTCCATGGACGAACGACGCGATGTCGAAGACGATCACGACGATCACTTCGAGCACCATCACCGCGGTCAGCACCTTCGCGGAGAGGTCGATGCGCCGGTAGGCCAGCGCGGTGGTCACCGCGACGATCGCCAGCGCGTACCAGCCCCACGAGATGTGCGGACCGTGGAGGTTCTTCTCCACGTAGCTCTGGACGGTGATGGCGAAGAACGGCGGGGCGAAGAACCCGATCATGAAGTAGCCGAACGTCGCCAGGAACGCGCCGCCCAGTCCGGCCGGGCGTCCGAGACCCTGGGTCACGAAGGCGTAGAAGCCGCCCGGGTTCGGAACGGTGCGGCCCATGAGGGTGAAGCCGACACAGAAGACCATGAGTATGACCGTCGCCACGATGTAGATCGCCGGCCCCGTCTTGCCGCCGAACATCAGCAGCACCGGGATGAAGCCCGCCACCGTGGTCAGGGGTGCGGAGAACGCGAGCACGCTCATGGCGAGCTCACCGACGCCCATGTTGCCCTGCAGACGCCGCGGCTCCTCCACGACTTCAGCCATTCGTCTTTCACCACTCACGGTGGGGACCTGCTCGTGTCTTGCCATGAGTTTCTCTTCCTGGTGGGGCCCACCCGAGCTACCGCGGGGCCGGTGGGGTGTTCGTGTCGCGTCCCCGTGTGATGCCGTCCTGTTCAGGTACGTGATCACCTCGTGGACCTCGCTGCGCCGGCACCATGCCCGCGCAGACGTTCTGGTGTGTGGTGACGCTGTCGGGGTGGGACCCCGGTCCGGTCAGGTCACCAGGTCCGACAGCGGCCGGCCCGTCAGCGCCTGTCGGGCGCGCAGTACGACGGCCTCCTGGAGCGCGTCCATCGCCAGGTCGGACCGCCACGCGACGTGCGGGGTCATGACCAGGTTCGGCACGCCGCGCAGTACGTGGTCCGCCGGCAGCGGCTCGGTCGTGAAGGTGTCCAGACCCGCGCCTGCCAGGTGGCCGGAGCGCAGCGCGTCCGCCAGCGCGGCCTCGTCGACGAGCCCGCCGCGGGATACGTTGACGAGGACCGAGCGCGGCCGCATACGGCGGATGACCTCGGTCGACACCAGGTTTCGGGTCTCGGCCGACAACGGCAGGTGCAACGACACCACGTCGGACTGCTCGAGCAGCTCCCTCAGCGGCGCGGCCGGTACCGAGTCGAAGGTCGCGAACGGGTCGTAGCCGCGGACGTTCGTGCCCAGGGCCGCGTACCACCGGGCGACCTGGCGGCCGATCCGGCCCATGCCCACGACCGCGACGTCCAGCTGGGAGAACCGTGGCGTGTCCATCCCGACGTTGCCTGCCCACTGGCCGGCCGCGATGGCCGACTGGCCCGCGGGGATGCGCCGCGCCAGCAACAGCCCCATGGTGAGGGCGTGCGACGCGACCTCCTCGGTTGCGGCACCCGGCACGATGGCGACAGGGACGCCCTTCGTCCGGGCGGCCGCCACGTCGATGTTGTCGTAGCCGATGCCGTACCTCACCACGGCGATGCACTTCTTCATCGCGGCGAAGTCCTGTGCCTCCACGGGCGCGTACGGGGTCACCATCACCACGGTCGCTTCCGGGATCGACGCACGGAACGCCTGCCGGTCCGGCGCCACCACGAACTCCAGCCCGAACTCCTCGGCCAGTGCCCGCTCCCGCTCCAGGCCCGGGTACTGCTGAGGACCGACAAGGAGCAGACCACCGGCATGAGCGGGGGTGCGGGCCGGTATTTCGGTGCTGCTTGCAAGTGACATTTCAACCCTCTCGGATCAGGGCGAAGGTGTTCGGCAGCCGTGATCTCAGGGCGCCTAAACGTGTTCGTGTAGAAAGTGAAATGAAACGTAAGGACGGCCGAATGATGCGTCAACGACTCCGCCCGTACGGGTTCGGAATAGGACTCGATTGGGAACAGTGTGTTGTCGAAACCGGATCAGTCTCCGCGAGGCTCAAGCCGTGGGCGCGGGATCCCTCAAGATCGCTGGTGCGGTGTTCCGCAACCGGGTCCTTTCGAACTCTAGCGAACTAACGGTCGTAAGCCTAGGGTAGGTGTCGAGCATCGCAACCGGAGGTGTACGACCGTGAACGTGCGACAACTTCAGGCTTTCCTCGCGGTCGCCGAACACCTGCACTTCGGCCGCGCCGCGGAGCAGCTCTTCATGGCCCAGGCGCCCCTCAGTCGCACCATCCAGGCCCTCGAGGGAGACCTCGGCGCCCGCCTGTTCGAGCGGAACACCCGTTCGGTCTCCCTCACGCCGGCCGGCCAGGCCCTCGTCCAGCCCGCTCGCGCCGTACTGGAGGCGGTGTCCTGCGCCGAGTCCGCCGTCAGTGCCGCAGTCTCCGGCGAGTCCGGCACCGTCCGTGTCGAGTTCTGCGGTGTTGCTGCGCATCCCCTGGTGGCCGCGCTCTCCCGGGGCATGCGCGCGGAGCACTCCGGCATCCGCCTTGATCTGACCTCGCAGGCCGTGTCCAGGCCGACGATCCGCCGCCTGCTGGACGGGGAGGTGGACGTCGGCCTCGGCCGCTTCGACAACCTGCCGCCCGGCCTCGACAGCGAGGTCCTCATCAGCGACTCCCTCGTTGTCGCGGTACCCCGGACCCACCGGCTCGCCGGTGCCCAGGTCGTCGGTTTCCGGGACGTGGCCGCCGAGCCGTTCGTCTCCCTGCCCTACACCACCGGCTCGGTCACCACCGACCGGCTCTGGCGCCTCGGCTACGCCCACGGCGCCGGCGGTGTCAACAACGTCCAGTTCGCCCCCGACACCCCCTCCTGTCTGGCGCTGGTCGGAGCCGAGGTCGGCTGCCACCTCGCCCTGCGATCCGTCGCCCGGTCGACGACCAACCCCAACATCGTCTTCGTTCCGCTCGCCCAACGCGAATGCGAACTCGTGCCCGATGTGCACCTGCGTGCGGCGTGGCGATCCGGGGCGGTCACCCCGCCCGTCGCGGCCGCGCTCGGCCACCTGCGCCGCTGTCTGCACCAGGACCGGCCGACGGTCGCCGCCTGAACCGCCTCTTGGCCGCACCGATTATTCCAGTTCCGGAAACAATCTCCGGTGGCCTTCGCATCAATTCCGTCTGGTGCTGAACATTTCCGAGAAGTAACGTCGCGTTGTCGAAATCGTACTCGACCCTCCCCGGCGATATCGGGGAAACCAACGGGCCGTGCAGATCAATGCGGTACTCACCCCGCCGGTCGAGTCTTTTTTTGTGCGCGAAATCCCGCAAAGGAGCATCCATGGGCAGCGAAGAAAGCGTGCGCGAGATCGACGCGCTCGTCGTCGGAACCGGCATGGGCGGTGTCATGGCCCTGCGCACGCTCACCGCCGACGCCGGCCTCGACGCGATCGCGATCGACAAGGCGCCGAAGGTCGGGGGAACTTGGTACTGGAACCGTTACCCGGGTGCCCTTTCCGACACACAGAGCTTCATGTACCAGCTGCCCTACGACAAGGAACTCTTCCAGCAGACCGACTGGCGCACCCGCTACGTCCCAGGTCCTCAGATCCGCCAGTACGTCGAGGACGCCGTCGACTTCTGGAACCTGCGCTCCCGTATCCAGCTCGAAACCACCCTGGTCAGCGCGGCCTTCGACGAGGCGAACGCCCACTGGCACGTCGTCACCGACAAGGGCGAGTTCCGTGCCCGCTTCCTGATCACCGCGGCCGGCCTGCTCTCCCAGATCAACATCCCCGACTTCCCCGGCATCGACCGGTTCGAGGGCCGCATCGTCCACACCGCCGCCTGGCCCGAGGACCTCGACATCGCCGGTCTGCGCATCGGTGTCATCGGCAACGGCTCCACCGGCATCCAGTTCATGACCGAGGCCGCCAAGACCGTGGCCCACCTGACCTCGTTCCAGCGCACCGCCCAGTACACCGTCCCGGCCGGCAACCGTGAGTGGTCCGAAGCGGAGCTGGAGCAGTTCAAGGCCACGTGTGAGGACCGCTGGGAGGAGTTCCGCACCTCCAAGATCGGCTTCGGCATCGACGAGACCAAGCGCAGCATCTGGAGCGTCTCGGCGGAGGAGCGCGAGGCCATCTTCGAGTGGGCCTGGCGCAAGGGCGGCAACTACACCTTCGCCAACGAGACCTTCTGCGACGTCACCAGCGACCGCGCCGCCAACGAGCTCGCCGCCGACTTCATCAAGCGGAAGATCAGGGAGATCGTCCAGGACCCGGAGACGGCGCGCAGGCTCACCCCGACCGAGCTGTTCGCCCGTCGCCCCATCTGCGACTCCGGTTACTTCGAGATCTTCAACCAGCCCAACGTCACCCTTGTCAGCACCAGGGAGAACCCCATCCGGGAGTTCGAGGCGGGCGGCATCGTCACCGAGGACGGCGTCCACCACGAGCTCGACGTCCTGGTCCTGGCCACCGGGTTCGACGCCGTCGAGGGCAGCTACCGGAACATGGACGTCCGCGGCATCGGCGGAAAGAGCCTCAAGGAGCACTGGGCCGACGCGCCCCGCACCCACATGGGCATGACCGTGTCCGGCTTCCCGAACCTGTTCATGGTCCTCGGCCCGAACGGCCCGTTCGTCAACAACCCCTCCGCCATCGGCGTTCAGGCCAAGTGGATCGCCCAGGCTGTCCAGAGCATCAAGGACACTCCCGGCGCCTCCATCCGGCTGCGCGAGGAGGCCGAGGAGAACTGGCTCCAGACCTGCCTCGACGAGCTCAAGGGCTCCCTGTTCCTGGAGACCGGTTCCTGGATCTTCGGCAACAACATCCCCGGAAAGCGAAAGGCCCGCACCGCCAACTTCTACGTCGGCGGCCTCAACAAGTTCATCGCCATCTCCGAGGCCGAAGCAGCCCAGGGATACCCCAGCTACGAGGTCCGCGTCCCGTCCGTGGTCTGACCAGCCACCCCCACAAGCGGTTTGGAGAAGCAAGCCATGCACACGTACAAGACCATCTCACCGCTGAACGGCGAGGTGCTCGCCGAGTACACGATGATGACCGACACCGAGGTCACCGCGGCGCTCACCCGCGCCACCGACGCCTACCGCGACTGGGCCCGCTCCGGCGTCGACGACCGGGTCGCCGTCCTGGCCCGCATCGCAGAACTCCACCGCGAGCGAAGCGCCGAACTCGCCGAGGCCATGGCGACCGAGATGGGCAAGCCGCTCGCGCAGGCCGAGGGCGAGGTCGCCCTCTCGGCGTCGATCTACGACTACTACGCCCGCGCGGGCGCCCAACTGCTGGCCGACGAGGTCATCGAGATCAAGGCCGGCGGACGGGCCGTCGTCCGTACGGCCCCCACGGGCCCGGTGCTCGGGATCATGCCGTGGAACTTCCCGCTGTACCAGGTGGCGCGCTTCGTCGCCCCCAACCTGCTGGTCGGGAACACGGTCCTCCTCAAGCACGCCCGCTCCTGCACCCGCACGGCGCTCCTCATCGACGCCGTCGTCGCCGACGCGAACACCCCGAAGGGCGTCTACGAGAACCTCATCGTGTCGTCCTCGCAGATCGGCGACCTCATCGCCGACGACCGTCTGCGGGGCGTCTCGCTGACCGGCTCGGAGGAGGCCGGCCGGATCGTCGCCACCCAGGCCGGCCGGCATCTCAAGAAGTGCGTCCTCGAACTCGGCGGCTCGGACCCGTTCATCGTCCTGCCCGACGCCGACCTCGACCTCGCGCTCGACCTGGCCGCGACGGGCCGGTTCAGCAACGCCGGCCAGTCCTGCACGTCCTCCAAGCGGATGATCGTCCACAGCGACGTCTACGACCGGTTCCTCGAGGGATTCGTCGCCCGCGCACGGCAGTGGAACACCGGCGATCCGCTGAACCCGGAGACCCGCATCGGCCCGATGGCGTCCGAGTCCGGCCGGCAGGAGATCGCCGAGCAGGTCGAGGACGCCGTGGCCAAGGGCGCCGGGCTGCACCTCGGCGGCGTGGTCCCCGACGGCCCCGGCGCCTTCTATCCGGCCACCGTCCTGACGGACGTCACCCCGGACATGCGCGCCTACGGCGAGGAGCTCTTCGGTCCCGTCGCGGTCCTGTACAAGGTCGACTCCGTCGAGGAGGCCGTCGCGCTGGCGAACGACTCCCGGTTCGGGCTCGGTTCGGCCGTCTTCACCCGCGACGAGGACCTCGCCGCCGACATCGCCGAGCGGCTGGAGGTCGGCATGGTCGGTCTCAACACCCTCGTCCGCAGCCAGCCCGACATGCCGTTCGGCGGCGTCAAGGCGTCCGGTATCGGCCGCGAGCTCGGCCGCCTCGGCCTCGACGAGTTCGCCAACAAGAAGACCGTCCGCCTCTCCTGACGGCTCCGGTCCTCACGCCGCGCCCTGCCCGTCGACCTCCCCGCGGGCAGGGCGCATCCGTCGACGGCACACCCCTACGACTCCCACCCGAAGGACCTGACGTGAAACTCGTCTCCTACGACTCCGGTGCCGGCTGGCAGCCGGGCCTCCTCCACGACGACCAGGTGTTCAGCCTCAACAGCGCGCTGCACGCCGCCGGCCTGATCTCTCGCGACCTGCCGTCCGTCCGCGCCTTTCTCCGACAGCACGGCGGCCAACTGCCGACGATCGCCGCAGCCCTCGGGCCGCTCCTCGCCGACGGCACCGCGGAGTCCGTCGGCGGCGTCGCCACGGTGCGCCTCGGCCCGCCGGTCACCGACCCGCTCAAGGTGCTCTGCGTCGGCCTGAACTACTCCGACCACGTTGGTGAGACCGGCCGTGCCATGCCCACCCACCCCGACCTGTTCGCCAAGTTCGCCAGCAGCCTCATCGGCCCTTACGACACCATCGACCGGTCCGACGTGACCGACAACCTCGACTTCGAGGGTGAACTCGCCGTCGTCATCGGCAGAGAGTGCAGCCGCGTCGACGAGAGCGACGCGCTGTCGTACGTGGCCGGTCTGTCGGTTCTCAACGACATCACCGCCCGCGACCTGCAGTACCGCGGCACTCAGTGGCTCGCGGGCAAGGCCGTGGACCGGGCCACTCCGTTCGGCCCGGCGATCGTCACGCTGGACGAGATCGGCGACCCACAGAGCCTGGACATCGAGACGTTCGTCAACGGCAGCCGGGTCCAGGGATCCAACACGAAGTACATGATCTTCCCGATCGCCAGGATCATCTCCTACGTCAGCCAGTTCCTCACCCTCAGCCCCGGCGACGTCATCGCCACCGGTACCCCCGAGGGCATCGGCGCGAAGCGGAATCCGCCCCTGTGGCTGCGTCCCGGTGACAAGGTCGAGGTGCGTCTGGAGAAGATCGGCATCCTGAACAATCAGGTCATCTGAACTTTCTCTCTCACGTCTGCGGAGCCGGCCCGGGGGCCGGCTCCGCAGACGTTTCCGTCAAGACCTGTCGGTCGTTGCGGACGGCGGCGCGAACGGCCGCCGTCCGGGTCTCAGACGCGCGACGCGAACAGCTCGGCCAGATGCCGGGTCGACACCCCGGCCAGATCACCGAGCTGGACACGACAGGACATGCCGTCCGCCAGAACCACCGCGTCCGAGTGGGCTCGCACCGCCGGGAGGAGGTGCGTCTCGGCGACCGCGACGCTGACCTCGTAGTGCCCCTTCTCCACACCGAAGTTGCCGGCCAGGCCGCAGCACCCCGGCACCTTGGTGACGGTCGCGCCGGCCCTCTCCAGCAGACGCTGGTCGGTGTCCCAGCCGATGACCGCGCTGTGGTGGCAGTGCGGCTGCGCGACGACCTCCACACCGGTCAGGTCGGGCAGCGGCAGGTCGAGGCGCTCGACGAGCTCGGCGAAACTCAGCACCCCCGACGCCACCACGTCGGTCTCCTCGGCGTCGCACAGCTCCCGCGCGTCGCTGCGCAGTGTGGCGAGGCAGGACGGTTCCAGCGCCATCACCGGGATCCCGCTGCGGACGTGGTGCGCGAGCGTCCGCACGGTCCGCGCGACGAGGGTCCGCGCGCGGTCGAGCTGGCCGGTCGTGATCCAGGTCAGGCCGCAGCAGGCGTCCTCCTGGATGACGCGGACCACGAGGCCGTGTGACTCGAGGAACCGGATCGCCGCCAGGCCGGACTCCGGGAAGAAGTGGTCGGTGAAGGAGTCGGCCCAGATCAGCACGTCGGCCGGCGCCTCCGCCACCCGGGAGGTGTCCGTCGCCCGCCGCAGCGTGGGAGAGGCGAACCGCGGCAGGGACCGCCGGTGGTCGACCCCGGCGACCCACTTGGCCAGGCCGGCGAGCGGCTTGACGCGCAGCAGCAGGTTGGTCAGCGGCGCCAGCGGCGCGGTGAGTCGGGCCCACCTGGGGAGCTGCCCGAGGAACACGTGCGACCTCGGCCGCCTCATCCCGGTGACGTCGTGCCGTTGGTGCAGCACCTCACTCTTGTAGGTGGCCATGTCGACGCCGCTGGGGCAGTCGCTCGAACATCCCTTGCAGGCCAGGCACAGGTCGAGTGCCTCCGCCACGGCCGGGTCGTTCAGACCGCCGCGCAGCAACCCGCCGTCGAGCGCTTCCTGCAGCACCCGGGCACGGCCGCGGGTCGAGTCGCGCTCGTCCTTGGTGGCGAGATAGGACGGGCACATCACTCCGGCGGTCTTCGGCGCCACGCACTTCCCGACACCTGTGCAACGGTGCACTGCGGCACCGAGGTCTCCGGCGTCGTGCACCAGGCGCAGACCGGTGCGCACCGGTGCCTGAGGGCGTACCGGGCGCAGGTCGTCGGTGATCGGAACCGGGTCGGCGATGATGCCCGGGTTGAGGATGCCGTCGGGGTCGCAGACCGCCTTGACCTGCCGGAACAGGGCGAGGGAGGCCTCGTCGTACATGAGCGGCAGCAGCTCGCCGCGGACCCGGCCGTCACCGTGCTCTCCCGACAGGGTGCCGCGGTAGTCGCGCAGCCGTGTCGCACAGGCGGTCATGAATTCGCGGAACACCCCGGCCGAAGCGGGGTCGCCGGGCCTGAAGGGGAAGTCGATGCGGCAGTGGATGCAGCCGTCGCCGAAATGGCCGTACGGAATGCCCTGAAGGCCGTGCACCCGCAGCAGTTCCTCGAAGTCGCGCAGCCATGCGCCCAGGTTCTCGGGCGGGACGGCGGCGTCCTCCCATCCTCCGTACGCCGGTGTCGGCAGCGACCTGCCCGCGAGCCCGGCGCCGTCCTCACGGATACGCCACAGGGCAGCCGCCTCACGCGGGTCGTCCACGAGCTTGGTGTCCAGTGCGGCGCCGGCGGTGACGAGCCGTCGCACCGCGTCCTCGCCCGCGACCTCCGCGAACAGCCAGCCACTTCCCCGTGGCAGGTCGGGGACGGGTGAGCCCTTCGCGCGCACCAGACCGACGATGCGTGAGTCCATGCCCTCGCACGCGACGAGACGCCCCGGTGCCGCGGCGAGCAGCGCCGGGACGGCATCGGCCGCGTCGGCCATCGTCGGGTATCCGAGCACCAGCATCCTGCGATCGACTCGGTCGTCGACGAGCCGGACCGTCGCCTCGAGGACCGTGGCGAGGGATCCCTCGCTGCCGACGAGGAACCGGTCGACACGGCGCCGCTCAGGCAGCAGGTGTTCAAGGCTGTAGCCGCTGATCTGGCGGCCGAAGCGGCCGAACTCGGTCCGCAGATGGGCCAGGTTCGTGTCCCCGACGGCCGCCAGCCGCGCCGCGGTGACGCCGCCGGCCCGACCGCCCTGTTCAAGGGCCAGTTCGCCGTTGCCGTAGAGCACGCGCAGCGACTCGACGTTGTCCACCGTCCGTCCGTAGCCCAGCGCCCGCGACCCGCAGGCGTTGTTCCCTATCATTCCGCCGACCGTGCAGCGGCTGTGCGAGGACGGATCCGGCCCGAACCGCAGTCCGTGCGGCGCCGCCGCGCGCTGCAGGTCCGCGTGGACCACGCCGGGTTCCACGCGTGCCGTACGCCCGTCCCGGTCGATGTCGAGTATCCGGTTGAACCGGCGGGTGTCGATGACGATGCCGCTTCCGACCGCGTTGCCGGCGATGCTCGTACCCGCACCGCGCATCGTGACCGGAACCCGCAACTCACGCGCCACCCCATGAGCGGCGATCACGTCCTCGGCGTTCCGCGCCTTCACGACCGCGGACGGCACGACGCGGTACAAGCTCGCGTCGGAGGAGTACAGCGCTCGTGTCACCGACGAGTCGTCGAACTCGACTCCAGCCACGCGGAGAGCGGCGGCGAGGTCATCAGGCTGTGCTGGGATCGGCATGCCTCAGACTAACTAACGTAAGGTAGTTTCGCTACTTGAACAGGTCGCTCTCCGGCGGACGAGTCGACGGAGCGTGAAGAGGCAAGACTGGTTGAGCCTGACTAACGTAAGGTAGTTTCCGACGTCACGCATCGCTGTGCCGGCCTCGACCGCACGCACGGTCGAGGCCGGACACCCTCGGGTCTTGGACGTCGGCGAAGGAGGATTCGGTGGGCAACGAACGGTGGCCCGGCGCTGTCGAGGAGTTCGGCCAGCACCTGGGCAAGCTCGACTGGAGCAGCCAGAGCGCGTCCCGGCGGGCGATCCTCGAGGCGTTCCTCCGGCTGGCCACCGAGAACGGGTTCAACTCGGTCACCATGCGCATGATCGCCAAGGAGATGGCGATCAAGGCCCCGAGCCTGTACAACCACTTCCCGGACGGCCGCGACGAGATCGTCGCCGAGTCCCTCCGCTGGCACTTCTACAAGTTCGGCGTCGCCGTACTCGACGAGGTGCGTGGTGTCTCCGACCCCAGGGAGGGCTGGCGCCGGATGGTGCATGTCCACCTGACCCGGCAGATCCAGCTTCCCGAAAGCAACCTCTGGGACCTGCTGGTCGCGACCGACCAGGTCGTCCACTTCCTCCCGGCGAAACTCCGTCAGGAAGTCGACGCCTGGGTCGATCTGTACGAGGCGCTCTTCCGCGCCGCGGCCGAGGACATGGGCTTCGGCCCTTCGGTCCAGCAGGTCAAGCTCGTCATGACGGTCCTCGAAGGCGCGAACCGCTGGGCCATGTGGGACGGCAGGCCGCGCTCGCTCGCGGCGCTGGTCGAGAAAGCCCACACCGCGACCCTCGCTCTGCTGGAAGTCGCGAAGGACTGAGGGCCGGCCTTCGCCAAGAGGAAGGGGACAGACGATGACGCCGCGGAAATACCCCTCCGGACCTCTCGCCCGCCGGAAGGAGCAATGGCCCGGAGGCCACGCCTTCGTGCCGCCGGGTGAGGGCCGCCGACCGGGAGTCGCCCTCATGGAGTGGGAACTGCGGGGCGAGTCATGGACGGACGAGCATCCGCACGACGAGTTCAACTACGTCCTGGAAGGCCGCCTGTTCGTCGCGTGCGACGGAGAGACCGTCGAGGCGGTCACGGGCGACGTGATCCAGGTCCCGGCCGGGAGCGTCGGGCGTTACTGGGCACCGGAATACGCTCGTATGCTCGCCGTCTACGGCCCCAACCCGCAGGGGCTGGAAAGCCGCGTGCACGCCTACACGCGACTGGAGCCGCCGTCGGAGCGCTCCGGCGGATCCCCCTCGTAGCAGCTGCTTCAGCCCCGGGACGAAGCGCATCCTCTGCCCGGTCGCCATCTGTCCTACCTCACGGAGAAGCATTCTCATGGACCAGGCCGTGCGCCGGCGCCGTCACGCGCTGTTCCTGCTCTTCCTGCTGGCCGGAATCGCCATGTCGTCGTGGGTGACGCGCACGCCCGCCATCCGGGACCGGTTGGACGTGTCCACCGCACAGATGGGACTGGTGCTGTTCGGGCTGTCACTCGGCTCCATGGCGGGGATCTCCTTATCCGGGCGGCTGGTGTCCGGGTTCGGGACGCGGCGCGTGATCGCCTGGGGGACATGGCTGCTCATGGCCGGCATGGCCGTGATCAGCGTGGGCAGTCTCGCCGCGTCTGCAGCGGTGGTGGCCACGGGACTGTGCGCTTTCGGTGCCGGTCTCGGCGTCGGCGACGTCGCCGTGAACGTCGACGGCACGGATGTCGAACGGGTCAGCGGCAGGACCACCCTGCCCGCCCTGCACGGCTTCTTCAGCCTGGGCACGGTGGTCGGAGCCGGTGCGGGCATGGCGGCCACGGCGGCCGGGGTGCCGGTGCAGTGGCACCTCGCGGCGGTCGTTCCGCTGGCCGCGGGACTCTACCTCTGCTCGGTGCGCGCCATCCCGGCGGGCACCGGCCGCACCCTCCCCGAGGAGCCGCACGGAGCCGACGGCGGAGGGCGCCACCGCCCGGCGGTGTGGAGGGACGGGAAGCTCCTCCTCATCGGTGCGATCGTGATGGCGATGGCGCTGGCCGAGGGCTCGGCCAACGACTGGCTGCCGCTGCTCATGGTCGACGGGCACGACATGGACGCCACATCGGGTTCTCTCGTCTACGCGGGATTCGCCGCCGCGATGACAGTGGGCCGCTTCTCCGGCGGGTTCTTCGTGAACAGGCTCGGCCGCGCCGCCGTCGTCAGGGCCAGTGCGGTGTCCGGGGCACTCGGCCTGCTCCTCGTGATCGTCTCCGACAACGCTGTCCTCGCCGGAGCCGCCGTGCTGTTGTGGGGGCTGGGTGCCTCGCTCGGCTTCCCCCTCGCGCTCTCGGCCGCCGGGGAGTCCGGCCCCGACTCGACGGCCCGGGTCAGTCTGGTCGCCGTCATCGGCTATGTCGCCTTCCTCGTCGGGCCGCCCGGCCTCGGCTTCCTCGGCGACCACATCGGCCTGCGCCCCGCCATGCTCGTCGTCCTCGCCTGCGTCGGCTGCGCCGCCTTCCTCGCCCCCGCAGTCGAGACCCGGCCCCGCGTCGCCGCGGTGTCCGCCCGCGACGCCGACGCCCCCGCCACCGCTGACGACGCCTGACCTGGGCAGGCCGGCGCACCACATCCGGTCAGGCGGTCGCAGGCAGGAGATCCGAGGAGCTCGCCGACACCGTCAAGGGTGAGGCGCGATGTTTGCTCCGGCGGCAGTGCCGAGTACCGGTCCGCGGGGTGGACTCAGGTGGTCACCGCGATGGTGAGGGCGTCGGCGTGACGGGCCATCGCCATCTCCAGTTCCGGGTCGTCTCCGACGACGGATAGCTCGTGCGGGGCGGCGCCGAGCCGTTTCGCCGCGCACCCGAGGCCGATCGGCGAGGGCTTGCCGACGACCTGCTCGGCGACGCCCGTGACACTGCTGATCATGGCGCAGATGGCCCGGGACGTGCCCAGGGCCCTGCCCTCGGCGCTGGCGAAGAACACCGACTGCGAGCTGCTGTACAGGTTGGCCCCGTCGAAGACGGCATGGCAGGCGGCCTCGAGGTCGTCCATGGTGAACTCGCGGTACCAGCCGACCAGTACGGCGTCGGCTTCCGGCCTGCCCTTGGGTGCGACGCTCTCGATGCCCGCGCGGCGGAGCGGTTCCTTGAGACCTTCGCCCCCCAGCACCAGCACGCTTCGGTGGCCCATGGCCACGAAGTGGTCGACGGCGTTGGTGGCGGGGGTGAGCATGGCGTCGTCGGGCAGGTCGAAGCCGATGCGGCGCAGTGCCTGTGCGTAGGCCTCGGGTGTACGGGTCGTGCCGTTGGTGAAGGTGAGCCAGGGCAGGCCCCGGGCGGTGAGGGCGGCGGTGACGTCCAGGGCCCCGGGCAGGGGGCGAGTCCGTGGTTGCGCCGGCGCCCAGAACGAGCGTGCCGTCCAGGTCGAAGACGATGCCGCGGATGTCGCGCAGGCGGTCTTTCAGTGAGGCGGCGGCTTCGTCCGCCGTTTCGGCGGTCATGGTGCAGCTCCAGTCGGAAGTCGGGCCGTTCCAGGATCAGTTCGGGTATCGCAGGGCGCGTTCGCAGGCCGTGGAGCAGGTCCAGTACCGGCTTCACCGCGGGGTCGTGGTGCCGCCGGGCCGGACCGGCGGCCACCATGGCGTCCACCTGCTCGGTGGGCATGGTGGCCCGCAGGAGCAGTTCTTCGTCGCTGATGCCGCGCGGGAACCGTTTCCGCAGTTCGGCGACGGTCGACGGGGGTGGTTCCGCGGCGAGCTCCCTGGCCTGCGGCCGGTCGAGGATGCGGTCGGCGATGTCCGGGGCGACGGGGGCGGTGGGGCGGCCGAAGCTGCCGAGCACGTACCGGATCACCTGGTCGGTGACGTTCTCGTAGCGTTCGGCGCCGATGACGTTGTACAGCGCCTGAGTGCACACCATCTGCGGGAAGGGGGTGACCATGATGGGGAAGCCGAGTTCGGCGCGCACTCGGGTCACCTCCTCGATCACGGCGTCGAAGCGGTCACCGAAGCCCAGTTCGTCGAGCTGGCGGCGCAGGGTGGTCATCACGCCGCCCGCCACCTGGTGGCGCATGAACGCGGCGTCGAAGTCCCGTGGACCGCCGACGGGCAGTCCTTCGGCCTCGGCCATGTGGTGGAAGTAGTCCGCCACGACCCCGAGCAGCCGGTCGTCGACGTTCACGGTGTGGCCGAACTCGCCCAGATTGGCCACGATTTGCTGGGCGTTGGGCAGCGAGGTCCGGCCTGCCAGGGCTCCACAGGCGACTTGGAGGGCCTGTACCCCCAGGTCGGCGGCCTTGAGGTAGGTCAGGCCGGGCAGGCCGATGGCGCAGTGGAAGTGCAGTTCCAGCGGATTGCCGGCGAGTTCGCGGATGACCTGGCCCTGGCCCGGCTCCTTTCGGCCCAACTCCTCACCCACGCCGCACCGGACAGCGCTCCGAGCGCGCTGGTCACGGACCTGCGCACCGCAGCCCGCCAGTGGCAGCGCGAGGCAGAGGCATGGCATCACGTCGTCGACCTCGACGACCCCAGCGCACACCCGCTCCTGCCCCCGTACGGCTACCTCGCACGCCGCCGAGGCCAGACATCTCCGCTGCCCCAGCCCCCCGCCGCGCATCCCGCCTGCGTCATTGCTGCCACCATGGCGCTGCGCGCCGGACGCCTGCTGTACGGCCCGGCCTGGCAGCCGGACGAAGGAAGCCGCATCCGACCACGCAGGCCGCCCGGCATCCTCGCGGAGGCTGGGGGAGAAGCCCGGCTGCTTCACGCCCTGTACCGGATGTTCGCAACGGGCCGCTTCCTGGCTGCTGTCCTGCCCGCCCTCGTGGAAAGGACGGCGGGCAACCTCGTTACCGACAGTCTCGACCACCGGCCTGCGGACATTGCGGACGCCGTGCGGTTCCTCCCGCCCACCACCGGCAGATCGAACAGATCACCGCCCGGTTCCGCACGGCCGGCACCACCGAAGACGGCCTGTGCACCCGCCTGATCCATCAGGCGCAGGCGCCCGGTCGCCCGATCGCCCGAGCGGGCCTCGACAACGCGATCACAGACCTCTACCCGCCCCGCCCGCCCGCTTTCTCCCGCAGACAAGAGAAGATCATCGAACGCGTCATCGCCGACTCACAACGCCCCATGGCGCAGTTCGCGTCGGCCACCACCCGACTCGCCCAAGCAGCACCAACTCCGCGGCAAGAACGCGAGCTCGGCCCCGCACGCACCCCTTTCGCTACCGCTTACCGCTGGTCCGTCACCGCAGAGCAGCGCGTCCGGCCGCGGTGCACAGCCGGGCCACTCGCACGAGCCGCGGTCTCCGGCAGGATGTGCCTCGGGGGCGCCGGAATCACGGCCGAGCCCGCCCTGCACACTGGGGCGGGGCAACCACCAGGGGAGGGAGCGCAGATGGATGTGGGCTCGGTACTCGGCAACATGGGCCGGGTTGCGGCCGGGGTCGGCCGGATCCTGTGGGCGGTGATGACCGCGCCGACCACGGGCACGGAAGATGACGCCCGGGACGAGATCGGCAGGCTTGCGCAGAAAATCGAGGACGAGGTACCGGAGGAACTGCGGGACCGGGCGTGGGGTCTGGTCCTGACGGCGCTGTACGACGTGCCCCGGGAGATCGAGCAACTGGTGCAGGAACACCAAGTGCCGGACGACGAGGAGCCGCCGGCTACCTGACGGGCATGAGTACATGACGCCTGGCCACCGCGCTCTTCGACGGCGGCTGGACAGCTGAGTACACCGCGCTGTCAGTGCCTCGCCGTAGGGTGCCGGACGTGGCCTCTATCGGCCTCGACTCACAGCTGTAAACCACCGCACTGGCCCCGTACCGCCGCCCGGTAAGCCTGACAGAGAGCAGATCACGCCGTGTTCCAGGAGACCCCCATCTTCAGCCGACTCGTCGCCGAGCGCGGCGACGTCCCCGCCCAGGTACGGGGCGAAGCCGAACGCATACGACGCGACTTGGCCCGCGTTCTGCGTCAGGCGCCTGTATCCTCCCTGAACACACCGCGCAACGCCGCGGGCCCGACGGCTCCCTCCACCGTCTTGTAAGGGTGTGGGGGCCCGGCCGCTTGCCGTGATCCCGCGCAGCACGCCTCGCCCCTTCGGTCCTGGCCGCGCTGATGGCGTCTGGTGGCCCTGTGGCTGGAACGGCCCTTGTTGTCAGTGCTGCCCTTCATGGTTCGGATCATGTTTGAGGGACTTGATGACATCGACTGGGCATCGATGGAGCACGCGTACGGCACCGCCGAGGAGGTACCAGCACTGCTGTGGGCGTTGCGCTCCCCGCACACCGAGGAACGCCGCAAGGCCCTCGACCGCTTCTTCGGCGCGGTCCATCATCAGGGCAGCGTGTACCCGTCGACGGCGGCCAGCCTGCCCTTCCTGTTCGAGCTGGCCGCCGACGGCACCACGCCTGAGTGGGCCGCCGTCGTCGCGCTGCTGGTCAGTATCGGCCGGGAATCCCTCGACCTGGGCTTTGAGGACGACGGCACCGAGATCGAGTACTACCCACCGATGGGCTGCGGGCAGGCCGTCGCCTTCCTGCGCGAGCGGGGTGCGCAGTTCGCCGAACTCGCCCGCGACCGAGACCCGGACGTGCGCCTGGCCACGATCGGAGGGCTCGGACTTTTCCTCGACGACGCCGACCGGGCCGCCGCCGTGCTGCGCGAGCGGCTGGCCGTCGAGCAGGGGATCGCGGCGCGGCTGCGGATCGTTCAGGCGGCGGCCACCCTGGCACTGTGCCTGCCGGCGGCCACGGAACAGGTGATGGGCTGGCTCTCGGGGCTCGCCGCCGACCCGGCCCGGGGCACGGTGACCCGGCTCGCGGCCGTGGTCCAGCGGGCCCGCTGCGCTCCGGATGAGATCGGTGAGGATGCCGTGCCGGTCGCCGTCGGCCTGCTGCGCGGGACTGCCCGCGCCATACCCGTGCGGCCAATCGCACCGGCTCCGAGCTGCCCGGCGGCACCCACGGACAGGTTGCGCCCCAGATCGCCGCCACCTTCGAAGATCTCGACCGGCACACGCGCGTGTACGCACGGACCACAGCTTTGCTGCTTACGTTCCACGAAGCCCTGGGAGCCCGGGTCCCCGAGCGCACCGCAGTGCTGGCCGAGCAGCTGAGCAGCCCCGACCCCGGCTCACGCCTGGACGCGGTCCGTATGAGCGGGGAGTTGATGCTCACCTGGCGCGGGGATCACACCGGCCGCCTCCTGCTGGTCGCCGGCCAGCTCACCACGGCCGACCAGGAGGTCGCCGCCGAGGCTGCGGCCGTCCTGGAGGCATGCCACGCGATCGCCGCCCCGGCCCGGGAGGCACTCGCCGCGCACATCGACGCTCAACGCGCGGCGCACGGCCCTCACGTATGGGCGCGGCCCCCGACGTGCTGCTGCGCAGAAGCCATCAGGAGGCCGTGCGGGCCTTGGCGCGGCTCGGCGACGCACGCGCGCTGCCGAGTCTGCTGGCCGCGCTGGACAGCGGCGTCGACGTCTGGCGTGCGATCCAGGGCGCAGGGCATCTGCCGCAGGCGGCGGACCAGTTGGCGCCCCGGCTCCGCGACCACCTGCACCGGCTCGACCTCTCCCAGCAGTGGAACGAGATGAGCGCCGACGCGATCCTGGCCGCCTTGGCCGCCCTCGGCGATCCGGCCTAGGTCCCTGTGTTCGTGGACACGCTCGGCGCTGCGGTGCGCCATGAGCAGCACGGCGTCACGCGATCAGCCCTGAAGGCGCTGGGGGCGTTCGGCTCGGCGGCAACCGGCGCACGGGACACGATCCGGTCGCTGACCACCGCCACCGACGCGCACGTACGGCCCGCCGCTGTCGCCGCGCTGTGGGCCACCGGCGGTGACCTGGCTGAGGTCATGCCGCTCCTGCTCGGCCTCCTCGACGACCCGATCACCTTCCGGATCAGTGACGCGGCTGATGTGCTCGGCGAGTTAGGGCCGCCGCCCTCCGTCGCACTGCCGCGCCTGCGAGGCCTCCTGACGCACGACTACGAATGGGTCCGGGTGCATTGCGCGGCCGCGCTCTGAAAGATCGCCGGCGAGGCCGAGACACCGCCCGTCCTGGACGCCCTGTTGCAGGCCATGGCCAAGAACCCCGCAACGGCCAACCACATCGTGAACTGCCTGGGCCGCATGGGCCCCCTCGCGGCACCGGCCCTGCCCCTGCTCCGCGAGCAACTGGCCCAGCCCCGGCGCGGCGGCAGGTTCCAGAGCATCGACCACGACGAGGAACTCCAGCGGGTCAGTCGTACCCTCATCGCCCGGCTCGATCCCCCGGCGCCGGCTGGTCCGCCCACCTCGCCCTCGACGACGCGCTCTGGCTGCCCCTGACCCGGGGCCGGCGCCGAGCACACCCCGCCGCGCGTCCCAGGCACCGCCGCCGAACGCGCTGCCGCGCACCCCGGCGTGGTTTGTTGACGGGTCGGTTCTGGCACAACTTTCGTGGTGATCGCAAAGAGTTAGCCTCGCCGTTTCGGTTGGACTGAGGCGGCTGCGTTGATCATCAACTGTTGGGTGGTCGAGGCGATTCTGTTGCCTGGGCATGGTGGAGTCCCGGCGCAATGGTCGGGTTCTCCGGGTCCTTCGGATCGTGGGTGGGCGGGGGCCGCAGGTCAGTCAGCCGGTCGGGGCAGTGCGGCGAGGCGGTGGAAGGCCGTGGCCAGTTAGTGTCTCCAGGGCCAGGTCGCCGAGATCCGCAGGCGGAGGCGGCGTCCACCGCGGGTGAGGCGGGCGGCAACGTGTAGCAGCCGGTAGCGAAGTTTCTTGGGTTCGGCGGCGGCGAGTTCGCCATCCAGCAGGAGGACGCGGGCCCAGGCGAGGAGATCGATCGCCGTGAGGCTGAGTTCAAGCCAGGTGGCGTTGACGTCGAAATGGCGGGAGGGGAAGTGGCCGAAGCCAGTGTTCTTGCCGCACCGGATCTGGTCCTCGACGGTGGCGTGTCCTCGGTGGCGGACCTCGAGGAACTGTGCGGAGCCGCCGCCGGAGTAAGGGGTATCGGTAAGGAATACCTGGTGCCGCAGGCCCTCGTTGTGGTCGAACAGGGACAGTTGGGCGCCGGGGTGCGGTCGTTCGCGCCGCACTGTGATGCGGGTGCCGGCCGGGTAACCGGCGAGGTCGACCATGCCGGTCAGTTCGGCGACCTCGGCGCCGTCTCGCAGTGTCCCGTTCTGGTCCAGGGCGGGATGCCAGAGAGCTTCGGGCAGTGAGCGGATTGCACGACGGACTGGCTCGGTGACCGCGTATCCGACCGAGAACCGCAGGTTCAGCCCGTGCTCGCGCAAGGTCCGGATGTGAGTGAGGAAGGCTTTCGCGGATCCGGCGCTGTCGGCGCGGACCAGGATCTGGGTGCCATACCGGTGAGCGTCGGGGATCTGCGCGAGGGCGTCGTCCAGCACCGCGATGTGATCGGCGGCGGTGTTGGCTCCGGAGTTGCCGGGCCGCAGTCGGCCAGACATGGCCTCGCCGGTGTTCGCGAGGAAGCAAAGCAGCGGATGAAAGCCGAAGCCGCCTTTGTAAGTGGGCGCGGCCTGTTCCTTTTCCGAGTGGGAGGTGATCAGCGTGGCGTCGAGGTCCAGGACCAGGCCGGGAAGTTCTCGTCCGTCGGCCTGGACGGCGGGTATGCCCTGGCCGGTCTCGGCCGCCTGCATCCAGGCGACTTCCCGGGCTGAGGCGCGGGCCGCTCGCAGCGAAGCGAGTACTGCCCCGTCGGTGGCGGCGAGCAACCGCCAGGCGGTGGGCGTGGAGGCGACCGGTCCGAATACCTCGCCCTGGTCCCGCAGCACGGCCAGATCCGCTATCGCCTCACCGCCGTCGGCGAGCATCACCGCGAGATCGGTGAAGGTCCGACCTGGATCGTGCCCGGTGCCACGCGGTCGCAACGGCCTGAGCGCAGTGGAGTAGGCGGAGGTCAGACCGGTGGCATCGGCAAGATCCGCCAGCAAACGTGCGCCCGCGTGCCCGACCACCCCCGAACCGTCAGTGGAGACGTGGAGCTTGGGACGAGAACCGATACCCTGCACGCGCAGAAAGTGCCTTCCACTTGGACCGACAGAACCCCTCGACAACCGTCCCAGCTCAGAAGGCACTTTCGTATTTCCTCCCCGCTTCCGGCCTCATCTCAACCGAAACGGCGAGATCAGTCGCCGAGGATCCGCTCCCACAGCAGCCCGTCCCGCCAGCTCCCGTCGAGAAAGATCGAGGAGTGCGCGACGCCGTACGGGCTGAACCCGTTGCGGCGCAGCACCCGCTGCGACGGCAGATTCTCCAGATTGGTGGACGCCTCGGCGCGGTGCAACCCGAGTTCGTCCGTCATCACCCGAAGTACAAGCTCGACGGCGTGCCCGGCGTGCCCTTGGTTCTGGGCGACACTGGCGATCCAGTATCCGACGGAGGCGCGGCGCAGGTGCGGCTGCGGCAGGATGCCTCCGACGGTGACCTGCCCGATCACCTGGTCGTCGGCGAGTACCACGCCCGGCCAGACCGTGCCGGCTCGGTATCCGGCCAGCAGCTTGTCGATCCGCTCCGCCTGGCCCTCCGGGGTGAAGAAGTCGGCCGGCTGGGCCGGTTCCCACGGCCGGAAAGCCTCGAAGTCCCGCACCCGATGCGCGGCTATCGGGGCGGCGTCGGTGGGCTCGATCAGGCGAATCCTGGTGCTGCTGCGCATGGGCGGGCTGATCCTCGTCGCGGTGCGTCGGATGAGACGGCCAGCCTATGCAAGGGTGCCCGCGCCGCCGCACCCTACGCCCGCCGGAGGATCGAGTCGATCGCGCAGCTCGTGTTTCGATAACCTGCACGCAGAAAGTGCCTTCCGCTTGGACCGACAGAACCCCTCGACAAGGTTCATCGTCCCAGCTCAGAAGGCACTTTCGTATTTCCTCCCGGCTTCCGGCCTCATCTCAACCGAAACGGCGAGGTTAGATGCTTGCGGATTCACGCTGCCTTTGCCGATGGCGACAGCCCATGCTGTGCCTGCCGGATGCGCTGGACGAACATGCGGGTGACAGAGTTGGGGATCTTGGCATCGGCCGCAGCTGGACCATCCGTGTTGATGTTCACGTAGGCGTACACGGAGTCCCATGCGGAGGTTGATCGAGGTGCTGCAGGGGTTCGTGCCGACGCAGAAGGAGGCCGTGAACGCTGCGTCGGTGTCCGGGATCTGTGCAGGTCCCAATTGGGCGTTCGCCATCTGGGACTTCTTTTCCGTGTACCTCGTGATGGCCTGAGCTCGAGTTTGGAACGAGTAAATACCGAACCCGACATCGCCTTCGAGATCGGTCGCAGCGTAGCCTCGGGTGCCGGAGGCCAAAATGCCGCCGTCTTTCGGGTTGGTACCATGGAGACGGAGTGTCCCGGATCTCTCCCAGCCCGCAGGCACATCGTCCAAGTCCGGGACCGCTGCCTGTATTTGTTCCTTCTCCAGGACTCCGGCGCTTTGAGCCGAAGGCGCGTCGGCCGGGGGCGGGCGGTGCTTTCCAGCTCCGGTCCCGGATCCGCACGCTAACAGCGACATGACAGTCGCAATCGGGCATAGAACCTGAATTTTCCTCTTAGTGGGGATTTAGGCATGTCTCGCGGTGTTATGTCGCCCTTGCGGCCGGTGCTCTTTGAAGTGATTAGCTCCCTACGTTCACCTTCGCGGCCTTCCAGGCTCCGACCTCGACGCCCATTTACTCCGCGTCTCGCACCAGGGTTCCGTCTGGTCTATGAGCGTCACAGAAACGCCCTACTGATCAAGTCGCGCTGTCGGTGGCGCCGTTCGTGTAAGAGCCCTTTCGTGAGCCAGCGGAAGCCGTACCCCAGCGACCTGTCCGACACCCGATGGGCGTTGATCGAACCGACCTTATCCGCCTGGAGGAAAGCCCGCCTCGACCGCAGACCCACCGGCCAGCCGGCCCAGGTCGAACTTCGCGATGTCTTCAACGCAATCCTGGCCCGGGCCAAGGGAGGTCGCAAACCCCAACCCACCGCCTCCGTCATCGACACCCAGAGCGTGAAGACCTCCATCAACGTGCCCCTGCCCAGCCAGGGAACCGATGCCGCCAAGAAGATCGTAGGCCGCAAGCGCGGCATCGTGACCGACACGCTCGGCCTCATCCTCGCCGTGACCGTCACCGCCGCCGGCCTCCACGAGAACGCCTTGGGAATACGCCTCCTCGACCAGGCGAAGGAAACGTATCCGACCATCTCCAAGAGCTGGGTCGACACCGGATTCAAGAACGCCGTCGTCGAGCACGGCGCGAAGCTCGGAATCGACGTCGAAGTCGTCGACAGGAACCCCGAAGTTCGCGGATTTCACGTCGTGAAAAGGCGCTGGGTGGTGGAGCGGAGTATCGGGTGGATCATGATGCACCGGCGCCTCGCCCGCGACTACGAGACCCTCACCGCCAGCTCCGAAGCCATGATCCATGTCGCGTCCATCGACAACCTCGCCAAGCGCATAACGGACGAGACCGCGCCAACCTGGCGAGGAACCTACTAGGGCATAAGCGGCAATCCGCCTAGATTAAACGCCCTCTTAGCGCTGGACGGCCCCCGGCGGGGTGGCGGTGCCGTTCAGGCAGTGGTCGAGGAGAGCGTGCATGCGTGGCACGGTGAGGGCCGGATTGGACGCAGCGCCCTCGGCGGTACGGGGGTCGGCGAGGAGGGTCTCCAGGGCTTCGGGTGACAGGCTGGGGTTGGTGGCCGCTGCCCGGCGCACCGATGCGTCGGGGTCCTCCACCGGGGGGTCGGGCAAGGCGGGATCGGCTGCGGCCAGGGCCCGTACCTCGGGATCCGGGTGGTCGATGAGGTGAGCCCGGCCGGTACGGGGGAACGCGGGCAGGGTCAGCAGGTGCGGACGGTGGGCCGGGCGGGTGACGAAGACATCCAGGAGGAGGTGCGGCGGAGCCAGGGGGTGGTGGCAGGCCAGCCGGATCCTCACCTCCTCGTCGTCGTGCTGCGCGAGGGTCTCGACGAGTTCCGCCGACAGGCCCGGCCAACTTGCCGCGACCCGGCGGAGCACCGGTTCCTCGGACACCGCACAGGTGGCGAACCAGTCCGGCGACGGCTCGGTGGCCGGCTGCGTGATCGGGCAGGTGCAGTCGGGCCCGTGATCGACGACCTTTTGGACCTCCTGGAATTCGGCCCAGGTACGGATGGAGGGCTGGAGGCGGGCACGCATCCGCACGTCCTCGTCCGGATCCTGCCTCAGCTCCGCCGCCTCCGGTCCCAGGTCGGGCCGGGTGGCGACCAGCCTGCGGATCTCTGCATCGGGGTGGCGGGCGAGCCGGGCGAGGGCGTCGGCCGGTGTATGGCGGTTCCGGGCCAGCGGGTGCACCTCGTCGTCCGCGAAGCACTGTTCGACGACCGCG
This sequence comes from Streptomyces graminofaciens, assembly GCF_030294945.1. Lineage (NCBI taxonomy): Bacteria > Bacillati > Actinomycetota > Actinomycetes > Kitasatosporales > Streptomycetaceae > Streptomyces > Streptomyces graminofaciens. Next base: position 269,805 of record NZ_AP018448.1, on the reverse strand, counting down.
GGTGACAGGGCAGAGGTGCTGAGCACGGACACCGCGTGGCGTGATCCGATGGGCGGCAGCTCGGCCTCCACCGCCTCCGGGTCCAGCTGTCGGCTGCCCTTCCTGGCTGCTTCCCGTACGGCGGGGGCGGGGTCGTCGAGCAGGGCATGGCGCTGCGCAGCGGTGAGCGACTGCCACTGGAAGGCGGCGTACAGACGGAGTGCGGGGTGGTCGTGACCGGCCATGTCCCGCGGGAAGGACAGAGGGACCTGCCGGGAGGACCAGAGCTCCCCGACGATGTCCTTTTCGGTGACCCTGCCGTCCTCGCCTCCTTCCTGGGCGGTCAGAAAGGTGACGAGGATGTCGTCCGGCAGGGGCCGGACCCACCGGGGCTGGAGCCGGGTGCCGCCGGCGAGACACGCACGGACGAGTCCCGAAGGGTCCGATGCCAAAGGAGCGAATCGTGCGGGGTCGACGTGCAGGTTGCGGGCGAGGGCGCAGCGGATCCGCTCGACCGGGTGGCGGAGGGCCGCGTCGATGACGGCGTCGGGCAGGTCGCGTCCCTCGCACATCAGCAAGCCGGCCTCACCGGCCGCTTCGTCCAGGAGACGTATCAGCACGTCGGCGGGCGCCGCCGCGTTGAAAGCGATGCCGCGCAGCCACAGTTCACGGAGAGAGTCGGACACCACGTCATCCTGCCACCTCGCCTCCTGAACCGGGCCGCCCGATGGCTCCCTCGTCGGCGCTGACCGGCGGCTCCGTCCGCAGGGCTTCGGACCACGTGGCGACAGCCTTGCTCATCATGCGTACCCTGACCGTACGCGGCACACCGTCAGACTCCGCATCCACCCCCGCCGACGGATGCACGACATCCGGGGCAAGTCAAGCAACCGGGCGTTGCTGAAACTCGGCTACTTCGTCTTCCGTGCCCATGGGGTGTTCTCGCCTCCTGGATAACAAACGCTCTCGCTACTGACCGACAAAGCCACGCGGTCACTGCGACACTGGTGGCCGACGCCCGGTCGCGGGGCGCGGCAACCGTCTCCCTGTCAGCAGGTGACAACCACGTCGCGCAGATCTACGCGCGACTCGGGTTCCGCAAGATCGGTACGGCGCTGATCGCCGAACCGGCCGAATAGGTCCGCTTCGCAGTGGTGCTACGCAGTGGTGCTACTTCTCGCCAACATTTCTGCGCTCTGTGATCGACAAGTGAGTGTCCAAACTCCCGTTTTCACCTACGAAGCCAGCCCCGAACGGCACGTCGACGCGGGCGGGCCGATCGGGAGAAGTGGATCACGCAAACCTGTCGTCTGCTGCACACGCCTCGGCGAGCAGGATTCGCCACGCAACACGGATCGGTACGCGGATATCCGCTGACCGGGCCTGCCGGTCTGCGGTGCTCTATTCGTGGATGTACTGGTCGGAGCATTGACCGATGACGCGTCTGACGCAGGTGCGGGTCGTCGGCAGTGAGGCCCGGACTGCCCAGGAGGTCAGCGCGCGCGGTCGTCGTCCGGCAGGGCGGAAGGGGCCTCAGCGGCCCAGGCCAGCAGCATCCGCAGGGCGTCGTGCGATGGGCTGCCCGGCTCGGCGGCATACATGATCAAGGCCTGATCGGGGTCGTCCGTTGCGCGCAGGGTCTCGTAGGCCAGTTCCAGATCGCCGACGACCGGATGGTGGAATCGCTTGGTTCCCGAGGTCTTGTCCTGCACTGGGTGCTCGGCCCACCAATGACGGAAGTCCTCGCTCTTCATCGACAGTTCGCCGATCAGGCTGGCCAACCGGGGGTCCTCGGGGTGCCGTCCCGCGTCCAGGTGGAGGTAGGCCACGTTCTCGCGGGCGCAGGAGGTCCAGTCGGCATACAGTTCCCGGGACGTCTCGTCGAGGAAGGTGATCCGGGCGATGTTGCGTTCCGCTCGGTCCAGGGCCGCGTAGTCTCCGAAGAGGGCGACCGCTGCCGCATTCCAGCCCAGGATGTCCATGCGTCGGCCCATCACCATCGCCGGCATGTCCACCAGATCGTCCAGCAACCGCTGGAGCATGGGCCGCACGCGTTGCGGTCGGGCCTGGCGCCGGGGAACGTGCCGGGCGGAGGGCTGCGGTCGGGCTAGGCGGTGCAGGTGCCGCGTGGCATCCCCGTCCAGCCGCAGTGCGCGGGCGAGGGCGTCGAGTACCGCGTCCGAGGGGTTGGGCACGCGGCCCTGTTCCATCCGGGTGTAGTAGTCGACGCTCACTCCGGCGAGCTGCGCGATCTCCTCGCGGCGCAGGCCCGCGACCCGGCGCTGGCCTCCGAAGTCCGGCAGGGCAACGTCTTCAGGGTGCAGGAGGGAGCGGCGGGTGCGGAGGAACTCGCCCAGGTTGATCGCTGCGCTCATACGACGATTGTGGCCGATCATGACGGGCGGCTGCCTGGCCCTGCCGGGGCCAGGCAGCCACGCCCGCCGTCAGGGGGCGGGGATCGCGGTCACCAGACCCCCGTCGACGGCGATGTCCTGGGCGGTGATGTACGACGACTGCGGGGAGAGGAGGAAGGCCACGGTCTCGGCGATGTCCTGGGCCTGGCCGAGCCGCCTCAGCGGCACCTGGGAGCGGATGGCATCGTGCGAGGCGGGGTCCGGGTTGGCGGCGTCGAACATCTCGGTGACGATGTAGCCCGGGCTGATCGAGTTGACCCGGATGCCGCGCCCGGCGAGATCGCTGCCCAGCGTGCGGGCCAGATTATGGACGGCGGCCTTGGTGGCCGCGTACACCGGTGCGACGGCCAGGCCCCGGTGCAGTGTCCACGACGCGTTGATCACGATGGAACCGCCACCCGCCGCGTCGAGCAGCGGCAGAACCTTCTGGACCGTGAAGAACACCCCCTTGAAGTTGACGTCGACGCTGAGATCGAAGTCCTGCTCAGTCACCTCGCCACTGCGCTGGAACACTCCGACCCCGGCATTGGCAAACACCCCGTCCAGACGTCCGTGGCGTTCACGGATCAGGGCAGCCAAACGTTCGAGATCGGTGAGGCTGGCGGAGTCGGCCCGGACCGTGAACAGCCGGGCGCCCTGGTCGGACACCTTGTCCAGTTGTTCGGCCGCGCGGTCGAGGCGGGCATCGTCGCGGCCGGTGATGACGATATCGGAGCCGGCTTCCAGGAGCAGACGCGCGGTGGCCAGGCCCATTCCGCTGGTTCCGCCGGTGATCAGGACGACACGGTCGTGGAAGCCGGTCACATCACTGTTGCTGTCGGTCATGACCACAGCCTCACCACCAGCCTTCGGGTCAACCAGGCCCAGATCAACCTGGGTCTCCCAGGCCCCCCTTCTGCAGACAGCCGAGACAGCGTCCACCACATCGCCTTGGACGTCCAACGATGCGACACACACCGCCCGGCTCCGGAATCAACCCCCGAAGGACTTCCGGAGCCGACCACTAATCTAAGAAGACGATCAAGATCGGGCCCCTGAGCATCCTCACTGAGTGCCAGCCATCAGGGCCTGCCCGTCACGGCGGATCATGGTGATGGCCGCGATCTGCGGGTGCCGCTCGGCGACGGTGACCCGCCCTGCACCACGGCGCCCACGCCCTGGTCCTCGACTGCAAGCGGATCTTTCACCCGTGGGCGCGCCAGTTGCCGACGGTGACCTACCGCGCGGACATCGCAGACCGTGCCCCACCGATCCGCGCCGCGGCAGCAAACGTGGGGTCCAGGTGGCGCCCGCGACTGCGGATCAGTGTGGAGGGACGAGGAACCCCTCGGTCACGAGCCGCACCTTGTCCACCACCTCTTCGTCGCCGAGCCGCAACGCGGTGTTGGCGGCGAGGAGTACCGCGTCGAGCTGGAAGGCAGTGAGGTCGGCGTCGAGTTGAGCGATCTCTCCGGTGCCGACGGCATGGCTTGGCTCGGCGGTGATGAGGTCACGCCAGCCGCGCTGGCAACGGAACAGTGCGTCACGTACGGGCCCAGGGCGGCTGTCGAAGCCGGCCAGGTTCGCCGCCCGGAAGCAACCGCCTGGGAACAGCGGCACCGACGCGTACTCGATCCACCGCTCGATCAGCGCGCGTACCCGCGCTGCGCCGCGGGGCACGGTCCGTGTGGGGCGTACTACCGCGTCCGCGAACACGTCACGTGCGCACTCGACTGTCGCTACCTGCAGGTTCTCCTTCGTCCCGGTCGTGGCGACCGTGGGCCTGGCGTTTGGCGGTGTGGTCGGCATCCGGCTACGTCGCGGCGTTCATCCGTACCGCCAACGCGGTGTACGACACCCCCGAGGGACGGCCGGTGTGGAAGGTGCTGCCGGTCCGTCTGGGTGTGACGGTGGCGCTGCTGGTTCTGGCGGTGGTCAGCGCACTGATCGTGGTGTTCACCGGCGGCCTGGCCCACCAGGCAGGCACCGCTCTGGGCATCGGCGACACGGCGCTGACGGCCTGGTCGATCGCGAAGTGGCCGGTGCTGGTCGTGCTGGTCACGATCATGATCGCGCTTTGGTTCTGGGCGACGCCGAACGTGAAGGGCCGCGGCTTCCCGTAAGTCACGCCGGGCAGTGTCCTGACCCTGGTGATCTGGGTGATCGCGTCGGCCGGGTTCGCGTTCTACGTGGCGAACTTCGCGTCCTACAACAAGACCTACGGCACCCTCGCCGGGGTGATCGTGTTCCTGGTGTGGCTGTGGATCAGCAACATCGCGGTCCTGCTCGGTTTGGAAGTCGACGCGGAGATGGCCCGCCAGCGCGCCGTCGCCGGCGGTCTGCCCGAGGAGGAAGAGCCCTATGTCCCGCCCCGCGACACCCGTGCCTGGAGTGAGGAAGACCAGCGCCGCCTCGAATGAGGTAATTGCCGAGGTCATCGAATTAGGCGCTGCTCAGGCCGGGAAGACGCAGGTCATGAGAGTGCTGGCGGATCTTCGTGAGGGTGATCACCGGTTGACGCGGTGGGTGGCGTCGTGGCGGTCGACCTGCGAACGGTGGGGCCTGCCGGCGGTGGAGGAGAGTGCCGAACACCAAGCTGTGGTGGGGCGCCGCCGCGGCCCTGTCCGCCGCCGGGTGGCGGGGGCGCAGGGCCGCGACCGCCGGCCTGGCGAGTATGGCCGTGGCGGAGCTGGCTTCGAACTGTGTCCTCAAGCACGTGTGGCATCGGCGTCGGCCGGCGAAGGAATGGATCTCGCACGAGGAGATCCATGACCGCCCCGGTTCCTCCTCCTTCCCTTCCGGGCACACCGCCGCGGGGTGGCGTTCAGCGCCGCGGTGGCGGCGGTGCGGCCGTGGGCGGGCGCGGTGTGTGCGGTGCCGGCCGTCATGGTGGCCGCCGAACGCGTGCACACGGGCGCCCAGAACCCCTGCGACGTCACCGTCGGTGCCGCGCTCGGTCTGGCTGCAGCAGCCTTGGTACATCGTGCTCCCCGCATGGCAATGCGACTGCTGCGGTGACAAGCACCAACCACCCGGCTGCCGCAGGTCCGCTGGATGCTGCACCCGCATCCGGGTACCCGAGCACCGGTGAGGTGGGCGTACCTCGTTCAACGGCACAGCCGACGCCTCCATCCAAGGCCCGACTACTACCGGCAGCTGAGAAAGGCGGCAATCCGTCATGAGTACTCAGGATTCCCACCACGGCCCGAGCGGCTCGCAGGAGCCGGTCGGTGATCTGGTCCAGCGGGCCTCCCAGCAGCTGAAGGAGCTGGTACGTGGGGAGATGCGGCTGGCGCAGGCGGAAATGAAAGAGAAGGGCAAGCGGTACAGCAAGGGCGGGGGCCTGTTCGGCGGGGCCGGTCTGGTCGGCTTCCTGACGCTGCAGGCCCTGATCGCCACCGCCATCGCCGCGCTGGCTGTTCCGCTCCCGGTGTGGGCCGCGGCCCTGATCGTCACCGCCGTCCTCGGCGTCATCACCGCCGTCCTGGCCCTGACGGGCAAGAAGGAGGTCAGCCAGGCCGCACCGCCGGCACCGCAGCAGACCATCGACAGCATCAAGGCCGATGTGGCCGAGATCAAGGAGAGTGCACAGCGATGACCCAGCCGCCCCACGACGAGCCCACCGCCTCCAGCACCGAAGAGCTGCGGGAACAGGTCGAGCAGACCCGCCACGAACTCGGGGAGACGGTCGAGGAACTGGCAGCCAAGACGGACGTCAAGGCCCGCGCGCAGGAGAAAGCAGCCATGGTGAAGGAGCAGGCGGGCGCCAAGGCCGCGGAGCTGACCGGGCAGGTCAAGGTGAAGGCTGCCGAGGCTGCGCACCTGGTGCAGGACAAGCTGTCCGAGCCGGTCAAGGACAAGGCCACCGCAACTGCCGAGCAGGTGAAGGCCAAGGCAGGACAGGCCGGTCAGGTCTGGCAGGACAAGGCACCCGAACCGGTTCGCGCCAAGGCCCACCAGGGCGCCGAGGCCGCCCGCGACAACCGCACCGCGCTGATCGTGGTCGGCGGCGTGGCGGTGGCCGCCTGGCTGCTGCTGCGCCGCCGGGGCAGGAGGTAGCCGTGGAGGCATCGAAAGTCGCCTACAAGCCGGTCGGCCTGGCGCTCGGTGCGCTCAGAAGCCATCCGCTTACCGATCAACGGGCTTGTCTGGTCGAACGGGGGTCCTGATCGGGTGATCGTGGTGGGGTCCACGCATGGAAGCAGGGCCTCTTGGTAGTTCGGGGGTGGGATCTCGTCCGAAAAGTTCTAGGAGGCCCTGTTGCCGCAGTCTTTCGCGCTCGGGTCTGTGGAGTCCAACTCGTCGTCACGGACGTGTGACTGCCTCGCGCACAGGTTCGGCAATGCGGTGGATGGCCCGCAGCGTCTGCCACGTTATGGCTCGGACATGACCGAGACGGAATGGCAGGTCGTCCGGGCATCGCTGCCGATCCGGCCTGGTTGGAGGGGCGGGGCGACCGGCCGGAGAGTTACTGCCACATGGTGATGCTGGATGCGGTCCGCTACGTCGTGGACAACGGAGTGAAGTGGGCCAACCTGCCCGTGGACTTCCCCCGTTATCGGCGGGTGCATGCCTTCGCCCGCCGCTGGCAGGTGACGGGTCTGATCGCGGAGTTGCACGACCGGCTGCGTGACCGGGTCCGGGAGAAGGAGGGCCGCTCACCGGATCCGAGTGCGGCGATCAAGGTCTCGGGCCGCAAGCGGCACGTGGTGGTCGACTGCCTCGGCATGGTCCTCGCCGTCGCGGTGACCGCGGCAAGCGTGCAGGATCGCGACACTGCAGTGCCGCTGCTGGAACAGCTGCGCAAGCTACACTTCTCCGTCCGTCTTGTCTGGGCGGACGGCGGCTATGCGGGCCGGCTTGTCGCCTGGGTGGCCGAGGACCTGCAGCTCAGCTGGTTGATGCGCTCGCGTCGTCTGGTGCGCGACTACGAGACGCTGCCGGCCATGCACGAAGCCATGGTGCTGTGGTCGATGACCATGGTGATGAGCGGCCGCCTGGCCGGACGCCGCCCGGGCGCCTTCAGCTGTCCGAGGCCGCGAGCGCGGTGAACACTCCCGGCCGCACCTGCAGGCCCCTCCCCGTTCCACCAGGCGTTTCGCCTTCGATCGCACACCCTCGACCTTCGCAGGGACCGCCTCCAGTCCCAGGGCCGCAGCCAGCTGCTGGCATCGCATGCCCTCCCCGCCCGCTTCCGACTGCAGCACCGCCACGATCCGCTGGTAGTCCGGCGAGAGGACCGACGCCGTCATGCCGTCGGCCCGGTGCGGCACCAGTAATCCCGTGACAGCACTTCGCACCGAATCTGCGACCGCGGACGGCGGCCCGGCCAGTACCTCGGCCACCGTTGCACGGGCATCCACCAGCCGCTGAAGTGCGTGTTCCGCCTCACCAAGCACGGCTTGGAGCCGCTCGGCCTCCTCCCGCAGTCGCGCCACCTCTTCCCGGATCTTCTTCTCCCGGGCCTCCAGCAGACCGAGCACCGACGGCACCAGCCACCTCCACAACGCGAGCGGACGAATCACCCCATCTCTCCCGCCCCACAGCGGAGTTCATGCCCATCACAGTCGAACCAACGGATCACGTTCGGAAAGCGGATGGCGTCTCAGGCCGTCGTTCGTACCGCCGAAGCCGGTGCGGCAGCTGCGCGACCTGACCCGGCTGCGGACGGTCCTCAACCAGGAACGCGCCCGGCACAATCAGCGTAGAGAATATCCTGGGAGACGCCCAGATCAAGCTGACCAGCGTGCTCACCGACCTGTTCGGCGTCTCGGGCCGGGCCATGCTCGCCGCTCTCATCGCCGGCGAATGCAACCCGCGGGTCCTGGCCGCACTCGCCCGCGGCAACCTCGTGCGCCAGAAGGTCGCCCTCGTCGAGGCCCTGAACGGGCAGTTCGAGGTCCACCACGGCTTTCTCTGTCAGACGCTGCTGGACAGCGTCGACCATCTCACCGCACAGATCGCACGGCTCACCGAACAGATCACCGCCGCGGTCCGCGACCTGCCCGGCCAGGAAGCCTCACACCCCGGCCCATCGCTGGTTGAGCGCCTCGATCAGATCCCGGGCGTCGGCGTCACGATCGCCCATGTCCTGCCGGCCGAACTCGGCCCGGACATGGGAGCGTTCCCCACCTCCGATCACCCCGCGAGCTGAGCCAAGCCCACCCCGAGATCCACCCAGTCCGGCGCCAAACGCGGCGCCAGTCCCACCGGAAAGGGCAACCCCTGGCTCAAGGGCGCCCTCGGTGAGGCTGCCACCGCCGCTTCACGTACCAATACCTTCCTCGGAGCCCCCTACAGACGCATCGTCAAACGCCGCGGCCCGCAAGAAGGACCTGGTCGCCGTCGCCCGCTCGATCCTCGTCATCGCCTGGCACCTGATCAACGACCCCGACACCGAGTACCAGGACCTCGGCTCCGACTTCCACCAGCGCCTGATCGACCCCGCCCGCCGCACCCGCGACCTGGTCCGCCAGCTCAAGGCCCTCGGCCACGACGCCACCCTCGCACCCGCCAGCTGACGAGCGTCTACTCTCCTCAAGCACCGGCCAACGAACGCATCAGCATGCCCTTGACCTGAGGAATTTTCCGTTCAGCTTCTCACTCAGCGTGACCCTGTAGCGAGTCGGTGGGCGTTCGGGGCCGTGCACCCGGGTGGTACGTGACGGCGTAGTCGCGGCTGAAGCGGTTGGCTTTCCGAGGCGGATCCGGTCAGCTTGTGCAGCCAGAACCCGTACGCCGCCGACTCCGTCTGGTCCCGCGTCAGTTACAGCCGCCACCGGCCCGCGGTGGACTTGGCTGCCCACACCTGTGCTGGGGTTGTCAGCGGGCCCTCCGGATGGCTGGCGGTGGTTCCGGGACCGGCTGAGCAAGTATCTGCTGTGCTTCTTCATCAGTGAGGTCGCCGCAGTCGCGGAGGATGTCTAGTGCCGCGCGCCAGTGGGCGCGGGCGGCGTCCAATTCGTCAAGGTCGTAAAGCGTTTGTGCCAGTCCCCACAGTGACTGGGCCTCGCCGACGCGATTGCCGGTCGCGCGGATGACATGCAGGCTGTCCTGATAGCGGTCGAGGGACTCGCGGACGCGGCCGGTGAGCCGGAAGGCTTGGGCCAAGTCGGTCAGGACGAGGCCGAGGCGGTATTGGTCGCCCAGGGTGCGAAAAGTTTCGGCCGCCTGCTGGTGCGCGACAATCGCCTGGTCGTGGTCGCCGAGGCGCTGGTGGACGAGGCCGAGGTTGGACAGGGCCCGTGCCCGGCCGTTTCCGTCTCCGACCTCCTGGAACAGGAAAATGCTGCGCTCATGCCAGCGCGCTGCCTCAGGCAGGTCGTCACTCAGACGCGCAACGAGGCCGAGGTTATTGGAAATTCTGGCCATTTGCTGCCGGTCGTTGAGTTCCTCCCACAGCCGCAGCGCGCAGCCGAACTCGGTGCGGCTCTCCTCCAACCGGCCGACGTTGCCGTATGCCAAGCCGAGAATGTTGTGAGCGCGTGCCTCCAGCAATGGCTGACCACTGCTGCGGGCTGCCTGGATCGAGATGGTACTCAACCGGATCAGCTCCGACCAGCGATCGCGGATCACAAGCGCCGGGTAGGCGAGCAGTGCGCACAGGGCGATATCGGCGGCGAGCTCGGGGTGGTCGGCCAGCTCGGTCATGACCGCAGGCAGGTGCGGGGCCGCGAAGTCGATCCAGGCGCTTGCCTCCGAGTGGTCGGCGAGCCCGCAGCCGGCCGGATGGACCACCGGTGGGCCCGCTGCGATTGAGGCTGACTCCTCCGGGTCCAGCAGGCGGCTGGCCTGCTCGGCAAGGGCCAGGTAGTGGTCCGCCGCCCGACGCCGTGCGGCGTCCTGTTCTACGGCGCTGAACTGGAGGAGCGCCTGCTCGCGAGCGTAGAGCCGGACTACATCGTGCATTCGGTAGTACCCCGGGGCTGGTGATTCGACGAGGCGGGCGTCTACGAGCTGTTCCAGGACGGGTTCCGCTGCTATGGAGGGCAGGCCTGTGAGCGAGGCCGCCAGTGGCAGGTCGAGTTCTGCCGCGCCGACCATCGCGAGGAACGCGAAGACGCGTGCGCCCTCGTCGCTCGCCTCGCGCAGGCTCACCGCGAGGCTTGCCCGCACGCTCAACTCGCCAACCTGCAATTCGTTCAGACGTCGGTGCTCTACCGCCAGCCGGTCAGCGATCGCGCGGACCGGCCATGCGGGGCGGGCAGCCAGCCGTGCGGCCACTATGCGCAGCAGTAGGGGAAGTCGCTCGCAGAACCCGACGACATCCCCGGCAGCCACAGGGTCTCCGGCCACCCGGCTCTGGCCCGCCAGCCGCCCCAGCAACGCCACCGCCTCAGCCTCGGCCAGCGGCTTCAAGTGCACGAACTTTGCTCCGTCCAGTGTGGACAGCACACTGCGGCTGGTCACCACGACCGCACACCCGCGCTCTGCGGGCAGCAACGGACGGATCTGGGTGGCCGAGGATGCATCGTCGAGCACCAGGAGCAGGCGCCGCCCGGCCAACATCGAACGCCACAGCGCGCTCGCCGCTGCTGGCTCGGCAGGCACCTCCGAGCGCGGCACGCCGAGCTGCGGCAGCCACTGCACAAAGACCTCATGAGGGGTCAGCGGCGCCGTCCCGGCCGCCGCCCCCTGCAGGTTAATATAGAGCTGACCGTCGGGAAACCGCTCCACCATCTGGTGGCCCACGCAGATCGCCAACGCAGATTTCCCCACCCCGGCGACTCCGTCCACGGCCACTACCGGTGTGTACCGAGGCCTGTCGTTGTTCATCGCCTCACACAGGACCTTCACCTCCGCATCCCGGCCCGTGAACATCAAGGGAGGTGCGGGCAGTTGGCGCGGCACCGGAGCGCGCGCTGGCCCAGGACTGGTCGTCGTGAGGTCCGGGTCGGCGGTGAGGATTTGCTGGTGCAGTTGTTGCAAGGCCAGGCCGGGATCGGTGCCCAGCTCCTCCGCTAGTCGTTTGCGGATCTGCTGGTAGTGAGCCAAGGCGTCGGCGGCCCGCCCGCTGCGGTACAAGGCCAGCATGAGCTGGCCAGCCAGCCGCTCGTCCAGCGGGTACACCTCTACGCGGTTGGACAGCCCGGCAAGCAGCCCGGCATGTTGGCCGAGCTGCAACTGGAGGTCACCCAGGTCCAGTTCTGCCGCCAGGCGTTCTCGATGCAAGGCCTCCCGCAGAGTGTTGAACCACGGAGTGTCCAGGGCGGCGAAGCCGTCCCCCCGCCACAGCCGGAGCGCCTGTTCAAACAGGGCCACAGCCCTGCTTTCGTCCTCGGCCGCATAGGCCTGCGCGACTAAACCGCGAAAGCGGTGCAGGTCCACAGCGGATGCCTCGACTGCCAGAACGTAGCCGCCAGACTGCCGCAAAAGACGCACCTCGCTGACGGCGGGAGCCAGGGTCCGCCGGAGGCGGGAGATATAGCTATAGAGCGTCCCTTTTGCCCGTTGTGGAGGACGTTCTCCCCACAACCGGTCGATCAACTGGTCGACCGACACCACCCGGTTCGCATCGACCAGTAATGCCACCAGCACCCATCGCTGCCGGGCAGGTCCCAAGTCAACCAGTTCAGTACCGACACATGCCTCAATTCCGCCGAGTAACCGGAACTCCATCGCCATATAGGCCACCCCCTCGGCCGGAACCCTAGCCACAGGACATCTACTCCCACCAGCCGATTCAAGGTCTTGCGAGGTTTGTCCATGACTAGCCCAGCAGAGTGATTCCCAGCGGAGGCGCCTTCTGAGCGTCGCTTCCGACACCTACGACTCCACGGAGGGAACGTAAGCATGAAACGCAAGCTGTCTGTCCTTTTGGCCGCCGGCGCCGCAGTCACTGGGATAATGGCCATGCCGGGTACCGCAAGCGCCGCTGGCGGCTGCAAGACCATGTCCGCCCCCGGAGGCGGCTCTGCCTACGTGTGCAAGTACTACTACGACACTGACGGCGACGGGTACTACAACGGCGATTTCTCGGTAAGTGACGCCTCATCCCGGGTGTACACCCAGTACTACGCCGACGGCGGGCCGTACTCGCTCACCCCCCGTGGAGGTGGCGTCGTCAACAGCTTCCGGGGCAAGAAGTCGTTCCACATCAGGGTCTGCAACACCAGTTGCAGTTCTTATTACTAAGACGCCATCCGCTTGCCGTTCGGCAGACTTGATCAGTCGAACAGGGTTCCTGTTCGGGTGATCTCTCGGTGGTCGGGGCATAGCGGCAGGGCCTCTTGGTAGCTCGGGGTTACGATCCCAACCGAGCAGTACCAGGAGGCCCTGTTGTCGCAGTCTGTCGCGCTTGCGTCCGTGGAGTCCAACGCGCCGTCTCCTGCGTGTGACTGTCTCGCGCACAGGTTCGGCAACGCGGCGGACGGACCGGAGCGCGTGCGGTGTTACGGCTCCGACCTGACGGAGGCGGAGTGGCAGGTCCTCCGGCCGTTGCTGCCGGTTCCCGCGTGGCTTCAGGGGCGGGGCGGGCGGCCGGAGGGCTATTGCCACCGCGTGATGCTGGACGCAGTCCGCTATGTCGTCGACAACGGCGTCAAGTGGGTCAACCTGCCCTGTGACTTCCCGCCGTACCGGCGGGTGCACGCGTTCGCCCGCCGCTGGCAGGTGACGGGCTTGCTCGCCGAGCTCCACGACCGGCTGCGCGACAAAGTGCGCCAGAAGGATGGCCGTGATGTGGACCCGACGGCCGCCGTCGTGGACTCGCAGTCAGTGCGGGCAGCGGCGAACATCCCGCGCTTCACGTCCGGCTGGGACGGCGGCAAGAGGGTGGGCGGGCGCAAGCGGCACCTGGTGGTGGACTGCCTCGGCCTGGTCCTGGCCGTCGCGGTGACCGCAGCGAACGTGCAGGACCGGGACGCCGCGGTGCCTCTGCTGGAGCGGCTGCGCAGGCTGTACTTCTCCGTCCGGCTCGTCTGGGCGGACGGCGGCTATGCGGGGCGCCTGGTCGACTGGGCGGCCGAGAACCTCCACCTCACGCTCGAGATCGTCAAACGCTCGGACGACACCACGGGGTTCGTGGTGCTGCCGCGCAGGTGGGTGGTGGAAAGAACGCTGAGCTGGCTGATGCGCTCGCGTCGCCTGGTGCGTGACTACGAGACGCTGCCCGCCATGCACGAGGCCATGGTGCTGTGGTCCATGACCATGCTCATGAGCAGCCGCCTGGCCGGGCGTCGCCCCGGCGCCTCCAGCCGGCAGTCGTCCCGAGCGGAGTGAACACCCCTGGCCGTGTCTGGAGCGCCCACCCTCGTTCCACCAGGCGTTTTGCCTTCGACCGCAGTCCCTCGACCTTCGCCGGGACCGCCTGAAGGCCCAGGGCCGCGGCCAGCTGCTGGCACCGCATTCCTTCCTGGCCGGCAGCCGACTCCAGCACGGACATGATCCGCTGGTAGTCCGCAGGCAGGACCGACACCGTCATCCCCTCGGCCCGTCGCGGCACCGCCGACCCCGCCACCACGCTCCCCACCGGCTCCACGACCACGGACGGCGGCTCGGCCAGCACCTCGGCCACCGTCACACGGGCATCCGCAAGACGCTGAAGTGCGCGTTCTGCCTCGCCGAGGGCGGCCTGCACCCGCTCGGCCTCCTCCCGCAACCGCGCGACCTCTTCCCGGACCTTCTTCTCCCGGGCCTCCAGCAGACCGAGCACCGACGGCACCAGCCACCTCCGCAAGCAAGACGAACGGACGAACCACGCCCATCTCTCCCGCCGCCAGCCGGAGTTCATGCCCACCCAGCCCGAACCAAACGATCACGTTCGGAAAGCGGATGGCGTCTCAGCTCAGCGGCGTGCCGGCCGGCGGGCTGTTCAACCAGGTATGGAAGAAGCTCGGCCATGACGAGGACGCCCCGGACGCCACCGACGAGGACCGCACCTGGCAAGAGGTTCTGCTCGCCGCAACCTTGCAGGGTGCGATCTTCGCCGAGGTCAAGGCCGCCGTCGACCGGGCAGGAGCCGCCGGCACCGCCGCCTGACCGGAACCGGCTGATCCACCCTCTGTCGGCGGGTACCCCGCCCCCTGGGCGCCAGGAACCGCCGGGCAGCCGCGCAGCCGGCCCGCAACGGTGAGAGGAACCGTGACCGAACACCGCTCATTGGCCGCTCCCACCGCTGCGGTGATCACCGCAGCGGTGTTGCTGGTCCGGTGGTGGGTGAGCTCCCGCCCCAGCGCCGGCAGTTCCCCGACACGAAACTGGCCCCGCCGGAGACGACCGGGTCGGCGAACTCCACCCTGCGATACAGGACTCCGCCTCCGACCACGCGCTGCGTGAGGCTGAACAAAGCCTGGGGCCGAGTAGCGCCTGGCGGTATCGAGTTCATCAAGCTCAGTTATGGCTTCCCCTGGGGCCCAAACAGGTAGGTGTGAGCCGGCCAACCCGGTGTGGCTGCGGCTGCGCCCTGGTTTGCGACAAACCAGACCGCTGAGCGACCTGCACCACACTGTGTTTCGACTGCACTGTGCCAGGGGCGGCGAGCTCCGTTCGGGGGGCTTGACCCAAGGCCGGGTAGTTACAGCCTTGGGAGCGATTGAGTTCGGGGCGTGCTGGCCTGGCGGGTTGGCTGGTGGGTGATCAGCAGGCGGCCTGCCGGGCGAGCACCAGCTCAGTGCTCGCCTTGCGGCGGGTCGCCCGCCGGGCGGAGCGGTCAGAGACCAGGGTGGCGATCGCGAGGTGAGTCTCGGCGTAGGTCTCGCGGCGGCCGGTGAACCGCTGCAGGGGCCGCCACTGCTTGTACTCGGCATTGGTGTGCTCCACACAGATCCGCGCGGAGGACTGGCGGCGTCGCTGCTCGCGCCAGGCGTGGTGCTCGCCCAGCGGCGCGTCGTCCTTCGGCTTCTTCGGCGGGGCACTGACCTGGCCGGGGAACTCGTTGGCCAGGCCCCGGTAGCCCTCGTCGACTACAGCCTTGACCTTGGGGTGCCGGAGGAACTGCTCGGCGATGCCCTCGGTGCGCACGGCGGTCTGGTCGTGCATGCGGCCCGGCCGGACCACGCCGCTGAACAGGGTGCGACCCTGCGGGTCACTGAAGGTGGTGGTCTTGATGGTGTTCTGCTTCTTCTTGCCGGAGACGAACGCCTTGCGGCCGGAGCGGTGGGCGCGGGGGCGGCGGACCTGCACTTCGGTGCCGTCGATGCGCAGGTCAACGCCCTCCGTGCCGGCGTAGGCGAACAGGTCCTCCAGCGTGCGCAGCCGCACCCCCGGCCGGTCCGGGACGGCGAAGCCGCGGGCCGCCAGCAGCGGGCGGACCTCGCGAATCGCTCCGGAGACGGTGGAGCGGTCCACTGCGTACAACTCGGCTAGAGCGGCGTGCGGGATCCCAAGCCGCAGGTGGACCAGCGTGACCAGAAGTCGGTCGACGAAGACCAGGCGCTGCTTGGGCCCGGCGCCGGCCGCCCGTCTCCGGTCTCCGCCACGCCGCTCGTGTAGCGCCGACTCCCGCGCGGCCTGCCATCGGGGCGCGAGTTCTTTGAGCAACTCGCCGAAGTGTGCGCGCGGGACCCCGGACAGGGCAGGATGGGAACAGGCCGCACGGGCCCAAATAAACCTCACAACTTACCCAACCCGTAAGGCCGTTCTCATGTCACGGGCCAGTGCCACAGCACTCTTGATCGTTTACTGAGTGGAGCCTAGGCTCCTGTGCCCATGGAGATGGGGGAACCGGACCGCGGGCGGCGGGCATGGCGCGACGGGCTGGTCAGGCGTCGTGCAGCCGTGGCTCTGCTGGCCGGGGCGGCGGGGCTGGTCGTTCTAGGCACGGTGTTCGTCGTACTGCCGGGTGTGGTGGTCGACCACGATCTCGCCGGGGCGAGCGTCGCCGCACAGGATCGACTGAAGGCGGTGAACGATGTCCGTACGACGCTTCTGCAGGTGGTCGGCGGCCTGGTCGTGCTCTTCGGCGCGTACGCCACCTGGCGGCAACTGCGGGTGAGTCAGGACGGTTTGCGCGCCACCCAGGAGGGCTACGTCACCGACCGATTCAGCCGGGCCGTCGACCAGCTCGGCAGCGACAAGCTGGATGTGCGCATCGGCGGGTTGCACGCGCTGTGGCGGATCGCCGAGCAGTCCGCCCGCGACCGGGAGGCCATCATCTCCATCCAGGCCGCGTATCTGCGTACGCACCTGCCCTGGCCACCCGCCGGGCCGGAATCACCGGCGGCAGACGTGCCCATCAACGACATCGCACCCCTGGAGACTCGCGCCGCCGACGCCCAGGTGGCGCTGACCGCGCTCGGCGTGCTGTGCCAGCACCGGGAGCAGTCCTGGGTCAATCTCAGCATCACCGACTTGCGCCGGGCCGACTGCGACGGACTCTGGTTCCCCGAGGTCAACTTCGACCGCGCTTGCCTGGAGGCCGCGGGCCTGTACCACGCCAATCTGACCCAGGCGTCCCTGGTCTCGGTCAACCTGCGGCACGCCGACCTCACGACTGCGATTCTCCGCCGGGCTCGCTGCATTCTGGCCGACCTACGGGGCGCGAAGCTGGTCGAAACCGACTTGCGTGACGCCGACTTCACTGAGACCGACCTGCGCGAGGCGAACCTGCGCAAGGCCGTCGCCCACGGAGCGGTCTTCCAACGCGCTGATCTCCGCATGGCCGACTTGCGCGGCACCGACTTGAGCACCGCCAACCTTGTCGAAGCACGCCTGACCGGCGCCGTGGCCAGCGAGCACACCCGCTGGCCCGCCGACTTCGACCACACGGCCGCCGGAGTCGTCGACACCGATGACCCTGGCCCCGAGCCCTCGCCCCTACTCCAGCCCCCGGGGATGACGTGGCAGGCGCCACCGCTGCGGTCCACTCCCTGACCAAGACACGCCGGTCAAGACAGCGGCGACCGCGATCCGCCTGACGGCACCACTCCTCCTCAGCGGCGTCCTGATCGCGCAGGGGCCCAGACCGCCAGGCAGATCCGGGGCTGGTATCGCTCCCAAGGTCGTTAGCGTATTTCCGCTGGTGGCAAGAGGGTTGAGCGAGTTCTCGGGCTGCTGTAGGTGGCGGGGCCGGTCTTGGCGATGTGTCCGTTTACGGCCCATCTATCGAGCTGTCGGTACATCGTGCCGAGGGTGATGTCGCCGAGGTGGCGGGCGAGGTCGCGGGTGTGCCACTGGCGGTCGGGTTCTGCATGAAGGAGGTCCAGGACGCGCTGTCTGCGCCGGTCGGCGGCCGGTGTGTGCCGATCGTCGTGCGAGACGGTGGGCAGGTCGGGATCGGGTTCGAGGATGGTGACGTCGAGGTCGGTGACCAGGCGGCTTGTGTCGGGGCGGCCGTCGTCTTGGCGTTCGGCGTACCGGGAGACCGGTGACCTGACTTTTCGGGTGCTGATGCGGGGGCGCCGGTGCGGGAGGAGCCCGGCCAGGACCCGGTTGCCGATGACGCCGGTGGTGCGGTTGCCCAGGGCGTCGGGCTTGATGACGTCGGCGGCCTGGACCACGAGGTCGCGGGCGGTCTGGATGGCTATGGTGAAGCCGCAGCGGTCCGGGTCGGTGCCCGGCCGGGACTCGGCGGCCTCCACCATCACGGTCCGAAGTGCCTGGTAGAGGGCGAGTAGGGCCCACATCTCCTGCTCGACCCCGACCGGGTCGCCCGAACGCAGGACCCGGCCGTCTGTGATCGTGTGACGCAGAGCAAAATACGCCGACTCGTGCTCCCACCGCTGGTGGTAAAGGGCAACGAGGGCCGGGGCGGGGTAACGACGAGCATCGGTCAGCGTCGTGACCAGCCGGTAGGAGTTGGTGAACGAGCAGTCGTCATAGGCCACGGTGATCTGCGCTTCCACGACGCGTACCGGGACGGTGCCGATGACCGAGAGGTAGGAGCCATCGGTGAGTCGGCTCAGGACCGGGGTGCGTCGGTTGGCGCGCAGTCGGCCCAGGAAACTGGCTCCGGTGTCGTGCACGGCGGCGAGGAAGGCGCTGGCGTCGAAACCCTTGTCCCACAGGACCAGCATGCCGGGGCCCAGGTGGTGCAGGAGCCTGCGAGCGTAGGAGGTCTCCCCGTCGCTGGGAGTGCCGAACACGGCGCCGATCAGGGCACGGGTGCCGGTCTCCACCAGGGTCATCAGTTCCAGCATCGGATACCCGCCACGGCTGCCGGGTCCGAACCACTCCACGTTGCGCTCGGTATCGGGGAGCTTGATCGAGGTGCAGCCGTCGAAGGAGACCATTCGGAACGGCCCGAACCGCACTCCGGGAGTCACCGGCTGGGCGAGCGGGCCGGCCAGGGTCTCGAACACGCGCTTCATCGGTTCTGCACCGAGCCGTCTGCGCAGGTCACGTAAGGCTTTCGCAGTTGGCTCCGCGACCTCGATCCCGACGCCCGTAAGGGCTGCGGTCAGCTTGTGCCAGACCAGCCGGTAGCCGACCTCCGGGAACAGGCACATCGCGAGAAGGAAGTAGACCCCGACCCGCGAGGGCAGATCCCGTAACCGGCGCTGCACGCAACGGGTTTCATCCAGAACGGCATCGACGAGGTCGAACGGTATGACCTGCGTCAACTCGCCCAGATGACCGGGCGCGAACCGCCCCTCGGCCACGATGAACTCACGGGTGACCCTCGCCAGACCGGGTGGCAGGACACAATGACGCGTGGGCAACGGGGCTCCTCAACGGCCGGAAGTCTTGGCGGACTACCTGACCAACGCGGCCCCGATGCCCGCGTTCCTACCCGACACCGAACTCCCCTGCCACCAGCGGAAATACGCTAAGGGCTTGCCGGGAAACAAGCCGTCGCTTCCGGCTCCGAGGCTCGTTGCCATGGTATGGGGAGTCCGGAGGGGATCGAAGCGGCCCTGGCCGCGAAGTTCGCGATGCTGTTCCCGCATCTCGATGAGCGGCAGCGGCGGCTGGCCATAGGAGCAGAAGCACGGTCGCTGGGCCATGGAGGCATCAGGCTCGTCGCTCGTGCGGCCGGAGTCCGGGAGGGCACCGTGTCGTGCGGGGTGTCTGAACTGGAGTCCGGCGAGGCGCCGTTGGGGCGGGTGCGCCGGTCCGGCGGAGGCCGCAAGCGTGCGGTGGACCTGGATCCGGGCCTTCGGCCCGCGTTGCTGGCCTTGGTGGAACCGGATGTACGCGGAGACCCGATGTCGCCGCTGCGCTGGACGACGAAGTCGACCCGGCAACTGGCTGCCGAGCTGACCCGGCAGGGGCACCGGGTCTCGGCGGACACTGTGGCGGCCGTGCTGCGCGAGGAGGGCTTCAGTCTCCAGGGCAACGCCAAGACCATCGAAGGTGCCCAGCACCCGGACCGCGATGCGCAGTTCCGCTATATCAACGACCAGGCCAAGGACTTCCAGGCCGCCGGAGACCCGGTGATCAGCGTGGACACCAAGAAGAAGGAGTTGGTCGGCAACTACAAGAAAGCCGGCCACGAGTGGCGTCGCGAAGGCGATCCGGTCCGGGTTCGCACCCACGACTTTCCCGATGCCGATCTGGGCAAGGCGATCCCATACGGGATCTACGACCTGACCGCGGACACGGGCTGGGCCAACGTCGGCACCGACCACGACACCGCAGCCTTCGCCGTCGCCTCCGTCCGCCGCTGGTGGCACGCGGTTGGGCGCGACACCTACCCGCGCTCGCACCGCCTGCTGATCACTGCGGACGCGGGCGGTTCCAACGGCTACCGCACCCGGGCCTGGAAGTTCGAGCTGGCCGCGCTGGCTGTCGAGACCGGCCTGGAGATCACCGTGTGTCACTTTCCTCCGGGCACATCTAAGTGGAACCGAATCGAGCACCGACTGTTCTCCCACATCACGATGAACTGGCGAGGCAGGCCGCTGACCAGCCATGAAGTCATCGTGAACAGCATCGCAGCGACCACCACCCGCACGGGACTGACAGTCCGCGCCGAACTCGACACCGCCCTCTACGAGACCGGCGTCCGCATCAGTGACGGGCAGCTGAACGCCCTGCCACTGAGCCGCCATGACTGGCACGGCGACTGGAACTACACCCTCCACCCCCAGGAACACCGCCGGGACGGCGTCCTTCCGATCCCGCCCCAGAACGAAGCCGGCCCCGGCCGCGGCTGGCTGACCCATCCCGCCCTCACCGGCATCCCGCAGGAGCAGTGGGACTCGCTGGTCACCGAGCTGGCAGCGGCCCGCGCGGCTCAGCGGGAAGCAGACCTCCAACAGCGACGCGGCGGCGACCGGCAGAAGACCCCTGCCGCTGGCCTCTACCCCGGTCGACGCCCCGGCCTCACCCTCGTCGACCGACTCCTGGCCACCATCCTCTACCAGCGGTTCAAGCTCCCCCAGGTCGTCATCGCCCCGCTCTTCACCGTGACACCCGTGACCCTCAACCGGGCCATCAGCCAAACCCGTCGGCTCCTCCACGACATCGGACACTCCATCGAACCCGCCGAGACGCCGTTGGCCACCTTCGACGACCTCACCGACCTCACCAAACACCTCGGCATCTCCAAACCGGAGATCAAGACGGCGAGTTATTGATCTGCAAGCCCTAACTACCCGGCCTTGGGTCAAGGCCCTTCCTTCATGCACATACCGTAGGTCGTGGGGTGGAGGTGTGACCTGTCCGAAGCCCGAGAGTAAGCGCACTGCGTCACGGGATCGGCGGCCCTCCTGAGGTGTTGCTGAAACTCATCGACATTTCCAGCTTCGAAACCACCCGACCGTTGCTGGAACACATCGACAGTCGTTGATGCCCTTCATCAACATACTCAGCCCAGGGCTGGGGAACCGGTTCGTAGAAACCCCACTGGTGCCTGCTCGTTGGGCTGGCATGAGTAACGACATTGCTCGGACGGCCCGCGAACTGGCGAAGAGCATCGCACTTTCACCCTCCGTCAGCCAGCGCGATCAGGTGGGGCGAAGCGATGGTTCGGCGGTGGCGGCGAGCAGGGCCGTGTCGTCGTCGACCCGATCGGGCGTGCCCAGCAGCTCCAGGGCTCGCTCGGTGATCCGCTGGGGGTCATCGGTGCGGGCGGCGGCGGGCAGCGCGCCGCAGGCATCGCGCAGGGCCGCCAGGCCGACGTCCAGGGGCAGCACCCGGTTCTCCACCAGGCCGTCGGTGTATAGCAGCAGGCTGGTGCCGGGCGGGAACTCCACCTCGCGGTCGACCGGCTCGCTGCTCCCCAGTCCCAGCGGCAGCGCCGGGGGGACCTCCAGGTAGGCGGTCCGCTCGCCCGCCACCAGCAGGGGCGGCAGATGCCCGCTGGCGGCGTAGCGCAGGCGGTGGCGGCAGGGGTCGTAGACCGCGTACAGGCAGGTGGCGAAGCGCTCGGTATCGAGCGACTGCAGGTAGGCATCCAGTCTGGTCAGCACCTCGGCCGGGCTGGCGCCCTTCAGCGCGAGGCTGTGCAGGGCGGAGCGGAGTTGGCCCATCACGGTGGCGGCTTCCACGTCGTGGCCCATGACGTCGCCGATGGCCAGCCCCACGGCGTCACCGGGCAGGGCGAGCACGTCGTACCAGTCGCCGCCGACCTCGGCGCCGCGGGTGCCGGCCTGATAGTGGGTGGCCAGCCGCATCCCGGGCAGCCGGGGCAGGCTGCGGGGCAGCAGGGCTCGCTGCAGAGTCAGAGCGAGTCGGCGCTCGTTGTGGTATCGGGTGGCGTTGTCGTAGGCCAGGGACAGGCGGTGGGCGAGGTTCTCCAAATATTTGTGTTCGACCGCGGAGTAGCCGTCGGTGTGCCGAGCGAGGACGAGTGCCCCCAGGACTTGGTCGCGGGAGCGCAGCGGCAGGGCCAGCACGGTGGCGGGCGCCGGGTCCTGAGGGGCGGGCGTGCCGTGCATCGCGTGGGTTGCTGCGGTTGCGAGTACCTCGCGGGCCAGGCGGGGGGTGCCAGCGGTGTACGCCGGGCTGGTCCGAGTATCGGCAGGGGTGGTGAGCGAGCGGCCTGCGGGGGAGGGGTCGGCGAGGTGGACGCTGAGCTGGTCAGCAAGGTGGGGCACCAGTATGTCGCCGACGGTGTGCAGCACCTGGCGGGGTTCGAGAGTGGCGGACAGTTGCAGGCCTGCGTCGGCCAGGGAGGCCAGCATGGACAGCTGGTTGCGGGTCTCGGCCAGGACCTGTTCGCGAAGCCGGGAAAGTTCCAACCCCGTGCGGACCCGAGCCAGCAGCTGGCGCGCGGAGAAGGGCTTGGCCAGGTAGTCGTCGGCACCGGCGCGTCGGCCCTGCACGGATTCCTCCTCGCTGGCGCGGGCGGTGAGCAAGACGATGGGCAGGCGGGCGGTGCGCGGGTCGGCGCGCAACGCCCGGACCAGCTCAAAGCCATCCATGCGGGGCATCATCACGTCGCTGAGCACCAGCTCCACCGGCTGTGCCAGCACCGTCTCCAAAGCGGCCCGGCCGTCGGCGGCGAGCAGTACCTCGTACTCCGGCTGCAGCAGCCGGGTGAGGTAGGCGCGCATATCGGCGTTGTCATCGACGACCAGCAGCCGGGCCCGGTCAGGGCGGCCGGTTTCGTGCCTGCCGGGGCCGTCGGGGGCGTCGTGGGTCGCGGGGGCGTGCGGGGTGAGAGCCGGGCGAGGAGCAGCGGCGGGAACGGGGTCAGCCGCCAGCCAGCCCCGCGCTTCGTTGACATAGGCCGCGGCGCGGGCGGTCCTGCAGCCTTCGCTTCCCCCGGGGGGCACCGCGCGTGGGACGGGCTGATCCATGAAAGGCCGGGACGGGGTGGTGAAGGAGAGGTCCACGGTGACGGTGGTGCCCCGGCCCGGCCAGCTGTCCACCCCGACGGTGCCGCCGTGCAGTTCCACCAGGTCCTTCACCAATACCAGACCGAGGCCGCTGCCCTCGTGGGAGCGGGAGCGGGCGCCGCGGACCCGGTGGAAGCGCTCGAACAGGCGCGGCAGCTCATCTGCGGGGATGCCGGTGCCGGTATCGGCCACGGTCAGCCGAGCCCGGTCGCCGACCGCGGCCACCCGCACCCGGGCGCCGCCGGTGAAGGTGAACTTCAGCGCGTTGCTGAGCAGGTTCAGGACGACCTTCTCCCACATGTCCCGGTCGAGGGAGACCGGCTTCGGCAGCGGTGGGCAGTCCACCTCCAGCTTCAGCCCGGCCGCCTCGAAGGCGGAGCGGAACACCCCGGCCAGCTCGGCCGTGGCACCGGCGAGGTCGACCGGCTCGAACGTCCCCCGCACCTGCCCGGCCTCGGCCCTGGCGACGTCCAGCAGGGTGTTGACCTGTTTCAGCAGGCGCAGGGCGCCCCGCTCGGCCAGCTCCAGCTGCTCGCGCCGCTCGGGCCGGTCCTCCTCGGCCAGGGCCTGCTGGATTGGGCCCAGGAGCAGGGTGAGCGGGGTGCGGAACTCGTGGCTGACGTTGGCGAAGAAGGTGGTCTTGGCCCGGTCCAGCTCGGCCAGCGCCTCCGCCCGCTGGCGCTGCTCCTCCTGGGCAAGCGCGGCTGACAGCGCCCCGGCCACGGCGGAGCCGAACACCTCCAAAAAGTCCCGGTAGGCCCCGGCCGGGGGGAAGCAGGGGTTGACGCCCACCACCAGCACGCCCTCCACCCGGCCTGCGCAGCGCAGCGGCAGGGCCAGCGCCCGCTCGACCGCGACCGGGAGCTGGCGGCCCCCGACGTGCTGCCCGGCCGTGCCGCCGCCGAACGTGGTGGCCGCCAGCGTGGCCGGGGCACCGTCGGCGACCACCTGCGCCAGCCGGGCAGCCGCCTCCGCCCCGCCGACCGCGAGCAGGGGGACGGTCTCGGGCGCCCGCCGGGGCTGGTCCGGCAGGCCGGCGGAGGCCGCCAGCCGCAGCACCCCTGGCTCGGCGGTCAGGTACAGGCCCAGAAATGGGACCTCCTCGGGGTAGCCGCCCGCCACCTCGGCAACCACGCGGGCGACCTCGCCCGGAGTGGGCAGTCCGGCGGTGCGCGTGCCGGTCTCGCTCAGCAGCCGCAGCCGGCGCTCGCCCAGCACCCGGCCGGTGGTCTCGGTGATGATCTGCAGCACGCCGCCGACAGTGCCGTCCTCCAGCAGCACGGGCTGGAAGCCGACGTCGAAGTAGCACTGCTCCAAAAAGCCGTGGCGCTCCATGATGAGCGGCTCATCCGAGATCAGCAGGGGCTTGCGGGTGCCGGTCACATATTGGAAGTGGGAACGCCCGGAGTCCCAGAGCTCGGGGAACGCCTCCCGGAAGGGCCTGCCGAGCGCCCCGGGGTGCTTGGCGCCGAGGCCGCATGTGGAGCTTAGGTTGTACAGCGTGGTGAATTCAGCGCCCCAGTACAGAGCCATCCCCTGCTCAGAGGCGATCATGAGGCGTAGGGTTTCCACCAGCCGCGCCGGCCAGGACTCGGGGGGCCCGAGCGGCGTCGCCGCCCAGTCGATCCCGGCCAGGACTTCGCCGAAG
Source organism: Streptomyces graminofaciens (assembly GCF_030294945.1). Classification (NCBI taxonomy): domain Bacteria; kingdom Bacillati; phylum Actinomycetota; class Actinomycetes; order Kitasatosporales; family Streptomycetaceae; genus Streptomyces; species Streptomyces graminofaciens. The sequence goes on along the minus strand of NZ_AP018448.1, from coordinate 245,122 downwards.
GCGCCGCCTTCGGCGAACACCCGGGCCGCCGCGGTGCGTGGGTCATCGGGCCGGGTCATCGAGGAACCTTCCTCCTGACGCCTATGTGATCCGTCCGCGACGCCTCATGGACGCGGACAGATGAGGGGTCACCAGGCTGCGGAGCGTGCCACGGACCTCCCGGGCATACCGAACGCCGGAACCGACGGTTCTGGCTATGTTTCTGCCCCAATTGCAAGGTTAGGACAATTAAAGACAATTTGCCCAGTAGTGTGCTCCTGCCGTCGCACGGCGACCGTCGACTCGTAGTCTCTGTGGGCGGCCGACACCGTCTGCGCCGACACCCGGGGCTGGGAGGGCCGGAAGGAGGCGGGGGCCCGCAAACGGGGCATCGCCACCGACGTCCTCGGCCTGGCCATCGCGGTCGTCGTGGCCGCGGCGATTGCACCTTGGAAAGCGTTCCAGAGTGCACGTGGTGACGTGTCCCGACGACGGCCGTAACGTTCCCTACCGCCTGACAGGCGAGTCATCGTCCTGACCTGCACGAACATGCCTGCACGCCAGATAACTGTAGCGGCGGGACCGGGACGACGCCCCATGCCGCCCGACGACTGCTGATCAGCAAGTTGGACTTGTCTGCCTCAGATCACGCGGGTTGAACAGTTCCTGCCGGTCGGGGTGCTGCCGATGTGGGGTAGGCGGTCTGGCGGGTGAGGCGACGTGTCATAAGGGTGATGGCGGCGAGGGTGAGCATCGCCTCGGAGTGCTCGGGCCGGGTCTCGTAGTCGCGCGCGTTCCTGCAGGCGTGGAGCCACCACGCCAGACTGCGCTCTACCACTCAACGTCGTGGTAGGAGAACGAAGCCCTTCGCCCCTTCGGGCCTGCTCACGGTCTTGACCGTCAGGTTGAGTAAGGACTTGGCCCAGTCGACCAGCGTTCCGCCGTAGATCGAATCGGCCCAGACGACGGCGATCTGCGGGTGCATGAGACGCAGCCGGAGGAGAACCTCCTTGGCCGCGACGGCGTCGTGGGTGTCGGCCGGCGTGACCATGACGAACAGCAGCAGCCCTTTCATGTCGACGACGATATGTCTCTTCCGGCCCGGGATTTTCTTGCCCGGATCGAATCCGGACGTGGATCTCGGGACGGTAGCGGCGACCTTGACGGACTGTGAATCGATCACTGCGGCCACGGGGTGCGGGGAGGTCCCCATGGCGCGGCGGACCCGGCGCCGGAGCCGGTCACGGATGAGATTGAAGATGCAAGCCGCGCGCCACCGGCTGAGAACCCGAAGACTGTCTGGAAGGGCGGGAAGTCCGCGGGCAGGGCCCGCCACTTGCAGCCCGTATCCACCACATACCGAATGGCGTCCACGACCGCGCGGCGAGGCCACTTCTCAGGGCGGAGCCCGTGGACAACTGGCAGGCGGGAGTGGGCAGTAGAGGCTCCAGCAGGGCCCACTCTCCGATGCTGGTGTCCGAGGGATAGCGGCGTTTTCGCATCCCGTGCTCCTCAGTACCCGTCCCTGCGGAGGCGGGTATCAGGCAATCAGGTCGAGGGTGGACTCGACGGAGTTGAGCTGGGCAACCATGTGGCGGACCCACTTGTCCTCGGGGGCGAGTGCGGCGTGCGGGGTGACCGTGCCCGTGATCAGCCTGCGGATCTCGGTCAGTTTCTCGCGGATCACTCCCACTTCGTATGCCTGGAGGACGTCGCCGTCGGCGGTGAACTGGTAGCCGTCGGCGCGTGTGTAGATGAGGGGTGGCCAGCCCTTCTTCGCGATGACGTGGCGCAGCATGGCGAGCCCGGAGCGGACCTGGCTGCGGGTCAGTTCGGTGGCACGCATCAGCTGCGGCATGTGCAGGCCGGCGGGGCGGGCTTGGTCAGCTCCTCGTCCATGTCCAGATGGCCGCTGTCGACGGCGGTGACAATCCACTCGCAGGTCGCCCGGACACGGTCGACGTTCTTGTGGATCACCTCACGCTCGTCCTCGGACAAGCGGCGTCCGCGCATCTGCGGCACCAGGCGGCCGGTCGCGGCCACGAACTTGTGGCAGGCCCCGATCAGATCCAGGAATTCGATCGTCCGGTCGAGCTGCCTCACTACCGGCGCGACCGGGCTCTCCGGCCGCCCGGGAACCGGCTCGCCCTCGTCTGCCTGGCGCCACCGGTCGGTCTGCGCCTTGTTGAGCCACAGGTGGTCCTCCCCGGTCGCCGGCCGGTACAGCCGGGCGGAGCCGACGTTCTTCAGCCTCGGCAACAGGCTGAAGCCGAGCATGTGGGCGAAGGCGAACCCGACGATCGAGGCACCGTGGGTGTCGGTGTAATGGCGGTCGATCTCCATGTCGCTGCAGTGCCGCAGTACACCCTCGATCATGGCCGCGACCTCGGAGGCCGAACAGGACTTCAGCTGGCTGTAGACACAGACCGACTTGCGTTCCATACCAATAAATCATCACGCCGGGGCCCCGGTAGCGCTGGTGCCACTCGGTCATGAAGTTCGTCGACCACGACCCGAACTTCTTCGAGTCCGACGCGCACGCAGTACCCGCGCCCCACCACTGCTCATCCCGCACAGTGAAGGTGGCGTTGACCAACTTCACCAGCGCGGACCGGAGGTTGGCCCGGTTGACGAACAGGTGCCGCGTCCTGCGCAGCACCGCCTCGGACTCGCTGTGCTTGCCGGTGGCCACCACCCGCTTGATGCCCATGTTCGTGCCCAGCGCGAACAGCACCAGCAGCAGCCGGCAACACAGAACCTCTGTGCTGGTCACCTCCCTGGTCGCGACGGAGGCGAACTCACCAGTGAACCCGGTGGCGAACTCGGACTCCTTGAGAATGTCGAGCAGGTCGATGGTCCCCCACCTGTGCTCGATCTCCGCCTTCAAGGCGACCAGGTTCTCCGGCTCCTCCTGCCTGCCCAGCGGGGAGATCCTGATCCACGGCTCGCCGCGCCGGGTGGTGACCTCCACCCCGCCCGTCGTGCCCAGCTCCAGCGCGGTGTCCAGACGGGCCAGCGCGTCGCGGAGCTTCTTCTCCAGCGCATCCGTGAACGCCGTCGCGTCCAGCGGCTTCTTGATCGCGTTGTAGTGCACGTCCCGGTTACCCTCGAAGTCCGGCGGCAGGTCGTCCTCCGGGTTCCGCCACCGGCTCGCCCCCACCACCCATATCTCCCGCCGCCGCAGCGCGTCCCTCAGCGAGACGAGCACGCACAACTCATACGGAATGCGCTCGACCATGCCCCGCTCGTCGACCACGGCCTTGCGCCACTGCTCCGGCACCACCCGCTCCAGAGGGATCCTCTCCGCCTCGTCGAAGTGCGCCCCATCCCTGATCGGCTGATCGAGGTACCGCTTGAGCAGGTCGATCGCGTCCATCACCGGCCGGTAGACGGTGTTGTTGCCTTCAGCTCCAGCGCCTTCAGCAGCGGCTTGAGCATCCGCCGCCAGTGATTCGAGTACGACGAGCGCAGCACCATGCGCACCCGCGCCCGGTAGCGGGCCTCGTTCGCCTTCGCCTTCGCCGCGAGCGCCTTGAGCGTGGACTCCCCGGCCACCGGATAGATCACCCGGCGCACGGTGCCGTTCGGCTCCGCGACCGCAGCCTCCGCCAGGCGCAGCAGGATGCCCTCCTTGCCGCGCACCCGCCTGAGTTCCTTGACGAACTCGCCCTCGATCTTCTTCGCCGCCCGCGTATTGATCTTCGCCACGAGCTGGATGAACAGGTCCACCAGCGTGTCCGTGATCTCCGTCTGCCGCACATGGCACAGCGCGGCGAGCAGCGTGTAGCGCATCTGCGGCTTCATCGCCCGCAGATCAGAGGGGTACTCCTTGGAGTCACGGGCCCGCCAAGCGGCCACCTGCTTCTCCGACATGTCCGCGAACAGCTCCGACGGCAACTGCAGCTTCCGCACCCGCTCCAGCTTCGTGATCTCCTTAAGCAGGCTCTCCAGCCCCAGCCCCGCCGGGTCCGCCTTCAGCTCGGTGAAGAACGCCGTCCCGCCCCCGACACTCCCCTCACCCTCCGCACCGCCGACGTCCTCGGCGACCAGCTCGTCCAGCAGCATCCGCGTCGTCGCCGACAGCCGCCCGGCGGTGGCCTGACAGAAACCCTCCTCGAAGGTGTTCACCGCCGAGCCGACCAACCGGCCCACCTGCCCCGGCGCCGGCGGCTCCAACAACAGCTTGCGGCAACGGGCCACCACCGCCTCCGCCAACCGGTCCCGGGACAACTCCACCGGACACGACTCGACGCCCAGCCACTCCGCGAGCTGGGCCTGCTCCTCCTCGGTGCAGATCCGGAACCCGTACGCCTCCCGGATCCCCACCCGGTGCCGTTTGATCGCCCGGCCCGCCCAGTCGTACGCCGCCCACTCCCCGGCCGATACCTTCACCTGCTGCGCGACATACCCGACAGCAGCCTCCGGCACCTCCCTGGCGCCCTCCGGGAACCGGGCCTCCACCTCGAAAAACTTCAACAACAACGCGAAGCCCAGCCGGTTCGCCCCCGACTTGTTCCGCAGCTTCGCCATGTCGTCTTCGAGAAGCGTCCAGACCTCGATCAGACCCTCCGGCTCCCAGTCCTGCCGCACTCCGCGCTCCTCCTCGGCCGTCGATGACACGACCAAGGTGACGGAGCATCACCACCACAAGGACGAGAAGCGGCGAACCACTGACAAGCGCACCCTTGGTCCGCTACAGAGAGCTACTTGTCACTTCGCCGTAGCTTCGGGAGCGGAGGGCCAGGAGCCCCGTTGTCCGTTCCCGGTGCTTGTGAGGGTTTCCCGCTGGATCTGCTCGGCAGATTGATCGAGTCCCGATCAATCTGCGCGGCGGATGTCCTGTCTCGCTGAAGCCGAAACAGTCTCGGTCGATGTGAGGCATCGGGCTGTACGTCTCGCTCAATCTCGGGCAACTGCCCCTGTGTCTCGCGTGTCAGCCCGGAGCGTCCATCAGGGCGGTGACATAGGCATCCAGCCGATCCTCCACAGCTCGCGTCGTCAGCTCTGTTCTCCCGGCCTCCCGCCACGGCTGCGACACCGACTGCACTTCCTCCGAGGCGGCCAGCGCGTCCCGCACCCGCCAGTACAGCCGCTCGCTCTCGCTCGCAGCCAGCACACCGCCGGCCTCCTCGCACGCCTCGGCGAACCGCAGCCCCCAAGCCGGGCCGTGCAGCAGCGCGAGATTGACGGAGCAGTGCGCCACATCGAGATCGGCCGGGCCCCAGGAGGCTGCTGCCCAGTCGATGACGCCGGTGATCCGAGCGCCTTCCGGGTTCGAAGGCGACACGTCGAACAGCACGTTGCCGGGTTGGAAGTCCCGGTGCAGGAAGCGCCCTTCATAGGATGGCGCGGGTCTGCGGATCACTTCGATCGCCGCGGCCCATACGGCCGCGTCGGCGCCCTTGGGAACCACGACGGTGTCGGCGGTCGTCAACGTCGTATATTCCCGGGGCCGCTCAGCGGGGTACACCGCGTGGATCGCAACAAGTTGACGGGCCAGCAGGCGCACGCGCGCCTCCACTCCCATATCGTCCAGGACCGTCCAGCCCGCCAGATGGGTCATCAGGAGCGACGGATACGCGCACTGCGCGGCGGTCGGATCAACCGCGACCAGTGAAGGAGCCGGCACGCCGGTCCCCGCGAGCAAGGTCAGAGCGCCGGCCTCCCCAATCAGCCCGTCCTCGGCGTTCTCCATGTAAAACGGGTCGACGTAGCTCCGCAGCACCAGGTCACGGGTGCCTCCGTCCCGTGCGCCGATGATCAGCCTCCGCATCTCGGCGGTGATGCCGCCGTGCAGCGCCTCGGCTTTGACGATCCGTTCGCCAGCTTCCAGGTGCCGAACCACCCAAGCCAGCGTCAACGGTCGGATGGTCGCGGTCTCATCGTGGTTCATCACCGTGCCACCTCATCATCCGGGCGGCGGCACGGGCGAAGGCTTTTACAGGTACCGACGGCCGTGCGGCTCAGTCTCTCCAGCAAGCCTGGATCCGGACGCAGATGCTCTACGAGGCGCAAGTCAGAGGTCAGTTGGGCGAGGCAGACGGACACTCGGCATCTCACTCAACCTGAGACACACCAGGTCAGACGGCCGCCGTGCCTCAGCTCCAGCGAGGCGGGACAAAGGGCAACGTCAGCGGGGCGACGGTCGCTCAGCTCCGCGTCAGCCAGCGTTCGTTGTGCGCAATCGCCCAGGCCGTCCGCGCCTGGCCTGCGGCGTGGCGGTCGCCGACCTCACGGCAGATGGCCAGGTCCTGGGTGTGGGTGTCGCGCCGCACCTCCCGCAGGGCGAGGCCGAGGTTGTTCAGCGCCGTGGCTTCGCTGTGGCGGTCACCGAGCTCACGGAAGAGGGTCTGTCAAGCGGTGTACCAGGGTGGTTGGGTTACTGGCGGGCTGCTGAGAGTCGGCCGTCGAAAGGTGATGTCGAAGGCGTTCCACGCGGTCTTCCAGCGCATGGTCCAGCGGGCCTGGCCCTTGGGGATCGAGGGACATGATCGCCATGTATACGCACTTCAACGCGGCTTGCTCGTTGGGGAAGTGCCCGCGAGCCTTGACCGCCCGGCGGATCCGCGCGTTCACCGACTCGATCGCGTTCGTCGTGCAGACGATGCGGCGGATCTCGGTGTCGAACCGCAGGAACGGGGTGAATTCCTCCCAGGCGTTCTCCCACAGAGCACGTCGGGCCGTACCAGTTCGCGGACGCGCTTGTCCCAGGTGCGGTCCGCGTGGCCTCCGGCCAGTTCGGGGGGTTGAGACTGGTAAGCGCGCATGTTGAGGTGTCGCGTATTCGTCAGCCGAGGCGTGTTCACGGCCTGAGGAGGTGACGGACAGTGATGTCCGGGAGTCTCGCTCTCGCTGTTTGACCTCGTCTTGTGACTGCGAGCTTCCGCTTACTCCAGATAGAGCGCTGCCAAGCGGGGCAGTCGGCGAGTCATTTCGTCGTGGTCATCGAAATCGAAGTTCCAGGTGGGGTCCAGCTCCCGGTAGCGGATGGTGGGTGGGCTCGCGGGGAGTTGATCACCGGTCGCCGAGATGTGTGCGTTCCAGGCGATGCCCAGCATGTCCTCGCCTTCCAGGTCGACGCCGTCGGCTGCGGAGGCTTGAACGATGGGCAGGTCCGCCAGGGCATCGGGATCAGCGACTACGCGCTCGAAGACTTCACGGCCCTGAGCGATCAGCCAGCCGCGGAAGTAGTCGAAGCCGTCGTCAGAGCACCCGCCGTTGGCCATGTAAGCAGCGGCCCACAGAGGATTGGTGTAGGAGACAACCATCAGGTCCCGCAGCACCTGCTCAGCTGCGAGGATCTCCTCGACCAGCCGGGAGGCCAGCAGCGAGGCCGCCTCGCGAGCGACCGCTTCGCCATCGTTTGGACGCCTGATTGCGGGCTGCCTCGATGAGCTGCCAGAACTGCTGCTTGTTCATGGAGGCAGAGCCTGCCACCTGTTACTGACATCGGGCTGGTCGCGGGAGCTTGGCCCATCAGAGCAGCCATGTCGCTCCTGTCAGCGTGTGTGGTCGCCGGGTGCATATCGGCTCCAGGTTCCTCCGGCTTCGGTGACCAGACGGGTGGCGGTCTCGTCGTGGTAGCCGAGTGCCTTCGCGATGATGGGTGCCGGGGCTTGGAGGACGAGCTGGCGGATCGCAAAGGTCCTGCCTCGTTGCGGCGGGACGCCGATCTTTCGGAGGTGGACTTGGAGGCTGACTGGGTTCATGGGCTGTCCGGGCTGGCGGCCAGGGAAGAGCCACTGTGAGCTTCTGCTACTGGCGTAGGGCATGTGCTGTCGGGATCGGATGTAGGCCCGCAAGCGGGGCCACTACTCATCCGTGAAGCCAATCAGAGCGGGCGCCGGATCAAAGGCCGAGAGGCCAGTCAGCCGGGGGCTCGCCGTCGTCGGACGCAACGGCAGGCGGAGATGGGCCCGGGCGGGTGGCGGTACTTTTTCCGCAGCGTTGATGGTCGGCGACGGCCACCGCTCTGCGGGCAAGCCTCTGCGCGCTGCCCAAGACGAAGCGGGTGTCCCGGCCGGGTTCTGGACGGGCCGTGGCCCGGGTCCCGCTCGGGATCGGCGTACTCGGCGTTGAGCCGGCTGACCCGGCGCAGGATCTCACCCAGCCCCCGCACGGCCATCCGCCGGTTCTCCTCCTCCCCGGGCAGCCGCGGCTGGGACTGCGGCACCCCGGTCAGGAGCTGCTGCGCCGAGACCCCGAAGATGTCCAGCCGGGCATCGGCACGGTTGGCGCCGGTGGCATGGTGGCCCCGCCAGATCTCCCGCCGCGACCCGTCCTGGTCGGTCACAGGATCGGCTGTACTGCCGGACCGTGCGCTGGGGCGCGCCTGGCGTGCTTCGACGCGCCACCCCAGGGACGAAACGAAATACGAGCACCAAGCTTTTCTCCTGTGGGGTGGTCCGAACCGGTCCGCCCGGAGACGAGGCGGGGAGTGCGGTGCGGCAACTGTCACACGGGCTGATCAAGCAGCTGTTCCTCATCGGTGTGGTGGCCATGGTTGCCGTCGTGATAGGTGGGTTGCTGATCAGCAGCTCCGATGAGGACAGCAGCCTGAAGGACACACTGGGACTCGTCTTGCCGCTGTGCATCGCCGTCCTCGGGGCCCTCATCACCCCGCTGCTCACGAAGATGCTCGGCGCCGCGCCGGAGACCGTCGACAGCCAACTGCCTTGCGTAGAGAGGGCCCTTGCCGTGTCCGTGGGCAGCCGCTGGAGGTCTGGTGCCCAACTCTGGCAGTTGCAGGACCCGACGCCGATGGAGGTCGACTGGGTGCGTAGCGCCCCCTGGCTGGCAGACCACCGGTGCAATGCGCCCGACGAAGGAGCACTCGGCTCGCCGGAGGAACGGGGTGGCCTCGACGAACTGGTCGAAGCCTTTCGCGCCGCCCCAAGCCGACGCGTGGTGGTCCTCGGGCCCGCTGGCTCCGGGAAAAGCATCCTCGCCCTGCGCTTCACGCTCGCATTGCTGGAGCAGCACACCACCGGCACTCCACTCCCAGTGATCTTTCCCCTCGCCACGTGGAACCCCGAGCGTGAATCCCTGGCGGAGTGGCTGGCCGAGCGGCTCGCGGCCGACTACGAGGCGCTCGGCATGACGGGACCGAGTGGCCTCATGGCTCGGGAACTCCTCGCCCGCAGACTGATTCTGCCGGTCCTGGACGGCTTCGACGAACTGCCCCAGGCCGCCCGCCCTCTTGCCATGCGACGCATCAACGCCGAGCTGGATGAGAACACGCCACTGCTGCTTACCAGCCGTGTCGACGAGTATGCCGCCACCGTGCGCTCCACAGACGTGTTGACCGCCGCGTCAGTTCTGCAACTGCTGCCGCTAGGCCTCGCAGAGGCATGCCGATATCTCGCTGCGGCGAGCCCACCGGTGATGGAACACACCGATGCCACCGGCACGTTGGACACCGCCTGGGCACCGGTGATCCTCCGGTTGCGCGATGCGCCGGAGGGGACGCCTGAGTCCGCGCTGCGTACCGTCCTGCGCTACCCGCTGATGGTGGCCATGGCGCGCGCTGTGTGCGAGGGCCACCGCTCCGACCCGGCACGGAATCCGGAGCGGTTGCTCGACGCACGTCTCGGTACGCCCGAGCGGATGGAGAAGCATCTGCTCGACGCTTATCTCCCGGCCGTCTACTCTCGTACGTCCGGCTCGCGTTGGACCCCTGATCAAGCACAGCGATGGCTTCGCTTCCTGGCCTGGCGCGCCGTGGACGAGGGCGACGGACTGATCGCCTGGTGGCGGCTGGAGAGGGCCATTCCAAGGGCCGTCCGGGTGTTCGCCCCCGGGACCCTGGCGGTGCTCTTGGCCTGGCCCGTGCTCTACGCGCTGTATGCCGGGCTCGACGGTAACGTTTACCGCAGCTACTGGGGAAGCGAACCCAGCAGTGGATTCGGGGGCACAAACGACCCGGTGAACTTCCTCGTGGCACGGCTTCCCTGGATCGTAAGTTTCAGCCTGGGCAGCCTGCTACTCACGCTGCGACGAAGTCTGAGTTCCGATGCCGAGCTTCAGCGCTTTCTGCGGCCGCGCCGGGCCGCGATCCTGCTCGCCATCATCGCTGCCGACATCGCGACGAACCAGCTGATCGACCGGGCACCTTGCACGGGCAGCACCCATCGCGATCACCTGCGCGACTGCTGGCAGTACTGGGGGGCACAAGCCGGCTACTCCTGTGTCCTCGGGCTGCTGACCGCGTACGTGTTCGGATATCTCGGCATCCGCCGGACACCGCTGCCTGCCGTGCTGTTCCGCCGTGAAGGCTGGGCGATGAGGAGGCCCGGCATCAGCAGGGCGACACTGAACGGTGTGCTGGTGGGAGTGCCAAGCGGAGGGGTGCTCGTGACGCTTCTCGTCGCAGTCAGCAATGAAGTCGGGCATTCCACAGCGGTCTACGCGGACTACTGCTGGAAGGGGATGGCCGTGGGAGGAGTCCTCGGCGGAATCCTCGTGCTAATCGGCTCCACGTTTCATACGCTGGGCGCCGTAGTGGACCCCGACGCGGTGTCCACTCCGCACCGGAGCCTAGGCCAGGACCGCTCCGCCGCGCTGGCTCGCGCCGCACTGCTGGCCGTCGGGTCCGCACTGCTGCTGCTCGCGCCCCCCTGGCACATCGAGTTCAACCTCCAGATCCCCTGCGGTCTGCTCTGGCTCACTCTTGGTCCAGCCGCCCTCGCGCTCAGCGCCTGGGGGCGGTGGCTCACCGCCCGCCTGTGGTGCGCGGCAACCGGCCAACTGCCCTGGCGGCTCATGACCTTCCTCGACGACGCCCATAGCCGCGGGGTGCTCCGACAGGCAGGCGCCGTCTACCAGTTCCGGCACCTGAAACTCCAAGAGCGCCTTGTCTCTTGTACCGCGGGTGGTGGGGCGCCGGCCACCGGTGCCCCACTCCCACAGCCGAGAACCGCTCCGGTGTATCGACCGGACGACGAAGCGCAGAGGTGAGACGCGCATGGGCAGGCGCCGTGCACCCGGTCGGGGACACGCAACAGCGCCGCGCTCCAGTCTGGGGCTTGCGCGCCGTTGCTGGGTGGGGGAGGGGCTCGAAGGAGGGCATGGTGTCTTCCGGGCAGCACGACGAAGTCCCCGGCGGTTGCCGAGGGCTGAGGGTTGGTCGGATCGGGGCTGGTGGTGACGGGTGCTCTTCGGTGGCTGCTGATGGGTGGTCGTCGGGGTGGAGTTGGTGGGTGTCTGTGGTGGGGTGTGGGGCTGGACCGGAGAGCGTTGACACTTGCTGGCCGGCCGGGACGGCTTCCCGCCTGACGGGCGCCCGGGAAGAAAGTTCGGCCGCTGCTCCCGCCTGGCGGGACGCAACGCTGATCGGGCTTTTCGCGCAGGTCAGAGCCGTGTGGCGTGGCCTGCATGATGGATATCGCGCTGATCGCCGCCGGGCAGATGTACCGCTACTTCCTGCGCCAGGTCCTCGTCGGCGACGGCCGCAGACCGGCCCGCAAGCCACTTCGGAAGGCGCACAGGACGCCGGAGTTCCGGTCGGCAGATGGATGGGGCGGGGCCTGCCCTCCCTCGGTCTGGCGCTCGGTCAGGAGGTGACCGAGGCGCAGATGCGCTCCCTCTTCGGCGAAGGCCGGCACCCGGACGCCGACCGGCTCGTAGCCGAGCAGTTGGCGGCGGGGAAGAAGCCCGCAGCCGCGCGCCGGGCTGGGGCGCTCGGAAGCAAGGTGAAGGTCACCGGAGCCCATCTCGTCTTCCGCCCGCAGCCGACCCTGCAACTGATGTGGGCTCTCGGGGATGAGGAGACACGGAAGGCGATCGAGGCCGCGCACGAACGGGCCATCGCCATCGTGCTTGCGTGGATCGAGGACGACGTCGCCGTCATCCGCTACGGCGCGCAGGGCATCCACCGCACCCGCCCCGCGCACGGCCTGGTCGCCGCCCGCTTCCGCCACTGCGAGGCGCGCTCCGGTATGCCGCTGCTCCACGATCACCTCCTTCTGTCCCTCAAGGGCCTGCGCCCGAAGGACGGTATCTGGGGTGCGGTGCACTCCACGGCCCTGCTGGAGTCGGTCGTCGCCGCGTCCGCGCTCTACAACGAGGTCGTGATGATGGAGGCGTGCGAGGCGCTGGGGCTGGCCTCCGAGCCGCGCACCGTCACGCGAGGCCGCCGTCCGGTCATGGAAGTCGCCGGCGTTCCGCACGAGCTGATCCGCTGGACTTCCAGCCGCAGCGCGCAGATCGCCGCCTGCCTCACCGACCTGGAGCACGAGTACGTCACCGCCACCGACGATGACGGCAACCTGAAGTTTGGGCCCGCGGTCTCCGAGCGGACCCGGGCGAAGCTGAACCGGATCGCCGCCCGCAAGATCCGCCCCGCGAAACCGCGGCCCCGCTCACTGACGCAGCTGCGCGAGGACTGGCGAGACAGTGCGCGGGACTTCCTCGCCGCCGGCGCCTACCTCATCGACTCCCCAAAAACCCGCCCCCCGCGTTTAGCTCCGCACACCTGCGCGGTGCGAATCCGCACATCGCGGTTCGTCCCAGGGCTACGTGCACTCCGGGGCGCTTGCTTCGCAGGTGGACGACGGACACCGGAGCGCACCAGGCCCACACCCGCGAGGAGTCGGATGACGGGGCGGGCCGGCGCTGTGGTTCGGCTGCTTGTCGTGAAGAGCCAGGAACTGCCCCACCCGGCGGAGAACGACCAGCCTGTCCACGGATGCCCGCGCCGCCCTGGAGCGAGCAGGCCGGCGACCCCAGCACCTGCCGCCCGGGCGAGGGTGGTGGTGCGGCCGACGTACTGAAGGCGGCCTCGGTGTCGTACCTGCCGAGCAGTATCGTGCGGGGAGCGGCTGGGGAGCCGGTGATCGCGCCGACGATCGCCTCGCTCGTCTCGCGGACCTAGTATTTCTGCCAGCCCCTCACCGACGGCTTGTAGGCGTCGTCCAGCCTCTTGAAGACCACGCCCTCCATCCCGACCGACGCCCACGTCAGCCACTCGCGCACGACATCGGCTTCGGTGGACGACGGGCACAGCGTCCACGGCGCGATGAGCCGGCGGGCGGCGAACACGGACTCCAGCGCGGCCCTGCGCCGCCGGTACGGCCAGGAGGTCGTGTCCGTCGCGGACAGCCGCAGCAGATCGAACGCGACGAAGTGGGCCGGCCACTCCTCCGCAGCTCGGGCCGCCCCGGCGCCGCGCTGGGTGAGCCGGTTCTGCAACCGCTCGAACGCGAGGCGGCCCGCGGAGTCCCATACGACCAGCTCGCCGTCCAGCGCGGTCGCGTCCGGCAGCCGCACGGCCCCGGCCACGACCTCCGGGAATGAGGCCGCCATCTCGGTGCCGCGCCTGGAGCGCAGCACCACCCGCCCTGCGTCGACGGAGACGAGAGCCCGAAATCCGTCCCACTTCGGCTCGGCAGCACAGCCAGGCCGTAGACCGGGCACGGACACGGGGGTGGTCAGCATCGGCTCTGGCAGCGTCCATGGCACTTTCCATTCCTTCCACCCGCCATGTCCGCCATCCGAGTGGCTGCTTCAGTCTTTGAAACTCCAGCTCCAAGGCCGCCTCAACGGCTTCACACGAACGTCAGTAGATTCGGTCCCCGTTCAGCGGAGGCGTCGCGGGCCGTGGTGCTGTTTCCCGGCGCCTGCCGGTGCGTCCTGGGCCTCGCGCAGGTCGGGGGTGGTGGCCTTCGCGGTGTCGTACCAGTTCCCGTAGCGGTTGGCGAAGTACGGGGCCGACATGCCGTGCAGCAGGATGCTGAGGCCGATGGTGACCGCGATGACCCGGCCCAGCAGTTCGATTCCGGGTACGTGGTCTTCGACCAGGAGGAGTCCGAAGACCACGGAGGCCAGGCCGCGGGGTCCGAACCAGCCGACGTAGGCCAGGGTGGGCAGCCGCATGCCGGTGCCGGCGAGCGCGAGGGCCACCGGGAGCATTCTGACCACCGTCAGGCTGAGCACCGCGTAGGTGATGATGCGCCAGTCGAGGTGCTCCAGTGCCGGGCCGAGCAGGACCGCGCCGAAGACCAGGAAGCTCAGGCTCCCCAGCAGTCCGCCCACGTACTCGGCCAGGTCGGCAGGCCGCTTCTCGGCCGGCTCCCCGCCCGTCGGCTTGCCCTGGCGCAGTGCGACGCCGAACGCGAGGCCCCCCATCCAGGTGGCGATGAAGCCGCTCCCGTCCAAGGCCGTCGCCACGCTGTACGCGCAGAACGCCACCGCCAGGACGACGACCTGCTGCCATTCACCCGTCACCCAGCCCCGGGCCCGCGCGAGGGCCAACAGCCACCCTCCGACCCAGCCGAAGGCCAGCCCCACCACAGTGCTGACCACCAGAGCCCGCCAGAACACCCCGCCCACGCCCTCCTCGGAGGCGATCGTGCCGGGGATCGCGGCGAGGAACATGAGGAAGAACGGCAGTGCCAGGCCGTCGTTCAAGCCGCTTTCGACGTCGAGCCCGTGCCGCACGAGGGCCGGGACACGCGGGCTGGAACAGGCGGTCTTGCCGAGCGCCGCGTCGGTGGGGGCGAGAACCGCGCCCAGCAGCGCGAACTCCCACAGGGTCAGGCCCGGAAACAGGGGCCATGCCAGCAGCCACCCCGCTCCGATGCTCAATGGCAGGCCGACGGCCAGCAGCCGCAGGGGCAGGAAGCCGCCCGTGCGCAGGTCGCGTCTGCGCACGGTCATCGAGTCGGTGAAGAGCAGGAGGGCCAGGGCGGCCTCGATCAATGTCAGGATGGGGCCGACGTCGTGGCCCAGGTCGAGTACGTCCAGCCCGATGGGCCCGATGAGTACTCCGAAGCCGGTGAACACCATCGGAGCCGACACCGGCGTCGAGGCGAGGCGGCGCGAGAACAGTGCGTAGCCGGCGGTGACGGCCGCGACCGCGGCTCCTGTCCAGGCGCTGCCACCACTCATGACGCCTCACTCTTCCTGTCGCAACGCACGAAGCCGTGCCCGTGGGACGGCTGGCGCACCGCGCGGACCGGCTCACCGCGGTGTCGTCCCTGCATGGCATCCGAGCTGCGGGCGGCAAGCCGCCCGCCACCGGCCTGGGGCAGCCGCGCCGCAAGGGCTGCACCTCGTCGGGCACCAGGGCGGACCGGAGATCAGTGTGGCGCTTGGCCGGATCCCGAGGCGGTCACCGACACGCATACGGCATTGGATCGGCCGCCACCTCATGCTCATGCAGCCTCAGACCCCAACGGGAACGCGGTTCCCCCCTCACTCGTCACCCCAGCCCCGGCCCGCCGCGGCGGATGCGGATGATTCAGGAGACGCGCACAGTGATGCTATGAGCGTATTCGCGAAGATACCGCCGTCGGTCACGACCCCTGACGTGCAGGAGACGAGGATCGGAGCGCTGCGATTCACCGACGGGATTCCGGACGCGGACACGTGCGACACGGTGTTCGACAACCTTGATCTGACGCACGGCGTGGACGCGTATCTCGCAGGTCTGCCGGGCGTGTCGGTCCGTGCGATCCGGCAGGACTTCCTTGACGCAGGGGTGGCCGACAACACGGTGCTGCTGTACTCGGGCCTGATGGACAGCGCATCGCTGTTCCTGACCGGCAACGCCGACACCGTGTACTTCCTGAGCTTCCTCGACCTCACGGACGGGCCGGTGACGCTTCAGGTCCCACCCGGATGTCTTGGCACGATCGACGACATGTGGTTCCGCTGGGTGACCGACTTCGGCCTTCCCGGGCCGGACCGCGGCGTCGGCGGCACCTATCTGCTGCTGCCGCCCGGCTACGACGGGCCGGAGCCCGAGGGCGGGCTGTTCGTCTATCGCTGCTCCACCTGGCAAGCCATCGTGCTGGGACGCGCATTCCTTGAGGACGGAGACCCGGCGCCGACGGTGGCGCGCATCAAGGAGACGCTGCGGATCAGCCCCTACACGCCCGGCAGTTACGGCACCAGCATCGGGTCCTTCCTCCAGGGCAGCGCGCCGCTCGCGCCGATCACCCCCGCCGACCCGCCGGCCTTCACCGAGGGCACCGGCCTGGCGATCAACACCCTCCCGCCGAACGACTACTCCTTCTACGAGCTGCTCGACACCCTCGTCCAGGAGCAGCCCGCCGAGTCGGTCGGCCTGGAGGCCGGCGGCGCGTTCCGTGAGATCGGCATCGCCCACGGCCACGACTTCAAGCCCGACGACCGGATGCGGCGGCTTCTGAAGGAGGCCGTCGCGATCGGCAACGCGAGCGCCCGCACGGTCGGTCTGCGTGCGCGCCCGCAGGAGGGCTTCTCGTACTACGCGAACTCGGCCTGGTACAACCCGCTCTTCATCGGCGGGTACGACTGGACGTCCCCGCCGCCGGAGATTACCGCAGACGGGGTGCAGCTCGATGAGCGCGTCTCGGGGCGGGCGCTGGACTCCCGCACCGCGTTCTTCTACATCGCCACCGGTGACTCACCCGCGATGTGTATGCGCCTGACGGGCGTCGGCTCCCAGTACCTGATAGTCACCCTCGACTCCGCCGGTCAGCCGTTCGACGGTGCCCGTCACTACCGGCTGACGCTGCCGCCTGGAATCCCCGCCGCCCGCTTCTGGTCCTTGACCCTGTACGACAACCAGACCCGCTCCATGCTGCAGACCCCGCAGCGGTTCCCCTGGGCGGGCAGCCAGAGCTACCCGGGCCCCGCGGCCACCGCGAACCAGGACGGCACCATCACCCTGCACCTCGCCCCCGAGCGCCCCGGCGACGCGGCCGAGGGCACCTGGATCCAGACCACACCGGGCAAGGGCTGGTTCGCCATCCTGCGCTTCTACAGCCCCGAACAGCCGTTCTTCGACAAGACCTGGCGGCCGGGCGAGGTCGAACCCGCCGGCTGACACGGGCACCCAACTGCACACGAGGAATGACAGGAGCGACACAGTGGCTACCCCTGACGCAGTCTTCATCTACATCGGCACCTACCCGAGCGGACCCGCGGCGCAAGCCGACTACGACGTCCTCAAGGACCTTCATGCGGTCGGTGCGGTCGGCTCGTACGACGCATCCGTCGTCACCAAGGACGAGGCCGGCAAGGTCCACGTCAACAAGGACGAGACGGCCACCCGGCACGGGGCGTGGGGCGGCGCCGCTGCCGGTGCGGTCGTCGGGCTGCTGTTCCCTCCGGCGATTATCGGTACGGCCGCCGTCGGTGCCGCCGTCGGTGGCGTGAGCGGGCACCTTTGGCGCGGCATGTCCCGGGCAGACGTCAAGGAGTTCGGCGAGATCATCGACGAGGGGCAGGCCGCCCTGGTCATCGTGGGCGAAAGCACGCTCTCGCAGGCGCTGCAGCGAGCCCAGCTCAAAGCGGACAAGCATGTCGCCAAGGAACTCGACGTGAGCGCGAAGGACGTCGACAGGGCCGTCCAGCAGGCCGCCACCGAGGTTCGCTGACCTCCCGCCGCATCCGATTCACGGGTGGGGACGGCGCCACCATGCAACCAAGATCCATCGAGACCCTCAATACCGCAATGCGTCGCGGACCTCGGTGGTCACCGTGCCGGTCAGGTCCCGGTTGCTCCGAGCTGTGGCTTTGGAGGTCTTTCCTGCGGCGACCTCGGGGACATCGAGGACGACCACGTCGGCCAGGTTGCCCGACTGGTCCTTGAAATTGACCACGACGATGTAGCTTCTCGACTTCGAGTCGTGGTTGGCGATGGTCACCGGGACTTCTGCCTTGCCGTCGGAGCCCGTCGTGACGCTGCCGAGGGTGACGTCCGGCTTGGCGTCCAGGCCGCCCTTCACCTCGTCCAAGGCAGACGAGGCGGCCGCCTCCGCGGAAGCGGCCGCAGTAGCCACCGCGGAGGCTGCCGCGCTGCTGGCCGCAGAGGCAAGCTCGGACGCACCCGACTTCACAGCAGAAGCCGCCGAGGAAGCGGGGGAGCTCGGAGACTCGTCGTCCGACGAGCAGCCGGTCAGACCGGCCCAGCCGAGCAGGACGGCCACCCCGACAACAGCGCATCGGTTGGTCCGGCGTTCCATGGCTTCTCCCGCCTCGACGGCACTCTTCCCTCCAGCCTCAGCCAGCCCGGCCGCCCGTACCAGCAGAACGCAGCACCCGGGTGACGTACCTGACGACAGCTCTGCAGCAACGGCGGCACCCGAACACGCGTGACAGCTTCGGATGAGGGAGCTGTCGGCACTCCCCGCCCCCCGTTCACCCGCCTCGCTGACAGCCCGCGCACCTTCATCTTCGGGTGCGGCCCCGGCCCCCGCGCAGCTCCTCGACGATGCCGACGCCCGCAGCGGCGAGCGGGACGGCGAGGAGCGCTCCCGGACCCTGCTCATGACGCGCCGCCTTGCCCGGCCGGGCCCCGGGAGAGGGTGAACTGGCCCGGCTGCCGCTCGGCCAGCCAACCCCGCGCGACCAGGCGTTTCGCCTTCGACCGCAGAGCCTCCACCTTGGCCGGCACCGCGTCCAGGCCGAGCATCAAACTGGGACCGGGCGTCTCCTGTCCTTCGCCTGGCGTGCGGTCCGGGGTGATGCGCTCGGAGTCACGAGGCAGGCACCCCGCCGGGCCGGTCCTCCGCTGCCTGAACCGGCAGCGGCCGGCTGAGACCGGCACCTTGACGGCCACCCAGCTGAGCACGTTCATCCGTACCTGCCTGAGAGGTGAAGGGACGACGCGGGTCATGTACCACGCGGCGACGGACGGTTTCGACGATCAGACGCTGCCGTGGACGAAGACGGAGACCGTCGAATTCACCGAAGCCCACCAGGAGGTGGGATACCTGGTGTCCGTGATCCCGGGCTCGGTCACCGGCGGTGACGGACTGCTGCAGTTCTCACCGTGCGTGATCAAGGTCGACGGCAAGCAGGTCGCGGACAACGACGGCGGCAAGAGCACCAAGGGCTGCAGCGACACCATCAAGTAGGAAACGGCGAGAGACCGCACACGGGCTCCGTAACAGGCCGTGGTGTCCCGGGTCGCCTGCGGGTTCCAGTGATCGTCGCAACACGTGACCACTGGAATCTACTGCGGCGGCGTCGGTGCGCAGAAGGGGTCTGCGGCCGTCATGCCGCAGACCCCTTCTGGCTGCGTATGCGCGTCCCGGCTGGCGGTTACGCGTCCTTGAGCTTGGTCACGATCCACTCTCCGAGTTCTCGGGTCACGACGGTGTGGCCTTCGTTGGTGGTGGCGCAGCGGAAGTCGTGGAGGCTGCTGTAGTCGGAATCGATCTTGCTGTAGAGGGCGTCGTGGTTGTCGATGTCAGCGACAGCGACGGCGCTGATGGTGGGGACGAAGGTGGAGGCGTTGTGCGCGGGTTGCGCCGCCGCGCCGTTGAGAAGGTTGGCCAGCATGTTGGCCACGCCGAAGTTGGAGGCGCCGCCGAGGAGCTCGGGGAAGAGACCACCTGGGGCGCCGTCGAGTTCGGGGAAGCCGGTGGTGTTGATCGAGACCTCGGCCTGGTCCAGTTCCCGCATCCGGGCGACGGTCTTGCTTCCCTGTCCCTGGGTACGCAGCTGCGCGGCCACCGTCGGTCCGGGGGTGTCCATCGCGGGGCTGTCGGCGGGGATGCTGTTTCCGGCGCCGGTGCCCGTTCCGTTGGCGACGCCGAGCAGGCGGGGGATCTGGGGCCACTCGCCCATCCGCTCCAGTGCGTCCAGGAAGTCGGTCCGTGCCTGGTCCTGGCCGGCGGCGACGTCGAGAGTGGTGTTGGTTCCGGTTGCGAGGTGCCAGCGCAGCATCTCCCGTGCGGCGGGGCTGTTGATCAGGTCGGAGTAGAGGTTGTAGAGGGGCTTGCCTTCGCCTCCCCAGTGGGCCTTCACGTAGTGGGCGAACGCCTGGACTCCCAGGGGCAGCCACGCGCCGCGGTGCGGGGTGTCGTAGGAGAGGTAGTTGGCGGTCTCGTGCCGCATCTTCTGCCGCTCCAGCTTGGCCAGGGCGTAGCGGGTGACCAGGCCTCCCATGCTGAAGCCGCCCACCGTCAGCGGGTGCTCGCCTTCGCGCTCGCCGATCGTCTGCATGATGCACTGGATCGCGACCTCGGCGTTGTCGAGGACGGACGCGGTGCGGTCGGCGAAGCCCAGCAGAATGACGTCGAAACCGGCCTGGCGCAGCGTGGAGATGAACGGGTACTCCCCGTTCTCCAGGCCGTCGTACAGGTTGTCGACGTTGGTTCCTTCCGGAGCGAAGCCATCGGCGAGGATCACCGGCCGCCTGAGGACCTTCTCACCGGGTGACCTGTAGAAGACCCAGGCGGTTCCGCTGGTGGTCATGGTGCGGAGATCCCACTTGGTGCCCCAGGGGGCGGGCTCCACGGCGGCGAGCTCAGACCCCGGAGGGGTACCCCAGATATTGACGACAGGCTTGGACATACTTCGACGTCTCCCTTTGTGTCGCGGCCGGTCATGCCGAACACAGCCATCGTCCCGACGCGTACACCCCGAACACACCCGAATCCGGCGATATCACCCTCATGGGCATGAAACGGCCCTATTTGCGCTCTCTTGCGCGCCTCTCGTACGCGGGCGCTCCAGCCAGAACGCTGACCTAACGAGGCAGAGGCGTCAACGTGGCGGGGGCGCCGAACAGGAGGTGTATCGGACAGGACAGACCGGCGCCGCAACCTCGAAAGGTCCTTGCTGCGGAAGGAGGAGGTTCGGGCGAGGCGGCACGACGGCGAGGTCGGCCGCCGTTGTACTGGCCCCGGACTTGCTCCCCGGTGGGTCCAGGATGAAGGGGCGGTGGCGGCATGGCTCAGGTCCGCGATAGCGGCGGCGACCGCGTGTTCGCGGGACTGTCGCCCACCCACCGCAAGGTCGCGGCCTGGTCGGCGACCGTGCTGCTGGCGCTTGGCGTGGCGGCGTTCATCGTCTGGGTCGTCGTTGTACTGCGTGCCGCCACGGTGCCGTTCGTCCTGGCTCTGCTGGGCACCGCGTTGCTGCAGCCACTGATGCCATGGCTGATGAAGCGCGGGGCCTCTCGCGCACTCGCCTCCGGGCTCACCTGTGCTGGCCTGGCCGTGCTGGTGTGCGGCGTGCTCGTCGGCGTCATCCATTCCCTCACGGAGAGCGCCGGGAAGATTGCCGACGGCCTCGCCGAAGCAGGGGACAAACTCGCCGACCGCTTCGGCCCGGTGGGCGACAAGCTGCAAGAGCGCAGTCGACGGCATGTCCGACACGGGCGCCAAAGTCGCCAGCTCAGCGGCGTCGGGGCTGGTGTCAGGACTGAGCCTGGCGACACAGGCCCTCGCGACCCTTGTCCTCGCCCTCGCCCTGGTCTTCCTCTTCCTGCGCGACGTGACAAATCTGCTAGCGATCACCAGGTGGAAGATGCGTTGACCTGGGGATCTAGTGATCGTTTCAGGATTTTTAGCTGTGGTGGGGTGCAGCTCTGAGCTGGGGATTCGGGGGCCTTCGGGAGTCCGGAGAGGCTCTGGGGTGCAGGTGTAGTGATCGTTTCGGAATGTAGTGATCGACACGGGATTTTGTTATGGCTGCGTGGTTCGGGTAGCCAGGTTTGTGCTGGTCAGGGATGGTCTGGCGGATCGGGCCTGTGGCCGGCTGCGAAGAGGTGTAAGGGCACACGCCGGGGGATCGGGCAGCTCTGTGCGCGTGACCGGCAGGCTGTCGCCGGCTCCTGCCGAAGCTTGTTGCGTCCAACTCGCGTGGCACCCGGATCCCGGCGGAGAGCAGGTGCGGCAGGTGCCCGGTGTGTGCCTTGGGGTGATCTGTTTGCCCGCGTCGCGGGTGGGGCGCAGGATCTGCGTCGGTCCGCGTGACCAGCACGGTCATCGGCCACAGCCAAAGACGGCGGAGCAGGGTCGGTCTGACGGGTCGCCACCCTTGTCTGTTGGAGGACAAGCACGAGGCCGCGCAGCTACACCGCCAAGCGGTGCCAGAACCTGTGACTCGTAGCCGTCCTGAGGGGGATTCCCGGTGACCGAGGTCCCCCGGGAGGAACGCTGCCCGTACTTCGCGTGCACCGCGTGCGGGCTGATGGGGGAGCCGGATTGTGCGGACTGCGGTCAGCGTCGCCCACTCAGGATGATTTTCCAGACGCGTGTTGCCACCTGCAGATTGAGCCGGGTGTCCACATCCGCCAGGTCGCGGTCGGTGATCTCACGGATGCGCTGCAGCCGGTAGCGCAGGGTGCTGCGGTGGA
Source organism: Streptomyces graminofaciens (assembly GCF_030294945.1). Lineage (NCBI taxonomy): Bacteria > Bacillati > Actinomycetota > Actinomycetes > Kitasatosporales > Streptomycetaceae > Streptomyces > Streptomyces graminofaciens. The sequence continues at coordinate 223,065 of NZ_AP018448.1, read as the reverse complement.
CTGTCAGGGCGGCGGCCGCATCGTCGTAGTTGCCTCCGCAGTCGAAGTAGCGCGAGAGCGTCTCCACCAACTCTGTGTCGTGCTCTGCGTCGTAGTCGATCAGCTGGCCGAGCCACTCTCGCACGAAGCCTTCGAGCTCCCGGAGATCGTTTCCGGGCCCCAGGATCCGGTACAGCCCGAGGTCGTCGAAGAACGTCGTCCCGCTGCGCTGGCGGGAGTTCTGCCGCACTTCCAGGGCCCGCAGTGCCTCCTGATAACAACGGGGAATGCCATCCGGGGAGTCGCAGCGGGTGCTCACCCCGATCGCGCCGTCGGGCGTGCCCAGCTCACGGGCCAGCGCCGTGTACACGGCATCGTCGTCGGGCCTCTCTTCGGTCAGCAGGACCGTCCGGTCGCCGCGACGGGTGATCAGCGGGCGGGTCGCCGTGGTGGCCGTCGCTTGCTCGACGGCACGGGTGACGGAGCTGGTCGCGGCGTTGCCCGGCCAGTGCACCACGACCACGTAGTGGGTACGTTGCAGGTCGTGGCCGACGGCTTCTGCCCGGGCGTAGGCGCTCGTCTCGTCGGTGCCCTCCAACAGGTCGTCGATCAGCTGGCGGCGCAGCCGTAGTCCGACCTCGGTGAGTTCGCGCATATGCATGAGCTGCTGGGCGAGCAACCGCTGGGCGTTATCCAAGGCGAACATGGTGTGTTCGTCGGCCGTGGCCTCGGGGTCCTCGAGGGCGAGTACGCCGAGGAGGTCGCCGCGCGGCCGGGCCAGGGCGATCAGCCGGTCCTTGAATCTGACCGGGCCCGCCTCGCGCGCGACCTGCCGCAGCATCTCTTCCTGGTAGGCCGAGGACCGCACCGGATAGGGGTCGGGCCGGTCGGGACCGGCCCAGGACCTCAGGTTGCCGAACCGGTCCTCGATGAGCGTCGACAGCCCGGTGAGTTCGTACAGCGCTTGGGTGATGGCGTCCTCGCCGCCGCCCCGGGCGGCGACACGGGCGAGGGTCTCATGCACGGTCTGCTGCAGGTGCAGCTCGGTGCGCATTGTGTCCAGCTGCCGCAGTGCGGTGTCCCGTTCGGTGCGCAGTCGGCTCAGTTCGCCGGCGTTGTCGTGCTGCGCGGCGCGCGTGACCGTCAGCGACAGGGCCGCCGATGTGAGCCCCACGAGGGTCGAGAGGAGGAAGTGCCCCTGCCTGTCGGGCCGGGAGCGGGAGGAGACCAGGAGGTAGCCGAGCAGACCGCCGGCCCCTCGCAGGCCGAACGCCCAGGTCCAGTACCGCTCTGGAAGGGATACGGAGCCGTCAGCCTCGCCCAGCTCCTTCATCCGTACGTCGTCGACCGTTGGCGCTCCCGCGTCGTGGCCCAGGACGCGCGACAGACCGTCGCCCGTCGCGAGGTATCCGGCCTCGGCGTGATAGGGACCAAGGGCACTGACGTGCCGCATGGCCAACCGCACGATCTCACTCTGCTCCGCACAGGTGAACAGGGTGTGGGACAGCATAAGCAGCCCGTGGGGGTCCAGCGGCGTGAGCGGGCGGGGATCGTGCCGTTCGGTGCCCGCGGCATTGCTCGAGTGGCGGGTCACTTCCTGGTCGGAGATGTGAGGGGACGGCCTCCGTGACGGATGGCAGGCCATGGATCACTCCGTTCTCCTCCGGTCATCGGAGGCGATCGAGCGAGTCGTGGGATCCCCGCCCGGACGAGCCCTGAGCACCCAGCGTAGGCAAGGCCACCCGGCTTGTCTGGATTTGAGCCTTGCTCTCGTGGGCCGACCGACTGCATCGATTTCCGACCTGCCGGGTTCAGGCGGGGCGCACTGCTCTGTTGCCACTCTGGGCTTGTCAGGGATCGCCGGGCGCACCGGTGGCCGTGGCAGGAAGGACTGGCTGATGAACGAGCAGGCCCGCAGGACCATCGCCTCGTACACGACCTACCAGGAAGCGGAACGCGCGCCGTCGATCACCTTTCCGATCAGGGCTTTCCCGTAGAAAGAGTGGCCATCATCGGGCAGGACGTGCGCCTGGTCGAGCAGGTGACCGGCCGCATGGGACCTGGCGGGGCCGCGCTGCACGGCGCGGCGAGCGGCGCCCTGCCCGGCGCCCTGATCGGGTGGATCTTCGGGCTGCTGAACTGGCTGGACCCGGTCGTGTCGGGACTGCTCCTCGCCCTGTACGGGCTGGTTTTCGGAGCACTCGTCGGCGCTCTGCTCGGCCTGCTGGTGCACGCGGCCCAGCGTGGCCGCCGGGACTTCGCCTCGGTGAGTTTCATGCAGCCCAGCCGGTACGACGTCGTCGCCGACGACGCGGTCGCCCAGGAGGCGGTGCGGCTGCTGGCCGAGCTGCCCGGCGGGACCGGCACCGGCACAAGCGGCGGGGCTTGGAAGAGCAGCCGCCCTCGGAGCGGTCCCGCCGTCACCTGAGCGATTGCGGACGACGGGTGCGACACCGAGGGCGTACGGGGGCCGCCCGTCGCGGAAGGAGTTACTCATGGGCAAGGCAGTAGGCATCGACCTGGGCACCACGAACTCGGTGATCGCCGTCTGGGAGGGCGGCGAGCCGACGGTCGTACCCAACACTGAGGGCAACCGCACGACACCGTCCGTGGTGGCCTTCACCGACACCGGCGAGCGCCTGGTGGGCCAGCTGGCCCGCCGCCAGTCGATTCTCAACCCCAAGGGCACCATCTACTCGGCCAAGCGGTTCGTCGGTCGGCACTTCGACGAGATCTCCGAAGAGGCCAAGGCCGTCGCGTACGACGTCGTCGAGGGAGACGGAGGCGCCGCCCGCTTCAAGGTGCGCGACAAGCTCTATGCGCCTGAGGAGATCAGCGCGCAGGTGCTGCGCAAGCTCGCCGACGACGCCTCCAAGCAGCTGGGCGAGCGGGTCACGGAGGCGGTCATCACGGTGCCCGCCTACTTCAACGACGCCCAGCGCACCGCCACCAAGGACGCCGGACGGATCGCCGGTCTGGAAGTGTTGCGGATCATCAATGAGCCGACCGCGGCCGCCCTCGCCTACGGCATGGACAAGAAGCAGCACGAGACGGTGCTCGTCTTCGATCTGGGCGGCGGCACCTTCGACGTCAGCATCCTCGACGTCGGCGACGGCGTGGTGGAGGTACGGTCCACGGCGGGCGACAGCCATCTGGGCGGCGACGACTTCGACCGCCGGCTGGTCGACCAGCTCGCCGACGGCTTCCAGAAGGAGAACGGCATCGACCTGCGCCAGGACCCGCAGGCACTGCAACGACTGTTCGAGGCCGCCGAGAAGGCCAAGACCGAGCTCAGCTCCGTGACCCAGACGCAGGTCAGCCTGCCGTTCATCACGGCCGACGCCTCCGGGCCCAAGCACCTGACCACGACAATCATGCGATCCACGTTCGAGCAGATCACCGGCGACCTGGTGGAGCGCTGCCTGGGCCCGGTGCAGCAGGCCATGGACGACGCCAAGGTCAGTGACAACGACATCGACGAGGTCATCCTCGTCGGCGGCTCCACCCGCATCCCCGCCGTCCAGGCCCTGGTGCGCAGGCTGACCGGCGGCAAGGACCCCAACATGAGCGTCAACCCCGACGAGGTCGTGGCGATGGGCGCCGCGATCCAGGCCGGGGTCCTCAAGGGCGAGGTCAAGGATGTCCTGCTGCTCGATGTCACTCCGCTGTCGCTGGGCGTGGAGACACGCGGCGGCGTGATGACGAAGATCATCGAGCGGAACACCACCATCCCGGTGCGCCGCTCCGAGACCTTCTCCACCGCCGAGGACAACCAGCCCGCCGTCGACGTCGTCGTCCTGCAGGGCGAGCGTGAGCTGGCCGCCGACAACCGGGTCCTGGGTCGCTTCCGGCTCACCGACATCCGCCCCGCGCCGCGCGGTGAGCCGCAGATCGAGGTCATCTTCGACATCGACGCCAATGGCATCCTCAACGTCACCGCGCGGGACAAGGACACCGGCAAGGAGCAGGGCATCACCATCAGTGAGAGCTCCAACCTCGACCGCAGCGAGGTTGAGCGGATGGTCCAGGAGTCCGAGCGCAACCGCGGCCAGGACCAGGCGCTGCGCGAGGCAGTCGACGCCCGCAACGAACTGGACGCCATCGCCTACCAGGTCGAAAAGCGCCTCGGCGAGCTCGGCGACGCCGCGCCCGCACATGAGAAGGCCCGCGCCGAGATGCTGGTGTCCGAGGCCCGCGAGGCGGTCAGGAATGAGGCCGGGGTGGACAAGGTCCGGCCGCTGGCATCAGAACTCCAGCAGGTCTTCGCGGGGCTCGCGGCCCACCAGGCGGGAGCCGCCGCGGGCGGTCCGGCAGGCACCGGCTCACCGGACGGATCGCCGCCCGGCGGGGCCGTGCCGGGAGGCGCCGCAGGCGACGACGATGTGATCGACGCCGAGTTCGACAAGGGCTGAGGTGCCCGCCATGCCCATCCCACCCCGGGGCCGAGAGCCCGACCCGCCGCCGGAAGGCGCCGTACAGCCGCCGCGCGGGGACCTTACGCAGCCCGGACGGCCGATCGAGGAGGCCGAGCCGGGGCCCGACGCCGCGACCGGCACCGCCGCACCCGACGACGAACACGCGGCCGCACTGCGAGAGGCCGAGGACCGCTGGCGCCGCGCCCTCGCCGACCTCGACAACCTGCGCAAACGCCACGCCAGGGAGCTGGAGCGGGAGGCCGCGGCCGAACGCGCCCGTACGGCTGCGGCCTTCCTGCCCGTCATCGACAACCTGGAACTTGCCCTGAACCACGCTGCCGCCGACCCCGATGCGATCGTCGAAGGTGTCCGGGCCGTGCGCGACCAGGCCGTGAACGTCCTGGAGCGGCTGGGCTACCCGCGCCACGCAGAGAGGGGCGTGCCGTTCGACCCGGCCCGGCACGAGGTGGTCGGCGTGGTCCAGGATCCCGACGCCGATCCGAACACCGTGGTCCAGGTGCTGCGACCCGGTTACGGAGAGGCCGAGCGGCAGCTGCGGCCTGCCGCCGTGACCGTCGCCAAGCGGGAGTGACCGTCCATGGCACGCGACTTCTACGAGGTGCTCGGCGTTCCGCGCACCGCAGACCGGGACGAGATCCAGCGGGCCTACCGCAGCCTGGCCCGCAGGTACCACCCCGACGTCAACAAGGACCCCCAGGCGGAGGAGCGGTTCAAGGAGGTCAATGAGGCCTTCAGTGTCCTGTCCGATGCGGGGCAGCGAGCCCGGTACGACCGCTTCGGCGAGGACTTCCGGCAGGTCCCGGAGGACTGGGAGGAGCGGGTGGCCGCCGGCGCGGGAGCCGGCAGCGGCTTCCGGGGGTCCACCGGCGGCGGTCCTCGGGTGCGGTACTCCACGGCAGGCTTCGGGGGCGAGGGGGTCGACGTGGAGGATCTGTTCGGCTCGCTGTTCGGCGGCGCGGGGCGGATGCGCGTGCCCGGCGCCGATCAGGAGGCCGAACTTCCGCTCACCGTCGAGGAGGCCTATCGGGGCGGCCGCCGTACGGTCACTCTCGCCGGGCCTGCCGGGCAGCGGCGCTACGAGGTCGACGTGCCACCCGGCACCACCGATGGGCAGCGCATTCGGCTGGCCGGGGAGGGCGGGCGCGGGAGTGGCGGCGACGCTCCCGCCGGGGACCTGTACCTGAGGGTGCGGATCCAGCCGCACCCCGAGTTCCGCCTCGACGGCCGGGACGTCCATGTGCGGCTTCCGGTCACCCCGTGGGAGGCGGCGCTGGGCGCGACGGTTCCGGTGCCCACGCCCAGCGGTGCCACGGCGAAGGTGACCGTACCCGCCGGGTCCTCCAGCGGACGGCGCTTGCGGCTGCGCGGCGAGGGCATGCCGGGCCCGCGTGGCGCGAACGGAGACCTGTACGCGGAGCTGCGGATCATGGTGCCGCCCCGGCTGAGCGACCGGGAGCGCGAGCTGCTGGAGGAACTTGCCGCTGTCTCCTCGTTCGACCCCAGGAGGACGTAATGAGCGACCGACCGGCCGAGGCCCGCCCGTCCTACGCACGCACGCACGAGGTGGGCGTGCAGTACGCGATCGTGCCCGTGCCCAGGCTCTCCCTGGAGACCGTGGCCCGCCGCTCAGGCCTCCATCCCGACCTGATCCGTCGGTTCGTCGCCCTAGGACTGGTGGACGCCGACCGCGACGCCTCCGGACGGCTGGTGTTCGCCCCCACGGCCCCGGCCGCCCTGGCCCGCGTCCAGCGGCTGCGCACCGGGCTGTGCCTGAACTACGCATCCCTCGGTCTGGTGCTCGACCTGCTCGACCGCATCAGTCTGCTCGAAGCCGCGCTGCGACGTGCAGGCGTGAGGAGTGATCTACCACCATGGACATGAACCGCCTGACCCAGAAGTCACAGGAAGCCCTGCAGGAGGCCCAGAGCGCCGCCGGCCAACTGGGCCACACCGAGGTCGACGGCGAGCATCTGCTGCTCGCCCTCCTCGACCAGGAGGAGGGCCTGATCCCGCGGCTGCTGCAGCAGGCGGGCACCGAGCCCGAGGAGTTGCGCGCGGCCGTACGCGAGGAGCTCTCCCGCCGGCCCAAGGTGACCGGCCCGGGCGCGGCGCCGGGCCAGGTCTTCGTCACCCAGCGCCTGGCACGGCTGCTGGACGCGGCCGAGCGGGAGGCCAAACGCCTCAAGGACGAGTACGTGTCCGTGGAACACCTGCTGCTGGCGCTGGCCGAGGAGGGCTCGGCGACCGCCGCCGGGCGTCTGCTGAAAGAGCGGGGCGTGACCCGGGAGTCCTTCCTCGGCGCGCTCACCCAGGTCCGCGGCAACCAGCGCGTGACCTCCGCCAACCCCGAGGTGGCTTACGAAGCCCTGGAGAAGTACGGCCGCGACCTCGTCCTCGAGGCTCGGTCCGGGCGGCTGGACCCCGTCATCGGCCGGGACGCCGAGATCCGCCGCGTCACCCAGATCCTCAGCCGCAAGTCCAAGAACAACCCCGTCCTGATCGGCGACCCCGGCGTCGGCAAGACCGCCATCGTCGAGGGTCTCGCCCAGCGCATCGTCCGCGGCGACGTACCCGAGGGCCTGCGCGACAAGATCGTGTTCGCCCTCGACATGGGCTCCCTGGTCGCCGGCGCCAAGTACCGCGGCGAGTTCGAAGAGCGCCTCAAGGCCGTGCTGTCCGAGGTCAAGGCCGCCGAGGGGCGGATCCTGCTCTTCGTCGACGAGTTGCACACGGTCGTCGGCGCGGGCGCCGCCGAGGGCGCGATGGACGCGGGCAACATGCTCAAGCCCATGCTGGCACGCGGCGAACTGCACATGATCGGCGCGACCACCCTGGACGAGTACCGCAAGCACATCGAGAAGGACGCCGCCCTCGAACGCCGCTTCCAGCAGGTCCTGGTCGAGGAACCCAGCGTGGAGGACACCATCTCCATCCTGCGCGGCCTGCGTGAACGCCTGGAGGTCTTCCACGGTGTCAAGATCCAGGACACCGCGCTGGTCGCGGCGGCGACGCTCTCCCACCGCTACATCACCGACCGTTTCCTGCCCGACAAGGCCATCGACCTCGTCGACGAGGCGTGCGCCCGGCTGCGCACCGAGATCGACTCCATGCCCGCCGAACTCGACGAGATCACCCGCCGCGTCACCCGACTGGAGATCGAGGAAGCCGCCCTGTCCAAGGAGAACGACCCCGCCAGCAAGGCCCGCCTGGAGGAACTGCGCAGGGAACTGGCCGACCTGCGCGGCGAGGCCGACGCCAAACACGCCCAGTGGGAGGCCGAACGGCAGGCCATCCGCCGCGTGCAGGAACTGCGCCAGGAACTGGAGCAGGTCCGCCACGAGGCGGACGAGGCAGAACGCGCCTACGACCTCAACCTCGCCGCCGAACTCCGCTACGGCCGCCTCCAGGACCTGGAGCGCCGGCTCGCCGCAGAGGAGGAGCAACTGGCCGCCAAACAAGGGCAGAACCGGCTGCTGCGCGAGGTCGTCACCGAGGAGGAGATCGCCGAGATCGTCGCCGCCTGGACCGGCATCCCCGTCGCCCGCCTCCAGGAGGGCGAACGCGAGAAACTGCTGCGCCTCGACGACATCCTGCGCGAGCGTGTCATCGGCCAGGACGAAGCCGTCAAGCTCGTCGCCGACGCCATCATCCGCGCCCGCTCCGGCATCCGCGACCCGCGCCGCCCCATCGGCTCGTTCATCTTCCTCGGCCCCACCGGCGTCGGGAAGACCGAGCTGGCCAAGACCCTCGCGGCGGCCCTGTTCGACTCCGAGGAGAACATGGTCCGCCTCGACATGAGTGAGTACCAGGAGCGGCACACCGTCAGCCGGCTCATGGGCGCACCGCCCGGATACATCGGCTACGAGGAGGGCGGCCAGCTCACCGAGGCCGTGCGCCGCAAGCCGTACTCGGTCGTGCTGTTCGACGAGATCGAGAAGGCGCACACCGATGTCTTCAACACCCTGCTGCAGGTCCTCGACGACGGCCGGATCACCGATGCCCAGGGCCGCACGGTCGACTTCCGTAACACCGTGATCATCATGACGTCCAACATCGGCTCCGAGCACCTCCTCGACGGCGCCACCGCCGAGGGCGAGATCAAGCCGGACGCCCGTGCTCTGGTGATGGGCGAGCTGCGCGGGCACTTCCGCCCGGAGTTCCTCAACCGCGTCGACGACATCGTGCTGTTCAAGCCGCTGGGTGAGCGACAGATCGAGCGGATCGTGGAGCTGCAGTTCGACGAGCTGCGGCAGCGGGTCGCCGAACGCCGCATCACCGTCGAACTCACCCCTGCCGCCCGGGAAGTGATCGCCCACCAGGGCTACGACCCGGTGTACGGGGCCCGCCCACTGCGCCGCTACATCTCCCACGAGGTCGAGACGCTGGTTGGGCGCGCCCTGCTGCGCGGCGACGTCCAGGACGGCGCGAAGGTCCGCGTCGACGCCGAGCACGGAGAACTGGTGGTCACCTACGACCAGCCCGAGGACGTGAAGGGAGCGAGGGCAGCATGAGTACCGCGCAAGCCACCAACGTCACCTGCCCGCACTGCGGGCGCACCAACCGGGTGCCGGCGGCCGCCGAGGGCCGCCCCACATGCGGCAACTGCAAGCAGCCGCTGCCGTGGATGGCCGACGCGGGCGACGACGACTTCACCGACGTCGTCGAGCAGGCCACCGTGCCCGTCGTCGTCGACCTGTGGGCCACCTGGTGCGGCCCCTGCCGCATGGTCAGCCCCGCGCTGGAGAAGGTCGCCACCGACCTGGCAGGAACGATCAAGCTCGTCAAGGTCGACATCGACAAGAACCCGCGCCTGGCGCAGCGGTTCGAGGTCCAGGCGGTACCGACGCTGCTGGTTCTCGACAAAGGACAGACCATCGCCCGGCAGGCGGGTGCCGCACCCGCCCCTGCCCTGCGGCGGTGGGTGGAGCAGTCGATCACGGCCCGGGAAGGGTGATCCACATGACCCTGCACGCAGACCCCCACCTCGCGCTTGTCCGGCCGGTCCAGCCGCTGACCCCAGAAGGGTGTCAGGAGTGTCTGCTGCTCGGCTCCCCGTGGGTCCACCTCAGGCTCTGCCTGACATGCGGCCACGTCGGCTGCTGCGACTCCTCACCGAACAAGCACGCGCGTAAGCACGCAGCTGCCGACGCCCATCCGATCGTGCAGTCGTTCCAGCCCGGCGAGGACTGGCGGTGGTGCTTCGTCCATGAGGCGTTCGTGTGATGCCCGGCGACGAGACGCGGCCCGGCGCAGCGCCTGTGCCGGACGAGGCGGAGGAGAGCGTCCCCTTCGAGACCCCTGACGTCTACGGCGCCTATCCCCGCCTGGCGGATGACCAGATCGCCCGCCTGGCCCAGCATGGCCGGCGGCGCGCGGTCGACGCCGGTGACGTGCTGATCCGGGAGGGCGAGCGGTGCGAGATGTTCTATGTCGTCCTCAGTGGTTCGCTCGCCATCGTCGAGGGTTACGGCACGCCCGGCGAACGCCTGCTGCGTGTGCACGGCCCTGGCCGCTTCATTGGCGAACTCGGCCTTCTGAACGGACAGGTGGCCTTCTACACCGCCGTGGTCAGGGACCCCGGCGAGGTCCTCGCCCTGTCCATGGATCAGCTGCGTGACCTGGTGACCCGGGACTCCGCCCTTGGCGATGTGGTGCTGCGCGCCTGCCTGGGCCGCCGGGCTCTGCTCGTCGGGCAGGGCGCCGGGTTCCGCATCATCGGCTCGCGCTACTCGCCCGACACCCGGCGGCTGCGCGAGTTCGCCGCCCGCAACCGGCTGCCCCACCGCTGGATCGATCTGGAGACGGACGAGGAGGCCGAGGCGCTGCTGCGTCGCTTCGGGGTCGGTCCGCAGCAGACGCCGCTGGTGATCTGGCGGGACACGACCCTGCTGCGCAATCCGAGCAACGCCGAACTGGCCCGGTTCATCGGCCTGCCGGCCCTGGAACCGGGCAACGGCCGCGGCGATCTCCTCATCGTCGGCTCGGGTCCGGCCGGTCTCGCGGCCGCGGTGAACGCCGCCTCGGAGGGCCTCAGCACGACCGTGGTCGAGGCGATGGCCACCGGCGGCCAGGCCGGGACGTCCTCCCGTATCGAGAATCTGCTCGGCTTCCCTTCCGGCATCTCCGGCGCCGAACTCACCGAGCGCGCCGTGCTCCAGGCCGAAAAGTTCGGCGCCCGGATCAGCGTCCCGGCGGAAGCGGCCCGGCTCGAACGGCGGGACGACCACTACGCCGTCGGGTTCGCCGACGGCAGCGAGGTCACCGCCCGCACCGTCGTCCTGGCCACCGGCGCCCGCTACCGCCGCCTCCGTGTGCCCGGCATCGAGCCGTTGGAGGGCTCAAGCGTCCACTACTCGGCGACCGTCTACGAGGCCCAGCAGTGCCGTACCGACCCCGTGGCGGTGGTCGGCGGCGGCAACTCCGCGGGCCAGGCCGTGCTCTTCCTGGCCGGGTACGCACCGCAGGTGTATCTGCTCGTCCGCGGGCCGAGCCTCGAGGCGCACATGTCCCGCTACCTGATCGAACAGATCGAGCGCCACCCGCGGGTGCGCGTACTGCTGCACACCGAGATGACCGAGGCACTCGGCGACAAGACGCTGGAAGCGGTCACCGTGGTCGACCACCGTACGGGCGAGCACCGCCACCTCGAGGTGCGGGCCCTGTTCGTCTTCACCGGCGCTGACCCGCACACCGATTGGCTGTCCGGCGTGCTCGCCCTCGACGCGCGCGGCTTCGTGCTCACCGGCGCGGAGGCGCAGGCCTGCTCCGTTCCCGAACTGTGGCAGAGCCAGGGCCGCGACTGCCTGACGTTGGAAACCAGCCTGCCCGGCGTCTTCGCCGCCGGCGACCTCCGCAGCGGCTCGGTGAAGCGCGTGGCCTCCGCGGTCGGCGAAGGCGCGATGAGCATCCACTTCGTGCACCGCTACCTGGGCCACACGGCCGCGCCCGGCGGCACCGACACCTCCCCGCACACCCGTCCGAAACAGTCCGCTTGGCTTGCATGACGCCCAGCGGGCGACGAAATCACGAGAAGGAGGCGATGGCAATGGCCACGCCCGTCCGGCGCCACCGCGGTGGCGCGCTGCAGGACAGGCCCGTTGGCTGGGCACGCAATCCGCTGACGGAGTTCGAGCAACTGCTCAGCGAGATGAGCGGGCTGATGGAATCCACGGTGGGAGGTGCTGCCCCCGCAGGCGCGTGGACACCCCTGGCGGATGTCACGGAGTCCGACGACGCCTTCCACGTCGAGATCGAACTCCCCGGCGTCAAGAAGAAGGACATCAACGTCGAAGCGAACGGCCAGGAGCTGGTGGTCACCGGAGAGATCAAGGAGAAGGAACGCAAAGGCGTCCTGCGCCGGAGCACCCGCCGCACCGGATCCTTCGAGTACCGGCTGCGGCTGCCCGGAGAGGTTGACACCGAAAAGATCGATGCGCGGATCTCGGACGGAGTCCTCACCGTCACCGTCCCCAAGGCCGAGGTCGCAAAGCCCCGGCACATCGAGATCAGCGAGAGTGAAAGCACCGAGAGCAAGGGCTGAGACCCGAACGCCGCGGTTCCGGACGCACGTCCGGCACCGCGGCCGGGCCGGCGAGGCTCGACACCGAGTGACTCATGAACGACGTCCGCACCCCCTCACGGCGGCGGAGACGCGGTACCTGCCTCCCCGCCGGCTTCCTTTCGGCGCCGCATACGCCAGGTGCGCAGCAGCCGAAGGGGGAGCAGATGCAGCGGTGCTCGTCGGCCCATGTCCGCCTGGTCCTCGCGGTCGAATGCACGGGCGTAGTTCTGGGCAAGGGCCGGGCTGAGCCCGCCGACGATGTCCGGATAGGCCGCCTCGGTCTCCTCGTCGGGCGTGCGGTCCAGAGCGGGGTGGGTGGCGATCTGCTCCAGGATCGGCTTGAGTTCTACTTGCTGGTCGATCTTCCGGAAGTGATGAATGCTCTCCTGCAGACCTTTTGTGATCGGTAGGTCGCAGGTCCGGATGACGTCGCGCCCATTGGCCTTGGCAGTGGCCTGGGCGACGGTCAGCAGATCGTAGAGCTTGGCGTCGACGAAGTCGCTGTAGCGCTTGAGATCGTTCTTGTCGACGTCCAGCCCCGCGGCCGCGCGGAAGAACCTTTCGAACCTGGCGATGGACATCACGGTCATGACGGTAACCTCCGGCTGCGGACGCCGGGGTGGCCCCCGGCCCCCTGGACTTCCCAGTCAGCCTGGCCGACGGGGTGCGCGAAGCCATGCGCATGTCGGGCCCAATTAGCTTCCCTGTATTGCCCTGCCAGGCCCGGGCGTCCGACTGCCCGAGGAGTTCGGACGGGTGTGCGGATCGACAGCAGGGGGAACACCGCGTCGCGGGAGCGACCCACGTTGAGGGCGCCCCCCAGACGTTGCTGCTGATGAGGCCGAACGCCGCGGTGCCGCCGCACACGCCAGGGAGCGCTTGGGAAAGGCGGGGGAACAACAGCAAGGGCCGGCCGGTTGACGCGGACCATCCCGCCTGCCAGCCGCCCCGATGCAGGGCAGGACGTAGTGCTATGCCTCGCAGGCGTTCTGGGTTTTTCGGACTCCCGCTCCGGGCCTGGCACCGGAGCGGGGTGGTTGGTCGCGCGGCGTGCGGTGCGTGCCGAGGCGGAGCGGGTGTTCGCGGTGACGCACGCGATCGTGGCCCGGTGGGGGGAGCGGGCCCTGTGCTGGGAAGCCGAGGAGATCTGCCGGACCGCCTGCACCTGCTGGCGGAGGCCAGCGTGTCACGCGGCGTCGACGTTACCTCGGGGGCATCCTGGGCACTTGCGGGGCAGTCGGCGAGGAGGGGCCAGTCGTGCGGGTGTCGTCTCAAGACGTTACGGTCGTGGCTCTCCTGGCGGATCCGGACGCGCCGACGGAGATCGCGCAGCGCATGGCCCGGACACTTTCTGCTCGGCTCGCCGACAAGTCGGACCAGGAGCGACGGTTCGACGTCGAGGTGGTCAGTGAGCCCTTCACCTCGGGGACGGAGGACCCGCCCACCCTGATGCGCCGGATCATGGACCGTGGGAGTGCGGAGAACTGGGACATCGTCGTGGCCCTCACCGACCTTCCGCTGCACTCACACGGGCGCAAGCTCGCTGTGAATCTGAGCCACGAACACGGCATGGCGCTGCTCTCTCTTCCTTCACTGGGGGGCCTGCGGCTCCAGACGAGGGCCCGGCGGGCCGTCGAAGAAGCTGTGCTTGGCTTGGCAGGTCCGCAAACCACTGAGGCTGAAGGACCTCCGCGAAGTCACCCGCTTCTGGGGCCCTTCGTCAATCGTCTCGCGCCTATTCGTCCGGGCCCGATCGGTGAGAAGGAGACCGACGATCTTCGGTATGTCGTTAGCGGGCCGCGCGGTTACCTGCGGGTGCTCGCCGGTATGGTCCGTGCCAACCGGCCGTGGCGGCTGGTGCCGGGCTTGTCGAAAGCCCTGGCGGCCGCACTCGCCACGGGAGCGGTCGCCACCGTGAACTCCACCGTCTGGAGCCTGGCCGCGTCCCTGAGCGCGCCACGCCTCGTGATCGCCACGGTCGGGTCTGTCGCGCTCATGATCGGTTGGCTGATCGTGGACGCGGATCTGTGGCATCGATCAGCAGAGAGCTCCCCGGAGGCGAGGCGGAGGGCGCGGCTCTACAACGCCTCGACGGTCGTCACCGTCAGTATCGGGGTGCTTATCTGCTACGTGGGTTTGCTGGTCATCAACTGGGTGTGGGCGCTGTTCATCCTCAACGACCAAGTGTTCGCTTCCATGACGCGAAACCCCCTGCGCGCGGAAGAGTACTGGACGTTGGCCTGGTTCGTCGCTTCGGTCGCCACCGTGGGCGGCGCGCTGGGATCTGGCTTGGAGAGCGACGAGGCGATCCGGGCAGCCGCCTACTCCAAGCGCGAACAGGAACGTCGCAACATGCTCCAAGACGACCACGATGACTAGCCGGGCCCGGCCCGAGTGGGAGATACGTCGGTGGTCGTCCGGACAGGAAGATTTCGCTGATCGATGGGCGCGTGTTCGTTTCGCGTCGGGGCCGACGGGGACCCGGACGGCACGCCGCCGGAGCGCCGGAACGCTGCGTCGCAGGCCGCCGACGGCGCCGTTGCACCCGAACCGGGTGAACGACCCGTACAGGCATGCCGGGGCCACGGCCCGCGTCCCACCAACCCCCAGGTGTTCAACTCCCGGGAGTGAGGCTCCGTCTCGATCACCGCCGTGGTGCGGTCATGCCGCGACACCAAGGGATCGCACTCATGAAAGCGGCCGTATACGAAGGTCCGCGAACGGTCACGGTGAAGGACGTGCCGGACGCGAAGATCGAGCACCCCTGCGACATTATCGTCAAGATCACCACCACCAACATCTGCGGTTCGGACCTGCACATGTACGAGGGCCGCACCTCGTTCGAGTCCGGCCGCACGCTGGGCCACGAGAACATGGGCCAGGTCGTGGAGGTCGGCCCGGCCGTCCGCAAGGTCCAGGTCGGCGAGTATGTGGTTCTGCCCTTCAACATCGCCTGTGGTTTCTGCAAGCAGTGCGAGCGGGGACTGACCAACTACTGCCTGACCATGCAGCCGGAACCGTCCCTCGCGGGAGCCGCTTACGGATTCGCCGACATGGGCCCGTACCAGGGCGGCCAGGCGGAACTGCTGCGCGTGCCCTACGGCGACTTCAACGCGCTGCGTCTGGGTGAGGACGCCGCCGAGCGGCAGACCGACTATGTGATGCTCGCCGACATCTTCCCCACCGGCTATCACGCCACCGAGATGGCCAGCGTCAAACCGGGCGACCAGACGATCGTCTTCGGGGCCGGTCCCGTCGGGCTGATGGCGACCTACTCCGCCCTCCTCAAGGGCGCCGGACGCGTATGGGTGGCCGACCACCAGCCCGACCGGCTGCGCAAGGCGGAGGAGATCGGGGCCATCCCGATCAACACCGCTGAACAGAACCCGGCTGAGGTCGTCAAGGAAGCCACCCTCGGTCTGGGCGCCGACAACGGCTGTGAGTGCGTCGGTTACCAGGCGCACGACCCCGAGGGACACGAGGACGCCAGCCTCACGCTCAACGGCCTGATCGACTCGGTCAGGTTCACGGGCCACATCGGAGTGGTGGGTGTGTTCCTGCCCCAGGACCCCGGCGGCGAAGAGGCCCAGGGCGAGCTGGAGGCGCAGGGCAAGGTCCCGATCGACTTCGGCATGATGTGGTTCAAGGGCCAGCGCATGGGCACCGGGCAGGCCCCGGTGAAGAAGTACAACAGGGCGCTGCGGGATCTGATCGCAGGCGAGAAGGCGAAGCCGAGCTTCGTCGTCTCGCACGAACTCAGCCTGGACGAGGCCCCCACCGCCTATGAGCACTTCGACGCCCGTGACGAGGGCTGGACCAAGGTGGTCCTGCATCCCGACGGACACGGCAACGGCCACAAGCGATAAGGAACCCGGGGCCGCCGTCCGTCTGTCTCCCCGGACCAGACCGGGGGCCGGGGCAATCACCCCGGCTCCGGCCGGCGCTGAAGCAGCGCTGGTGACCCGGCCCGGTAGGACGGACCGCGGCCCTCGACCGGCCTGACGGGCGCGACTCGACAGGCGGGTCTGAACCGAACCCGCTCCTGAAGCCGCAGCCATCGATCGGCCGGTGACACCGCCCGTGGAACCCATGCTCGTCACGCTGGTGGCGAAGAGCCCGCGGGGCACGCGGTGCGGGGCGGACTCCGGGGCTGGTGAGGCGACATGCTGATGTGTCCCGTATGCGCCGATGCTCAGTTCCTGGGAGGTGCGGGCGGCTTCCCCGCCCGGCGGCCGCACGTCGACCAGGCCGCCGAGACCCGGCAGGGCATCCTGACAGGGTCCACCTCGTGAGATGGCTGCGAGCCCTCGGGGAGGTCGTGCGATCCGGGCTCACGATCGAGGAGGCGCGGCTGGAGCCCCTGCTCGCGCTGCGTACGGCTGCTGGGGTGGCGATCGTCGTCGGGTCGGCGCTGTGGCTGGTCTCCCCTGCGTACGCCGCGTCCGCCGCCCTCGGTGCCTACTCCGCGGGTGCGGCCACCTTCCAGCGCACCTGGCGTCCGCGCAAGGTGATAGCGCTCGGCGCGGGCGCGGGCCTGGCGCTCAGTACCTTTGCGGGCTACCTGGTGGCCGGCCGACTCGTGACGTTCCTCCCGATGCTGGCTGTTTGGGCCTTTGCCGCAGGGATGGCGTGGGCCCTCGGATCGACCGCTGGGATCGTCGCAGCGACGACGGTCGGCAGCATGCTGGTGACCATCACCCTGCCCACCAGCGTCGGACGAGCCCTGGAACACGCCGGGGTCATCGCGCTCGGAGGCGTGGCACAGGCCGTGCTGATCCTGCTGTTCCCGATCCGCCGCTGGGGGGCGCATCGTGACGCGCTCGCCGACGCCCTGGCCGCCGTGGCGGACCACGCCCGCCGGCTGCGGCACGACCCGACCGCCCCGTTCGACCCGGAGCCGTTGATGACCGCCCGGGACGCGGCCGCCGTAACGCCCTCACAGGCCCGCACCCGCCCCGCCGTCCTCCACGGCCCCGAGGCCTCGCCGAGCGCATTCTGCCGGTCGTCGCCGCGCTCGCCGACCCGGACGTCGGCGCCCCGGCGGAGGGATCCGGGCGGGACCGCGCACACGAGTTGCTCAACGCGGCCGCCGACGTCCTGGACACGGCCGCCCGTTCGATCCGCCGCGGCACTCCCGTCGAGGTGCCGCCCAGGAGCGCGGAGGTACTGCGCGTCGACGAGGAGGGCGAGGTGCTGGAGGGGCCCGCCCGGCAGGCCGCCGAAGGGCTCGTGGAACTACTCATCGAGACGTTGGAGATCACCGGGTGCGGCGGCGCGCGCGACAAGGCGCCTACGCCGTCCGGCCCCGCGAGCGCCCAGTTCCTGGTGCGCCCGACCATGTTCCGGCTGCTCCCGGTCGTCGTCCGGGCGGTCCGCCGTGAGCTGCGCCGGGACTCGCCCGTGTTCCGGCACGCCGTCCGCCTGGCGGCGGTGGCCACGCTCGGCTATCTCGGCACCGGCGCGCACGTACGCCGTGCCGGAGCGATGGCGAGCCGAATACGGGCTGCGCCGGTACGGCTTCCACGGGCTTTCCTACTCGTGGGCACTGCAGAGGGCGGCGCAGGCTCTGGGCCGACCCGTCGACAACCTCCAGGTCGTGCTCGTGCACCTGGGCGGCGGCTGCTCGGCCTGCGCCGTCCGGAACGGACGCAGCGTGGACACCACCATGGGCCTCACTCCGCTGGAAGGCCTGGTGATGAGCCGGCGCAGCGGCAGCCTCGACCCCGGCGCGCTGCTGTGGCTGCAGCGGCGGCACGGTCTGAGCACGGACGAACTGGATGACACACTCCACCGGCATTCCGGTCTGCTCGGCCTCTCCGGTACCTCGGGAGACACCCGGGACCTGGTGCGCGCCGCGCGGAGGGTGATGCCGCGGCCGCGTTGGCGCTGGCGACGTTCACCACTCAGCTGCCGCAGGGGCATCGCCTCGATGGCCGCCTCGCTGGACCGGCTGGACGCGCTGGCCTTCACCGGGGAGATCGGCGAAGACCAACCCGAGGTACGCGAGGAGATCTGCTCGGCCCTGACTGTTCTCGGTGTACGAGGCGGGCTGCTCGTCCCCGAACTGGACGATTTGATGCGGGAAGGCCTCCGACGCATCGGTCGGGCGGGGAGAGGTGTCCCGGTTTTCGTGGTCGCAACCGGCGAGACCCAGCAGATCGCCGCCGAGACCCGACGGGTGCTCGGCATGTGACTGGCCAGGCAACTGACGGCACATCCCACACTTGCCTGGCCCGCGCAACGAACGGGCCTCCTGTACCAGGACAGCACGGGGGAGTGGCGACGTCTGGTCCTGTACGCCGCCCGCCCCGTCTGGTCACGGGGCTCGACGTCCACTGCCCGCATCAGAGCCTCCGTACCGTCCCTTCGATGCCCATGAGGACACCCTGCGCCGCATGTTCACCGACTGGCTCGCCGCCCTCGGCATCCCGGTGCTGGTCATACGAGGCTTCAGCTCGCAGTCCTACGTCGACATCGTTCGGGCGCGCACCGCGCACCGCCCGCGGTCCGCGCCCCGCAGTCCTGCTCACGCGAGGGAGCGCGTCCGGAGAGCTACCGCGACTATCAACCACAAGGTGCCGCAGCTCTGACCACCACCTTGCGCCGGCTCACCGCGCAGGGCCCGCACGCGCCCCTCTGGTGGCGCTACGACCCCTAGACCTGGCAGAGCCTCGACAACCGCGACGATTACCGCGCCTACGGCGTGCGCGTGAATGCCCGCTAGGCCGAGGAAGCCGAACGTGAGCACGCCGGCCGGGCAGGTGTTGAAGAGGGGGCCATCCCTGGTACTGATCAGGAGCGGTTGGCCGCAGTGTTACGCGGGCCGGACGAGAAACAGGGCGCGGTCGCAGGGGTAGGCGGCGTCCAGTTGGCGGATGAGGACAGTTCGCGCAGGTCGTGCACATTCATGCCGACGCCTTGGCGGGCTGTCTCGGTGAGGCTGCGCAGGCCGGTGTCCGAGGGTTCTGCTCGTTGTGCGATCAGGCCGTCCTGTTGAACACCAGTGAATGGGGTAGCAGGATTTCGGCAAGGTCCCCCGCACGAAAGTGATGCCTATTCCCATGGCAGAGACACGAGACGTCGTTGAACTCATTCTCCAGGATCACCGAAAGATGGAGGAGCTCTTTCGCCTGATGCGCAGCGTCGAAGCCGACCGAGCTGCCGCTTTGCGGGAATTCTCCGATCTGCTGATCGCGCACGCACTGGCGGAAGAGGCAAAGGTCTATCCCGCCCTCAAGCGCTACAAGAAGATCGACGACGAAGGGGTGGAACACGGCGAGGAGGAGCACGAGGAGGGCAACAAGGCACTCCTGGCACTCCTGGAAGTCGACGAGGTCGGCTCCCAGGAGTGGGACGAGAGGCTGGAAGATCTCGTGCAGGCCGTCACCCACCACGCCGACGAGGAGGAGCGCACCATCCTCAACGGAGCGCGCGAGAACGTGGCCATGGAGCGCCGCGAGGAACTGGGCGAGGCGTTTGTGGAAGAGCGCGAGCGTCAGCTGAAGGAAAGCTGCGGTGCCGTCGACAACGTGCGCCGCATCGTCAGCTCCTGACCGCAACCCGTGCCACGCCCCCGGACGGTCGGCGCTGGGGGGAGGCGGCCGTGGCCTTCCGGTTCCCGCGCAGTTCCTTCCTGGGTGCAGGGCGACGGCCGTAGGCAGGTCTGAGTCCTGACGGCTGCGCCCCGACTTGCGGGTGACCTGTTGTCTGGCGAGCGCGCGGTGCGGGATGTCCGGGTGGCTGGGGTCCGGTGATTTGGAGGAGCAGGTTCCACTGCTTCACCGGGCCCCAGGGCGCCGCCCGTACGCGGATGCGGAGCGAGCCTCTGCAGTGCGCGGGGGGCGTACCCCGCCTCCCCCGAATGGGGCTTCGCGGGCGGGCCCCGAGAACGGCAAGATCACATTGTGAGCGTTGCCCGACCAGCGCGCCTTTCCCCGTCCGCTCATGCCAGCCGCCTCCCGAGGAGGCTGTGCGTGCCCGCTGAATGCGGGGCGACGGATCCATGAGTCCTGCCAATGTCCGGCGGGTCGACACCTCGATCGAGCGGAAACCCTGCTGCTGCCCGCTGGTCTGGACAGCCACGGAATCGCCAGCCCGGCCAGTCCTGCTCGGATACCTCCCAGGCCTCGACCAGGGCGCTCACCCCCGCGACTCTCCGCCGGTCGGTCAGGGCCGCCATCCGAGGTGGCCGGTTGACATATTTCAGACTGGTGTGAGGCTGGAGAAGAGGCGCTTCCGCCGCCGTATCGCGTAGAGCCTGGCAGTGCCGCCCATCGGGTCCAGTCACCCACCAGTACGCGGCGGCGACAGATGAACCCAACCCCTGCTCCGTAGGGGACAGCTCCGGGGACGCGAAGTGAGGCGATCGAATGGACCGGGTTCCCGAGGTGGCCGTGGTAGGAGCCGGCATCGTCGGACTCTGCACCGCCTACGCACTGGCCGAACGCGGAGCGACGGCGCGGGTCTACGAAAGCGGCGTTCCAGGCAACGGGCAATCCGGTGGTGAGTCCCGCATATTCCGTCACGCGCACGACGACGCCCGCCTGGTTGAATTCACCCGGCAGGGCCGTGCCGTCTGGGACGAGTGGGCCGACCGGTTGGGCGCCGAACTGATCTCCCAGGATGGAGTGGTCGCCCTGGGCGGTCCCGTTCCTGGGAGACTTCGCATTTTGCAGGAGGCCGGCGGCATACCGGTCCGGACCGTGGACAGCGCCGAGCTTCAGGCCAGCATGCCGCTGCTCGCGGACTACCGCGGTCCCGCGATGCTTGATGAGGACGGCGGTGCCATCCGCACCCGTGTCGCGGTCGAGTGCCTGGCCGATGCGCTGGGTGACTCTGTGGTCACCGACGAGGTCCTCTCGCTGCACCCCACGGGCCGCGGCACGGTGGAGGTGCTCAGCGCCGTCGGCCGCGAAGAGTACGCAAGCGTCGTGGTATGCGCGGGCTTGGGTACCGCGCGGCTGGCGCGCAACGTGGGGCTTTCGCTCCCCATACGGTCGGCAGCCCACGTCCGCCTCACCTTCCAGGTCAGGGGAGCGCCCCCTGAACGGGTCGCCTGTCTGCAGGACAGCAGCGGCGACTTCGGGGAGGTCGGCGTCTACGCAGCCCCCTACCCGGGCAACAGCCGATATGCGGTGGGCCTCAGCCAAACGGTCGAGGTGCGGGAGGACGGCAGCGTCGTGGACCCCGAAGCGCTGGCGGCACTCAGCGACCGCGCCAGCGCGTACGTCTCCCGCGCATTGCCCCGCCTCGACCCCGAACCCGTCGAGCATCTGCACTGCTGGGTGACAAGCCTGCCATGGAGCGAAGACGGCATAGCGGTCTGGGAAGCCGACAGAATCTTTTTCGCCGCCGGGCACAACCTCTTCAAACAGGCACCTCGCCTGGGACGGGCATTGGCCAGCGCGGCCATGGCCGAAAAACTCGAGGAGAACCTGCGTCCGGCGGCAGCACTCGGCCAACCCCGCTGAACGCCCCAACAGTTGGGACCATGTCACTGGACGCCCTGCAGTACGCCTCCGGCCGCGTCGCCGCCGCCCGCAGGCGACTGGGACGCAGCTCTCGCCGCCGGGCTAGGGACTGTCCGATGGGTCGTGTGAGCTGATCAGGGCCGGTGGCTTGGGCGCAGATGAGCTTCTCCCAAGGCGCTGTGGTCGGGCTCGTCGGCGCTGAGGGGCTCGTCGCCAATCCGCTCACCCTTGCCTGCGTCAGTCGGTTGAGGAATTTGGTTGCGGTGGATCAGGCGGATGCGGTGATACTCCGACATGAGTAGAGACGCCGAGGTCATCGTGCTCGCCCGCTGGCCGGACGAGGTGATGGAACCGCTGACCCAGGAGGACCCGGAACGCACGTGGCGAGGTCGCTTCGTCCCGATAGCGGGGCACTGGGGCTACGAGTTCGGGTGGGCCTTGGAGCTCGAGAAAGTGCGTGCCCGCAAGGGTCTGCTCAGGCACCTGGAGTCGCTGCCGTGGCCGCATCCGCATACGGTGCAAGTTCTGCTTCGCGACCAGGACGACGACTGCTTCGGGCTATGGATGTTCCACGAGGGCCGACTGGTGGAAATCACCATCGCGCGCACCGAGCGTTTCCACCAGCCGGCACCGCCCAATGAGGACTTCGAACCCGACCCGGGCATGCTGCTGCGCACCGACCAAGACACGGCTCTGCCCGAGCAGACCCCGGAAGCACGCCGCGACACCCGCTCACCCTGGTAGACCGAGTTCGACCGCTCATCTGGGGACGTCAGGGCTGTCGACGCGCGCCTGCTCAGCGAACTGCGCCACCACTACCCAGGTGCTGACAAACTCTGAACGAGCCGTTTCACTGTGTACGGAGCCATAGGCGGATCGCAGCCACGGTGACCGTCCCAGGGAAGACGTACGCCCGTTTGTCGAAGCGGGTGGCGACGGCGCGGAAGTGCTTGAGCCGGTTGATGGTCCGCTCGACCTCGTTGTGGCGGCGATAGATCGACTTGTCGAATCCTGTGAGCCGGCCTCCTTGGCTGCCGCGGCGCCGGCGGTTGGCCCGCTGCTCTCTACGCTCGGGGATCGTGTGCTTGATCTGACGCCTGCGCAGGTGACGCCGATTACGGCGTGATGAGTACGCTTTGTCTCCCCCCCGACATGGTCGGGTCGAGTGCGCGGTCGTCCACCAGCCTGCCGGGGCACACGGATCTCCTCCAGGACGGGAATCATCTGCGGCGCGTCCCCCCACTGGCCGGGCGTGATGACAAACCCGAGCGGGCGACACCCACCTTCCCCAACAAGGTGGATCTTGCTCGTGAGCCGACCCTCGGCATCGACGGCCCGCAGAATCCTCTCCCACGTGCCGTCCGCCGACCACCTGCGATGACGATCGTGAACCGCCTTCCAGCTACCGCAGCAGGGAGGAAGGTTCCGCCAGGGGAGGCCCGCCGGCTGCCGGAACAGAAACCCGTTGATCGCACGGCGGTGGGATTGCCAGCGTCCACCCCGTCCGTGATTTGTTGGCAAGTGCGGCTTCAGTCGAGGCCACTCTTGATCCGAAAGATCTCCCCGCCCCAAGTCCCACGGAACGAGTGCCCAGCGGGAGCGTCACGCGACCCATCGGACACGACCTAGTACTAGGCCGTGTATCGAAAGTGGATCTTGACCTATGAATGATCGTGTTTCATGGGGCGGGGAGATCTCACGGATGAACAGTGGGCTGTGCTGGAGCCGTTGTTGCCGACGGGGACGAAGGTGGGGCGGCCGCCCGTCTGGCCGCGGCGGCAGCTGATCGACGGCATACGGTTCCGTGTCCGGACCGGTGTTCCGTGGCGGGATGTGCCCGTCGAGTACGGGCCGTGGGGCCGGATCTACGACTTGTTCCGCCGGTGGCAGCGGGATGGCACCTGGCACCGGGTTCTCACCCGGCTCCAGGCTCTGGCCGACGCGCAGGGGGCGATCTCGTGGGACCTGAGCGTCGACTCCACGGTGTGTCGCGCTCATCAGCATGCGGCCGGGGCCCGAAAGCACGGTGACCTGCAGAAGGAACCGCCGGGCGGTGTCCTCACCGAGCCTCGTGATCACGGACTGGGACGCTCGCGCGGCGGGTTCACCACCAAACTGCACTTGGCTGTCGAGCAGGGCCAGAAGCCTCTATCGATCGTGGTGACGGCCGGGCAGCGCGGCGACTCGCCACAGTTCGAGGCCGTGCTGGAGAAGATTCGCGTGCCCCGCGTCGGGGTGGGCCGGCCACGCATTCGCCCGGACCGTGTGCGCGCTGACAAGGCTTACGCCTCCCGCAAGAACCGCGCCTACCTGCGTAGACGAGGTATCCGCTGCACCATCCCGGACAAGGCCGACCAGGCGCGTCACCGCCAGCAGCGCGGCTCCCGCGGCGGTCGGCCGCCGAAGTTCGACCCGGTCGACTACCGCGAGCGCCACGCGGTCGAGTGCGGCATTAATCGCCTCAAAAGGCATCGTGCCGTGGCCGCGAGATACGACAAACTCGCGGTTCGTTACGAGGCAACCGTTCTCGTCGCGGCCATCAACGAGTGGCTGTGACCGGCATATTCGAGATACATCCTAGACCGCTGCCTTCCGCATCCCAGTCAGAAAGCCCCTGACCGCGGCCAGTTCCCGCTCGTCGTATTCCCGCAGCAGGTCCACCGCCCGATCGATGAGCGGTCCGAAGTGGGACCAGCCGAGGGCGACCGCCCGCTCGTCCACTTCGATGGTGACCTTGCGGCGGTCCCGCGCATCGCGCACCCGCCGCACATGCCCGGCCCGTTCCAGGCGGTCGACCAGAGCTGTGGTTCCTGCCGAGTTGAGCCCAAGAGCGGTGCCTAGGTGCCCTGCTGTGGTCTCCTCGCCGGCGCGGGCGGCGTCCATCAGGGCGATCAGCGCACGCACGTCGGTGGGGTGCATGCCGTTGCGCTGTGCGAACCGGGTGCTGTGCCTGCCCAGGTCGACGGCCACCGCGCGCAGCAGGTGAACGATCTCCATCTCGGGCCCCGGCTCGGCTCGTTCGACGAGTTCCTCACCCTCCTGATCGGGCACGGACCACCTCCACGTATCATCTCGCCCAACAAGTATCTTGCTGAGCGAGATAATAGAGGAGTCGCCGTTCATGAACGCTCGCGATACGTACGACGCCGACAACTTCCTCATGGCCTACGACAAGGTCATGACCAAGTGGCCTGCCGCTCGCGAGACGGCGACCGTTCCCACGCCCTTCGGCACGACACACGTCAACGTATGCGGCCCGGCCGACAGGCCCTCGCTCGTCCTCCTGCCCGGCGGAGGGGGCGCAACCTCCGCGTCCTGGTACGCGCAGGCCGCCGAACTGTCCCGCACCCACCGGGTGTTCGCCGTCGACTTGATCGGCGCCCCCGGACGCAGCACTCCCGACGGCGACCGCCGCCCCCGTACGGTCGCCGACCTGTCGGCCTGGCTGGACGCGCTCCTCGACGGCCTCGGAGTGGCCGAGACCGACCTGGGCGGACACTCGTACGGCGCCTGGATCGCGCTGCATCACGCCATGCGCGCGCCCGACCGGATACGCCGCCTGGCCCTTCTGGACCCGACCCAGTGCTTCGCCGGGTTCAGCCCGGCCTACCTGCTGCACGCATTGCCCATGCTGCTGCGGAACACACCCCGCCGGGTCCGCGCCTTCCTGGAGTGGGAGACCAAAGGCTCCGCCTTCGATCCCGACTCGCTCGCCCTCCAAGAAGCGGCCGCCGGTTTCCCCTCTCTCCGACCCGTAACCGGGCCGCGCCCGGCACCGGACGCCCTGCGCGGCCTGGACCTGCCGGTCCTGTTGCTCCTCGCCGGAAGCAGCAGGACCCATGACCCCTCCAAGGTGGCCGCCCGCGCCGAGGCGCTGCTGCCACGCGTCGCAACGACCGTGCTGCCGGATGTGTCCCATCACGCGCTTCCGCACGCCATCCCGCCCGGGGCGAACCGTAGCCTCGCCGGCTTCCTGGAACGGTCCGGTGGCTGAGTCTCAGCCCACCCCGGGCACCGCACCCTGAAAATCAACCCTCGTTTAGCTCCGCTAATAGCACTTCCGATACACGGCCTAGCTGGCTGGCGCAGCCGTTCACTTCGCAGCGCTGGATAGGGGTCGGCAAGAAGTCCTGTAGGAGGTTCCTGGCTGGTTCGCATCCCTCAGTTCGGCGTGACCGAATCGGAAGACCTCGTAGTCTCTGAGCCTGGTTCGCGGTCGCCGGCCACCATCTCGGCGTGCTTGCGGCTGTCGGGTACTTGACCCTCATCTCGGTGGAGTGGTGGGACCGCTGCTTCCGGCTCTTGTTACCGGCGCTCTCTCGTCCCCACGGTCAGTCCGGTCCCGTCCAGTCGAAGGGGAAGTACTTGCTCGATTTTCCCGAGCGTTCCCAGGAGAAGCCGAACGCGTCGGCGCGGTCGGTGGTGGCCCGGCCCCAGGTGGCGATCTGGCCCGGTCCGACCTCGGCGCCTGGGGCGTTGTGGACCTGGACGCGTGCGCCCGTCGGTGTCGTCGGGCCGGTGAGTGCCTCGGCGGTGGCCGTGACCCGGCCGGGGATCTCAGCGCGCCAGGTGGCGAGGTCCTCGTCGATCTCCACCCGGATCGGAGCGATGTCCGTGCCGCGCATCTCGGGCCGGAACATCTCCCCGAACTGTGCCGGCCAGCCGCCCGCCTCACCGCCGAAGATGGTCCCGAGCGCGGAGCGCTGTTGGTCGTCGGCGCGTTCGTCGAGGAAAACCGCGGCATAGGGGTCGGTGTGCGTGCCGGCCCACGGGTTGCCCTCGAAGGAGCCGAGCATGAGGACGTTGAGATCGTCAAGCGCTACGTCCCCGTAGTTGCCGTCACGGATGTGCCAGACCAGTACGCCTTCGCAGTCACCGTAGGTCGGGGGCTGCGCGAACGTGCAGGGGCAGGGTATGGCGCATTTGCACACGTCGAACCAGTCGCCGGCCAGATGCCAGCGGGTACCGGGGGTGGCTTGCTCCGTCATCTCGCTTCCCTCCCGTCGAGCTCGAGGGAGCTCACTCGGAGTGGCGAGACCGCGCATCCCGAGCCGCACGCGGATCGCGAGGCGGCCTCCCTTCCAGCTTGCCGCAGCTGCTCACATGCCGTCCATCGATGGAGCCGATTCCCGCAGCCCCGGCAGCAGCCAGCCCTGGAACGGCGCCAGCACGGCGAGGACGAGGAAGACGACACCCACCACCCGGGCGAGCAGCGGCCCCCGTGACCACAGCTTCTCCACGAAGATCACCACCGCCAGCCCGGCCATCGCGGCCACGTTCATCACCCCGAGCGGCACGAGAATCACCATCAGGCCCGCGCAGCAGCCGACGCAGTAGCCGCCGTGGTGGATGCCCACCCGCAGATCGCGGGCCCGCTGCCGGAACCCTGCGTAGCGCACCAGCTGCGTCATGGGGTCGCGGCAGTGCCGCAGACAGACGTTCTTGAGGGGCCCGAGCTGATAGAGACCCGCCAGCAGGAAGGCCACTGCGCCGATCCAGCGTCGTGCCACCGGATGATCGTCCACGAGGTACCCGGTGAAGGCCAGAGCCGCGTAGGCGAGCAGCCCGAAGGCCGTCCACACCAGCAGATATCCACCCACGAACTCCAGCGTGCGCACCGCCCGGCCCCACCCGGACGACCGCCGCCTGATCCCCCGCACCCAGGTGAGGGCCACCGGCGCCATGGACGGCAGCATCATGGCCGCCATCATCGTCACCCAGAGCAACAAGAACAGCGGCAGCGCCATCCCCATCGTGCCCGGCTCGACTCCCATGTCCCGCGCCTGCCCGACGGTCAGCACCCACGCCGGCACAACGACCAGGAGGATCAGCAACCACGCGACCGCGAGTTCCCGCGCTGGGAGCAGTCCTCCGCCCGCTCCGGTCGGCGCGGGCGACCGGGCGGAGGCGAGGACGGAAGTCCGGAGATGACGCATAGCTGAGCTCTCCTACGTACATTCTCAGGACAGCACGCCCCCCGCCGCACCGCGACTGCGCCGAACTGCGACGAAAGCCGGCGGGGGCACATGGCGAGCATGGGCAGCTCGGCCGCTCCCGTCGCCCGGCGACCAGGCCGTCCTACAAGAGCGGCAGGTCCCCATTTGCGAGGGAGGCAAGGTCCGTGAGCACGGCCCCGTTGAAGGCGACGAGTAAGGACGCTTTGCCGTCGGTACGTCCGAAAGCGCGCGGGTTCCGGGAATCCTGAGCGACGAGAGGCCGGAGCCTGCATGTCACTTGATGGCTGTGATGGTCCTGCGCGCGGGGTTCGCCGCGGTTTACGGGCTGTGGCTTCCCGAGCGTTCGCCGTGCCGCATCCAACTGTCAGCCCGCAGAACAATGTGGGTTCGGCATGCCGTCATCGCTGATGTGCGCCCGCTGCCAGATCCCTTTCCAGTTGAACGGGGTCTCCGGGACGAACCGGTGCCGCTGCCCGCACGGACATGGAGCCAGCACCCACGCGCACCCACGGCACAGCTCCACCCAGCCATGCCCGGTCGAGCTCGACTCCAGCGGTCTCTCGTCCCCGCAGGCGGGGCAGCCAGGAAGATCGGCGCCGTCCAAAATCGCGTTCTGCCGCCGGACGTACTCGGACAGCCGCAGCGACGGATGGCGAAACGGGTCTTCGTACCAGGCGCGGTTCGGGCCCTCCCACCAGCTCCGCAGCCACCACGGTCGCGGGTTCACCACAGCCCGCCGCCCGGCCCGCTTCTCTGCCCGGCGTTGCGCGGCGTACTCCTCCGCCCGCGCGAGCCACAGCACCCGCGCCTCATACAGTTCCTCCACCGCCCGCACCAGCGCGTCCGGATCCGCCTCCAGCCGCCGGGGGATCGCGGCGCTGAGCGTGAGGTGGTGATAGGTCGCCCGGAAGCCGTATGGCGCGAAGAGGGTGATGCAGGTGCGCAGCGCGCTGTGCCGACGGCGGAGGGGGAGGCGGGCGTCGTGCACGCGCGCTCGGTGGGTCAGGAAGCTGGTCATCGTGTGGGCCCCAGGTCCAGGGCCCGGGCCAGGGCGGCGCTGACGGCGGCGGCATGTGCCGGCAGGTGTTGTTCGGCCCAGGTTCCGGCGAGGCTGAGGAAGTCCCGCAAGTCCTGCTGGGCACCGGCGACGAGCCCGCGTACCTGGTCCACTGGCAGCTCGACCGCCGGGCTGCCGTCCTTCGCGTAGGCGTCGAGAGTCAGCCGGACGGTGTCGCCGACGCGTTCGGCCACCGAGGACGGGTCGTGGCCGAAGTAGGGGCAGCCGGTGCCGTCGAGCACCTCCAGCCAGTCCCGCCAGCTCTCCAGGCCGCTGCAGCAGCCCGGCTCGACGAACACGGTGCCCGTGGCATTGTCAGTCACCCGGAACCCGCCGGCGGCGATCAGGTCGGGCATGGTGAGCAGCCCGTGCAGGAACATGCCGAGCGGATCGGTCGGGCACGGCCCGTGCTCCTCGTCCGGCTCGAAGTCGTTGCAGTCGGCGATCCGCATAACCGCCGTGCCGACCTCCGCCGGAGTCAGCTCCCCGTCCAGAACGAGGTAGCCGTACGACTCGTGCTCGCCAACCGGCCAGAGCGCAAAGTCGTCGGCAGCGAAGACTTCCAGAACGGGCTGCATCACGATCACACGGGGATGATGCCGGAATCCACTGCCCCACCGCCACGGGCTTTAGCTGCGGTATGGGGCTCAAGGCGGGCCTGTTACCTGGGCAGTTGCGCGGTTCGCTCCGGACAGGCGGTGTCGACGTAGCGCATGGCGGTCTGTTCGGTGATGCCGAAGAGCCTCATGAGCTTGAGAGGGCCGCCGGTGGCGAAGGCTTCGTCGAGGATGCGGTCCTGGCACAGCCTGTCGGGGGCAGGCCCTTGGGCAGGACTTGTTGCAGGTGTTCCTGTGCACGGCCGGGTGGTCCGGGTCGAGGGCGGTTTTCTGGCTGACCAGCAGGTGGGGGTTGGCGGAGGCGGGCCAGCGCCGGTGGTGGTAGGTCAGCCAGCCGGTGGTGAGGCGGTGGGTGAGTTCTTCCAGGTAGAGGGTGTGCCGCAGTAGGCCGCGGCGCAGTTCGAGGGTCCCTCGGGCGAGGTTCAGGTCGGCGGTGCGCGCGGTGCGAATCTCGGTGGCGGGGACGGCGTGGATGGCGGCCAGGGCGATGATGAGCCGCGCGAACGGGGTCGCGGTGTGGTCGCGTAGGCCAGCCCTGACCGAAGCCAAGTTGAGGCAGATCACGGGTGTACTCGCCTCCGCCTGACCCGGACACCGAACAGCGCACGCGCGCTCACCACCCCCACTGCTGCTGGCGCCCCGGCGTGGCTGCGGCTGGTGTCTGCTCCGGAGGACAAGGCATCGGGGAAGTCGTGGGACGGCGCCCTCGATGCCCAGCACGCTTTCGGTGACCTCGACGGGCGCCGGCCCGCGCTCCTGGGTGTGGCCGACGCCTTCGACGACGGCCACGCCTACCGGTCGGAGCTGTCGGCCCGTGTCGATGAGCCGGTACTGTCCGATGACCCCATCCTCCGGCACGACCTCCGGCTTCCTTGGGATCCTGGCCCGGCCGTGACCTGCTGGACCTCCGCTCATGCTGACCTGCACCGGGCGAACGTCACCGCGCCGCTGAAGGTGTTGGACTGGGAGGGCTGGGGGCGAGCTCCAGAGGGGTTCGACGGCGCCACGCTCTACGCCTACTCGCTGCTCCAGCCGGACGCCGCCGCCCGCGTCCGCGACGCCTTCCCCATCCTGGGCAGCCCGGCCGGCCTCGCCGCCGAAGCGACCGTGTGCGCCCAGTTGCTCCAGACCGTGGCCCGCGGCGACAACCTCGTCCTCGAGGACCAGCTCCGCAACTGGGCTGAGGAACCGCGCCACCGCTGACCGAGCTCCCGTGCGCTCACACGGGCCGTGGCTTCTCCTCCCGGATGCGTGGGGAGCCACGGCCGCCGACGCTGGAGGCACGAGGACCACCGCTACCTGGTCGGGCACCATCGCGTTCGGGATGGTCGGCACGGTTGTCTAGATCCCGCACATATCTGCCCAGGTCAGATGAGCGTGACTAGCTATGACGCCTGTACAGGGGACGGCTCTGGATGCGTGCCACGTCACCGCGGTGACGTGGCACGCGCAGGTGCGGGGTGTCCCCGGCCACCTCACTGCAGGCGCAGTGTCTAGAAGATCACGCGCGGGGCGCGGCTCATTTGGTGCGCGGCATCACGATGCCGACGACGGCGCGGTGAGAGCAAGGAGCCGGTCCGCAGAAAACAGTTTGGTGGGCGAACGCCGCAGGTCCCTGCGGCGTTCGCCCATCCCATAGTCTCCTCCTACGGACTCAAGAGCTCTTGCGCATCGCCGGTGTGCGCCAAATGCGGTCCGGCCACCTGCGGAAGTGCTCGACGCACAGCAACCCAAGATTCGCTGCCGCACCTGCACCGACTATGGCTGCAGCAGGCGCCAGGAGACCGGAAAGCGCGTAACAGCCGATCCATGCCCCGAGGAACGCCCCGCAGACCGCGGCCACCAACCCTGCGCGCCGCATCTGGGATGAGCGCTCATGACGGGGCCAGGCCAGATAGGCGCCGAGGCCTACCATCAGGCCCGTCCCGGGCACGATCACGCTCGCGCTGGCCACGAAGTCATCGGGACCTACCGTCCAGATCAGCAGAACCCCCAGCAGCCATCCGCCGAGGCCGAGCGGGATCACGGTCCCGGTTCGCACCCAGACACTCGTGCGGGGACCGAAGCCACCGCGCCTGCGCGACCAGCGTGCGATCACGGCAAGCAGAGCGAGGCCGAGGGTTGCGCCTGTCAGGGTGACTCCGATCAGCAGCTTGGCCACCGTGGACATGCTCCACGGAACGGCCTCGAAGTCGACGGGCCTCCTGTCGAACTGGGACCTGTCCGCCTTGCCGGTGTCGAAGAAGGTGGTCAGTAGACGTTTTCCGGCTTCGGGACGGTGCTCCCAGAAGTCGGCGGTGTGGCCCAGCCCGGGAAGGATCACCTGCTGTCCCCGGGACAGGGCGGGCAGCAGTTCGTCGGTGGCCAGTTGCGCCGGGGTGGAGAAGTCGACCTCACCGCTGACGAGGAGGGTTTCGACGTGGCTGGGCCGCATCTGGCGATACTTGGCGTTGTCGGGGCTGTCCGGCCATACCGTGAACAGACCGGACTCGCCGGCCCACAGGAAGTCGGTTGAGGCGTTGCCCAGGATCGAGCCCGGATCGCCACCGCTGTCGTAGTAGCGCTGTGCTGCTGGTCCATCGATCATGGCGAAGGAAGCGAACTCGCCCCAGGCGATGGAATCCGGCAGTGCGAGGTCACCGAGGACAGACATGGCCCACAAGGCGCCGGTGTCCCGGCTGAGATAGGCGTCGATGATGGTCGGCGCGTTGTTCGGTGCCGAGGCCGGACCGTTGTGATGCATGGCGTACTGGCTCAGAACCCGGACGTTGGTGTCCTTGATGCGGAAGGGCCCCCAGCGTTCAGGGATCTCGCCGGCGGTGTTCCGGATCGATTCGGCGAGGTCGGATGTACGCGCGGCGCAGGCGTCGTCATCGTCGCACAGCCGTGTGTACTGGGCGAACTGCGCATCGGTGATGCGCGGGTCCCAGACGAAGTGCCCGGGAGTATTGACCGACACCATCGCGGAGCGGTGCAGCACCGCCGGGTGCCGCCAGGAGTAGATCATGGCGGTGCGTGTTCCAGCACTGGAGCTGAGGAGGTTGATCTGTGAGTAGCCCAGGGCGGTACGGGCCGCTTCCAGGTCCTCCACCCGCTGGAGAGCGGAGTAGCCGGTGAGGTCGATCCCGTCCTCGGTGAGACGGTCCGCACATAGTTCGAACGCTTTGGTCATGGCAGGCAGTGTCTTCGATCCCGCGATGCCGTCGGCGGACTGCATGACCGCGGTGACCTCGGGGCAGTCCAGACGGCGCGATCCATCGATGCCCCGGTAACCGACCAGGACCACATCGTGTTGGCCGGTGAGTCGGCTTGCCTGCGGGAAGTCCATGTTCGTTCTTCCGGGGCCACCGCCCAGGCGGAAGATCGGTTCCGCGGGGTCTGCGGAAGTGGCCCGGACGCGGGTGACGGGAAGTGCTATCAGCTCGGACTTGGGGTCGCGCCGGTTCTCCGGGACGGCGAGTGTGCCGCAGTCGGCGGCGACGGTTCCGGCTTCGGTGTCGTAGCCGCAGGGGCGCATGGTGAGCGACCCGGAGGCGGCCCCCTCGGGTACGGACAGGAGATGTTCTGGCCGCAGCGCCAAGTAGCAGAGCGACACCAGGAGTCCGCCGGTGACCATGAAGGCGAGCAGGGGCCGCCATGACTTGAGAAGTGTCATTTCGTTTCCGTATAAGACGTCGTCTCATTTGGAGTGCTGGGTAGTCTGCACGATGTGGTGATGGTCGAGCGCATGGTGCCGGACGAGTTGTGGGAACTGTTCCAGTGGGTGGTCCCGCCTGCTCCATCGCGGCCGCAGGGCGGCGGTCGGCGGCGGTACGGGGATCGTGAGGTGCTGGCCGCGATCATCTTCGTGGCCACGACGGGTTGCACCTGGCGGCAGTTGCCGCCGGTCTTCGGCCCCTCGGGGCCGACCGCGCACCGGCGCTTCACCGAGTGGACCGCCGCCCGGGTCTGGGCGAAGCTGCACCGCGTCATCCTCGACGAACTGGGCTCGCGCGGAGAGTTGGACTGGTCACGTTGCGCGATCGACTCGGTGAACATGCGGGCCCTGAAAGGGGGGACCTGACAGGTCCGAATCCTGTAGACCGGGGCAAGAAGGGCTCGAAGGTCCACTTGATCACCGAGCGGACCGGTTTACCCCTCTCGGTCGGGATCTCCGGCGCGAACCTGCATGACAGCCAGGCACTCGAGCCGCTGGTGCGCGGCATCCCGCCGATCCGCTCCCGCCGCGGCCCGCGCAGACGCCGGCCGGCCAAGCTGCACGCGGACAAAGGCTACGACTACGACCACCTGCGCCGATGGCTACGCAAGCGAGGTATCCGGCACCGCATCGCCCGCAAGGGCATCGAGTCCTCCACGCGACTCGGCCGACACCGTTGGACTATCGAGCGCACGATGTCATGGCTGGGCGGCTGCCGCCGTCTGCACCGCCGCTACGAACGCAAGGCCGAACACTTCCTGGCCTTCACCGCCATTGCCTGCAGCCTCATCTGCTACCGCAGACTCGCCAAATGAGACGACGTCTAAGTGCGCGCGGGCCCGAGCTTTCCCCAGGCGAGGTACGACGGGCCTTGGCATGTGGGGTCGGCTCGGGTGGTTCGGACCGTCGGGGAGCCCTGTCAGCCTCGCTCCCACAGCGGCAACCGGAACATGGCGTAGGTGAACTTGCCGCTGATACGTCCTGCGGGGTCGAAGTGGAAGACGTCCACACCATGCCACTGCATGCTGCCGCCGTAGCGCGCACGGGCGAACAGGCGCAGTGGCAAGGGCACATGCCGGCCGGACTCTCCGTTCATGTCGAGTCGGCAGGCCCAGCGGATCGTGGCGCGCCGGTTCGGCTCGTCGACGATCTTGTCGTACACGGCGAAGTGCATGGCGCCGTAGCGCCCGGCGAAGTGCGGCTCGAACTCTTTGCGGATCGCCGCGATGCCACGTCGCTCAGGAAGGTGGCCGGGCAGGTACACGGCGTCGTCGGCGAAGAAGGACATCACCTTGTCGAGATCGGGGCTCGGCTCGTTGAAGGCGGCAACGAAGTCGTCAATGGTCTGACTGAGGTTGGTCGAGGTGGCGGAGATGGTCTTTCACTCCCGGGAGCGCGATGGGGTTGTCGGATGCCGGGACATTAACAGAACACCAGTTCCTTAACAAGAGATGGGTGTTCTGTTAGATCTGGACTAGGATGAACGGTCATGTCAGCGCCATTCCAGCGGGCTCGACGCCCTGATCAGAAGGACCAGCGCCGTGAGGCCATCCTCACCGCCGCTCGGGAGCTCGCCGAGCGTTCCGGCGTGGCCAGGGTCAGCCTGCAGGACATCGCCACCGCGGTCGGACTCGCCAAGTCCAACGTGTTGCGCTACTTCGGCACGCGTGAGGAGATCTACCTGCATCTGCTGATGAGCGCGGGCTCTGAGTGGGCGAGCGTGGTCAGCGCCCGGTTGCAGGAAGTGAGTGGGACCGAGGCAACAGCCGGCGTTCTCGCGGATGCCTTCGTGGACCGGCCGCTCTACTGTGATTTGACCACGCACGCGGAGACGATGCTCGAGCACAATGTGTCCGTGGAGGTGCTAAAGGTCTTCAAGAGGTGGGCCATCGACACCTACTGGGCGATCGGCCATCGCATCTCCGCCGCCTGCCCGGAACTGACCCCCGCCGATGGCGCCGCACTCGTGATGACAGCCAGCGCCTTCGTTGCGAAGCTGTTTCCCATCACCCGTCCGCCCGAGGCCCTGCGTGAACTGTACGCGCGCGAGCCGGAGATCGCGGGGGCGTTCCCGCCGTTCCGCCCCACCCTGAAACGCATGGTGGCGGCCACTGCGGCCGGCCTGCCTCTGGTGCGACAGTAGACGACTGAAAGGGTGTCAACAGGCGGGGGATGAGGTCCGGTTGCGGCAGTGAGGTCCGCGAGCCGGGACCGGGCCGACCGCGACGGCAGCTGGCTGAGCAAGAGGATCCTGCCGCTACTTCCAACAGGCCAAGCGCACCAACCTGATGGGTGAGAGCCTGGAAGTTGGGACGGCAGTACGGTGAAGCATCAAGTAGACGAGCCTTTCGGCTGGGTGGACCGTCGCCACCGCAGGCGTCTCATGTTCGTCTATTCGCCTGGCCGTGACGCGGCCCCGCACCCCGCACATACGGGTTTCGGCGCACTCACTTAGCTTGTCCTACCGTGTCAGCGCGGGCCAACTCCGGTTATTCGTAGGATCGGTGAGCCTGAGGGCGCTGGGTATGGCAGTGAGCTTGGCGCCGCTTGATGGCTGAATGACTTGGCCGCCCGGAGCCCGCGACGGTCACAACCGCTCATTGGGATAAGCGACTTGATCGCTGTGTAGGACAACGTCGGCAAGGCCGTCCGCGCGGGATCACAGAACGAACAGCTGGCGGAGGCGACCATGTTCATGATCTGGGCCGGAGTCGATATCGGCAAAGAGCACCACCACCGCGTGGCACTCGATGCCCAAGGGGAACGACGGCTGTCGCGCCGCGTCGGCAACGACGAGCCCGCGCTGTTGGAGCTCATCCGCGATGTGCTCGCTCTCGCCGATCCGGGCGAGGTGTTGTGGGCGGTGGACACCAACCACGGCGGCGCCGCTCTGTTCATCGGGCTTCTGCTCGACCAAGGCCAGTCGACGGTCTACCTCACCGGCCTGACTGTCCACCGTGCCGCAGCCGGCTACCGCGGCCAGAGCAAGTGGCGTTAACGGTCTGACTTGGCCCCACTTTTCCGGCCCGGGTTGGCCCCACCGGCGGGGCGCGTGGGAGCGTTCGGGGGTTGTTCCGGCTTGAGTTGGCCCCACCCTCGACGTGGGGCTGGGACGCTCGGTGTGGGTCTCCGTGAGGGGCGATGCCGAGTGGTGTCCTCGAAGGAAGAGTTGTTCCTGCTGATCCGCCGGGACTCGTGGCGGGAGGGGTTGTCGGTTCGCGCGCTGGCGCGGAAGTACGGTGTCCACCGGCGGCTGGTGCGCGAGGCCCTGTGCTCGGCGGTGCCGCCGCCACGGCGGACACCGCGGAGGCATTCGCCGAGGCTGGAGCCGTTCAAGAAGACGATCGACCAGTGGCTGCTGGACGACCTGGAGCCGCCGCCGAAGCAGCGGCACGCCGTGCAGCGCATCCTGGCCAGGCTCCAGCAGGAGCTCGGGGCGGAGATCGCGTACTCGACGGTGTGGGACTACGTCCACCGGCGCTGGCAGGAGATCGCCGAGGCCGCCGGGGCGGCACCGGCCGCCGGGTTCGTGATCCGCCACAACCAGCCCGGGATGGACGCGGAGGTCGACTTCGGCGAGGCCTGGGTCGACCTGGCCGGCGAGCGCACCAAGTGCTACCTGTTCGCGTTCCGGCTCGCCTACTCTGGCAAGGCCGTCCACCGGATCACCGCTTCGTGCGGGCAGGAGGCCTTCCTCGACGGCCACGTTCACGCGTTCCGGACCCTGGGTGGCATACCCACAGGCCAGATGCGGTATGACAACCTTTCGCCCGCGGTGTCTCGGGTGATCCGCAAGAGCCGGTCGCGGGAGGAGCATCCGCGCTGGCACGACTTCCGCCGGCACTACTCGATCACCCCCTTCTACTGTGAGCCGGGACTGCGCGGCGCCCACGAGAAGGGCCGGGTCGAGGGCCAGGTCGGTTACTGGCGCCGCAACTACCTCACCCCCGTTCCGCGCGTCGATTCCCTCGACGAGCTGAACGACGCCTTCGCGGCGTTCGAACAGGCCGAAGAGAGCCGGCGGATTGGGCTGCGGATCCGCACTA
Source organism: Streptomyces graminofaciens (assembly GCF_030294945.1). Taxonomy (NCBI): domain Bacteria; kingdom Bacillati; phylum Actinomycetota; class Actinomycetes; order Kitasatosporales; family Streptomycetaceae; genus Streptomyces; species Streptomyces graminofaciens. The sequence continues at coordinate 186,245 of NZ_AP018448.1, read as the reverse complement.
TCGGCCAGGACTTCGCCCACGAGGCTCCGCTCCTACTGCCCCTGCCGGGCGAGGAGTTCGAGACCGGGCTTGCCTTCACCCCGCGCGTCGACCGCTACGGCATGGTCGCCGTCCGCGTCTGCCGATACTGGGTCCCGGCCCGCTACATCGGCCGCACTGTCCACGTCCTGCTTCGCTCGAACGAGGTCGTCGTCTTCCACGGGCGCACCGAGATCGCCCGCCACTCACGCCTGACCACGAAGGGTGCCGAGCGGGTGGTGCTCGACCACTTCCTGGAGGTCTGCTGACCAAGCCGGGAACCCTGGCCGGCTCCGAGGCACTCGATCAGGCCCGCCGCGCAGGCACCTTTACTCCCGCTCACGAGGCCTTCTGGTCCGCGGCCAAGCACGCGCTCGGCGAGACCGATGGTACGGAGGCCCTGGTCCACGTCCTGCTGCTGCACCGGCACCTGCAGCACCGCGACGTCGTCGCCGGCATCCAGGCCGCCCTCGCGGCCGGGGCCTGCACCGCTGACGTCGTCGCGCTCGAAGCGCGCAAGGCCGCCGAGACCGAGGGCCGGTCCCCGACGGTCACGGTCACCGTCCCGCTGCCCGAGTTCGTTGCCCCGCCGGAGCTGCCTTTGCCGAGCCTGACCGAACGAAGAACCGCCCGCCTGCCAACCGACCAGCGCCCCCTTCCAGCGCTTGAGCGCTGGGACCAGCTCCTGCACCAACGACCCGGAAGGGAACCTCGATGACCGGCCCGCACCACACCCTGACCGAGCCCGCCTCCGACGCCGCCATCGACACCGCCTGCCGCGTCCTGCGGCTGCCGACCATGCGGGCCCAGTTCGCTGACACCGTCAACCGGGCCGAACGCGAGCACCTGTCCTACCACGGCTTCCTCGCCGAACTGCTGATGGCCGAGTGCGAGGACCGCGACCGCCGCCGCTCCGAGCGGCGCATCCGTGCAGCCGGATTCCCGCGCTCGAAGTGGCTGTCCGACTTCGACTACTCGGCCAACCCCAACATCACACCCGCTCTGGTCAACAACCTTCGCCACCTGCGAGTGGGTCAAGAAGGGCGAGCCGCTCTGCCTGATCGGCGACTCCGGCACCGGCAAGACCCACCTGCTGATCGGACTCGGCTCCGCCGCCGCGATGGCAGGCTTCCGGGTCCGCTACGCGCTCGCCGCCCGCCTGGTCAACGAGCTCGTCGAGGCCGCCGACGAGAAGCAATTGAGCAAGACCATCGCCCGCTACGGCCGCGTCGATCTCCTTTGCATTGACGAACTGGGCTATCTCGATCTGGACCGCCGTGGCGCCGAGATGCTGTTCCAGGTTCTGACAGAGCGGGAGGAAAGGAACAGTGTTGCGATCGCTTCGAACGAGTCGTTCGGGGGCTGGACCAAGACCTTCACCGACCCCCGGCTCTGCGCGGCCATCGTCGACCGCCTGACCTTCAACGGCACCATCATCGAGACCGGCACCGAGTCCTACCGACTCGCCCAGACCAAAGCCAAGCAGCAGCGAGGCTAGCGATCGCCTGACGATCACTGCGGCCCCTGGCAGGCGGGGGTAGCTCGCGCCTGGCGGCACCCGGCGGGCTGCTTGTCGGTAATTGACATGATGGCGGCGGCAAGATTTCAGCTGTCTCCAGGGGGCGACTATGACGTTCAAGACCGAAGCTGATTCCGGGGTCGCCGATCGGGACGAGTGGTCCTATGCACCGGCTGTCGGCGTCGGACCGCTCCGGTTCGGCATGACCGTCGACGAAGTGGTCGAGGCAGCTCAGGTTCTCGGCCAGACACAGGTCAGCGATTGCGCACGGGACCACGCGATCTTCTCGCCGACTTGGAAGATCGAGGTCCGTCGCGGGGCGGCCCCTTCTCCGCCGGCCGTCACGGCCTACGTGAGCCAGGCTGTGGGATTGTTCTGCATCGCAGCCGATGCCGTCCACGGTCCCCAGGTGGGGTACGACGGAATCTCGCTGGTCGGAAGGGACCTGTCGGAACTGGAGAGCGACGCAATCGCGCATGCCGAGGCAGTGGACGGGCACTTTCGCTACACGCCCGAGGGCTATGCAGGACCGGATGATCCCGGGGTGGTCATGCGCGGGCAACTCGTCGGGCAGGTCCTGCGATCGCGTCCGTTGTTCATGGTGACGCGCGACGGTGCGAATACCGAATGGGACTCGATGCCTTCCGAGGAGTATCGCCACGGTCAGTCAACGACCTGACGTGGCGTGACTCGTGGCGAGGGGTGAAGGAGATCGCCGACCCATCGTCGGCTGGGGCCACGCGAGACCGGAAAGCCGGGGCCGCGTCAAGCCGGAACTCAGACCCCCCGCACGACGATATGGGGCCACCTGAAGCCGGAAAAGTGGGGCCAATTCAGACCGTTAACGCCAAGCAAGACCGACGCCAAGGACGCCCACGTCATCGCCGATCAGGCCCGCATGCGCCAGGACTTGGGACTCCTGCGGCCCGGAGACGAGGTGGCCGTCGACCCGCGCATCCTCACCAACCGCCGCCTCGATCTCGTCAACGACCGCACCCGGCAGATCAACCGGCTGCGCGAGCAGCTCCTGGGCATCTTCCCGGCCCTGGAACGTGCCTTGCCACGGAAGGGCCGGGGGTTGGTTGTGCGCTGACCGGCTATCAGACGCCGGACGCGATCCGCCGCCTCGGTGTCCGACGCCCCGAATCCTTGCTGAAGACGCGCGGTGTCAAGAACGCCGCCTCACTCGCTCGGACTGCCGTCGAGGCAGCAGAATCCCAGGCCACCACGCTGCCGGGAGAGAAGTTAGCTGCGGACATGGCGGCCCGGATCGCGAAAAGCGTGCTGGCCCTGGACGCGGAGCTCGCCGAACTCGACGCTCTGGTCGTGGCCCGCTTTCATGACCATCCACATGTCAAGGTGATCGAGACCCTGCCCGGCATGGGGCCCGGCCTGGCCCAGAGTTCATCGCGGCCACAGGTGGAGACCTGACGGCGTTTGGCACCCCGGACCGGCTGGCGGGCTTCGCCGGGCTGGCCCCGGTCCCACGCGATTCCGGACGTGTCCGAGGCAACCTGCACCGGTTCGCCGCTACCACCGCGGGCTGCTGCGAGCCTGCGACCTCGCCGCGATGGCCAGCCTGCACTGCTGACCCGTCTCCCAGCGCTACTACCAGCGCAAACGCAACGAGAGGAAGATCCACATCCAAGCCGTGCTGGCCCTGACCCGCCGACGTCTCAACGTTCTCTGGGCCATGATCCGCGACAACACCTCCTATGAACTCCGCCCTCCAATCCCCATTGCGGCTTGACGACCGCTATGGGGAACTCCTACGTCCTGATGGGGCCCCGGGCCCGTGCGGCGCCGGGGGCGGGGGCGGGGACGAAGTCGTCCGAGACGGCCGATCCGGCACCGACACCGATGCAGGCGCCGGAGAAGGACCGACACCGAGCTGATTCACACCGCCCTACCGCCGAGTGGACGCCTCACAGAATCGGGTGTGCACTTGTAATGGTGGGGTTCGGAGGTGGCGGGAATGGAGATCCTACCGTTTCGGCTCGAAATCATTGAAACCGATACCGAATGGATCGTCGGGTGCGCCTCCGAGTTGGGTGAAGCGAGCATGAGGGTGCCTCCCCCGTATTCGGCGAATGAACTGGAAGAGACGCTGGGGGGAGTGGAGCGCTCTCTGGAGAGGTCGTACAGCAGGGAAGTCGTGCGTGGCGCGTCGACTCCGGAGAAAGACGTCCGAGAATTCGGAAACGTGCTCACCAGAACGGTCCTTCGGGATGACGTGTTCGCCCTGTTCGACCGGTGCCGAATTCAAGCCATGAAGCAAGGGAGGTCGCTCCGGATATTGTTGCGCCCGGACGGCCCCAGGGTGGGGGGTATTCCGTGGGAGTATATGGTCGATCCGTCCCGCGATGACTACCTCGCTCTTCACGTGCCGGTCGTGCGGAATTTGCGGCTCAGGGATCCCGTAACCCCCATGGCTCTTTCCCTCCCGCTGCGAGTGCTCGGCATTTCGGCGCTCCCGGACGATCTTCCCCCGCTGGATGCGCGACAGGAGAGGGAGCGCATCGAACAGGTTCTCCAGCAGGACAGTTCGGACAAGGTTGACGTGCACTGGCTGCCCGGCGACCGGTATCAGGATCTCAAAAACGCATTGCGCACCGACACGTGGCATGTCCTCCACTGCGTCTGTCACGGCGGATTCGGTGACACCGAGGGATACATTCAGCTCACCGGTGACGACGGGCTGGCGATGCGCGTCCACGCCAGCGACCTCCGGCGGCGGATCGGGGACAGTCCTCAACTGCGGCTGGTCGTGCTGAACGCCTGTGAGTCCGCGGTGAGCGGACCGGGCAGGGCCTACACGAGCATGGCCGCCGCCCTCGTGGCGGCGGGAGTGCCGGCCGTGGTCGCCATGCAGTACGCGATCACGGACCGGGCCGCTTTCACGTTCGCGTCCTCGTTCTACGAACGGATCGCCGAAGGACTGCCGGTGGACCGCGCGGTGACACTCGCCCGCGATGACGTGAAAGTGCGTCTGGGCAGCCTGGAGTGGGCCACCCCGGTGCTGTTCCTCGCGTCCGACACGGTCCAGATCTTCGCCTCGCCCAAGGTGTCGCTGGAGAGAGAGGTGCAGTCGCCCGCGCGCGAGGCGACACGGACGCCGCCCGCGAGGAGCGCCGTACTCGCCGAGGTCGGCCCCTGCGGGCATGTGGCAGTCGGGCCCGGGAACCTGGTGGCCGCGGCCTGCGAGGACGGTGTCATCAAGGTCGTCGAGACCGCGAAGGGGAAACTGGTCGCCCAATGCCTGCTGGTGCAGCGCGAGAAGCCGGTGCGCATCGCCTGGAGCCCATGGCGACGGTACCTCGCGAGCCGTTACCAGGACGGCACCGTCGTCCTCTGGGATCTCAAAACCGAGATGCCCGTGCATGTGATGACCGCAGCGGGGCAGGGCGAGGGCCTCGCCTTCAGCTCGGACGGCCACTGGCTCGCAGTGACCGCAGGAAACCACCTCCATGTCTACGACGCGCGCGGCGCCCGCGTGAGGGACCTGACTGTCTGTTCGCCGAAACAGGCCGCACTCTGGGCGGCGGGCCAGAACACCCCGCTCGGTCCGGTCTGCTTCGCGCCCGGCGACCGACACGTAGTCGTGGCCTGCGGAGACGGACGGATCCGACAGCTCAACGTGCGAGGGCTGCCCGTCATGGAATGGCCGCACCCCCAACCCGTCGTCTCCCTCGCCGCCGCGGACGGCCTTCTGGCCACAGGCTGCATGGACGGCCGGGGGCGTCTGTGGACCTGGGAAGGCGACCTTCTCTGGCGCACGCAACCGAAGCGCCCCGCCCACCAACTGGCGTTCGCCGCCGGATGTCCCGCGGTCGCGATGGCGCATCAGCGAGGCAAGGTGGCCATCCGGAACGTGCACACCGGCAAGGCCTCACCCGTGACGAAGCTCGCGAGCCGGCCCGTAGGACTCGGCTTCCTCGAAGACGACCAGGGACTCGTGACCGCCACCCGCACCGGCGCAGTGGAGCGCTGGGAACTGCCCGACTGGATGGCCGACTAGGGAGCCGCTCCATGACAGACCACGAGGTCGAGATCCGCTGGCCCTCCGCCCTGCCTTCCAGCCCGGCCGAGGAGGGGCAGGACCTGCTGCGCGCTGCCGGCATCGACGCCGCGTGCCTGCTGCTGCCGACCCGGCGGGGGGCGGCCGACATCGTGCTGGTCCTCGTCACGACGGCCGTCGCGGAACCGTTCCTGCGGACCATTTTCGAGAAGCTCGCCGTAGACGCCCACAACGGGCTGAAGCAGTTCACGGACCGGCTCCTGAAACGGACTTCGGACGGGACGCCGGCACCACAGAGCGTGGTTTTCGAGATGTCGGCCGGCGGCCGCGTCACGTTCACCAGCGACGTTCCGGAGCGGGCGTACGAGCAGGCGGTCGCTCTGGACGCCCGAGGCGAGAGCTGGACCTGGGACTCCCGGCACACCATGTGGGTCCCCGGCTGAGATCGCGGATCCAGAGGAGGGCAGTCAGCCATGGCCGACAAGCACCACGAACCGCAGAGCGATGACATCTGGGGACCGGATCCTCTTGGGCAACAGCCCTTCCCCCCGTCCTCCGGGCAGCCGGGCTGGAGCCAGGAGACCGGCCAGGGCTCATGGGGGCCGCAACACACACCGCAAAGACCGGCGCCCGAGTCGTACATGACCCCGGCCATCCTTGTCACGATCCTCTGCTTCCTGCCCACGGGTATAGCGGCCATCGTCTTCGCCTCACAGGTTTCGGCCAAGAACGCCGCAGGCGACTACGAGGGAGCCGTCCAGGCGTCACGGAAGGCTCGGATCCTCGTCTTCGTGAGTCTGGGGATCGGAGTCCTGTTCTGGCTGATCATGGTCATTGTCGCGGGCGCGTCGGACAGCTCCGCCAAGGGCATGCTCGTGCCGTGACTGCTCCGCTCCGGCATCGTGCCCGCGAAGCATGGCTGGGCGGTGCGGTTCTGGCCGCGGTCACCGTTGCCGCAGCGCTGTTCGACCCCACGCGCCCCGGCCGGTTCCCCTCCTGTCCGTTCCGGGCCGTCACGGGGTGGGACTGCCCGGGCTGTGGGAGCCTGCGTGCACTGCACGCACTCACCCACGGCGACGTGGTGGCGGCGGTGGACTACAACGCGCTCCTTGTCGGCTTCCTGCCGTTCGGCGCGGTCATCTGGCTGCGTGCCGTCACCGGCAGGTTCCGACCGCGCGTTCTTCCGGTGTGGGCCGCCCGCGCCTTGGCCGCGACGGTCGTGCTCTGGGCCGTGATCCGCAACCTTCCCCTCTTCGGGGGCGTACTGGCCTCTTGAGCGGTGATCAACCGCATCGCGTCACGGCTCCGTCCCGCCCCGGAACCGATCGTGTCGTGCGGCCAGCCGCTCCTGGAGCCGCGCGTGGCGGAACTGGTAGACCGGGCCCGTCGCCCGCACCAGGTTGCGGCGGCGGGCGTCCTCCAGGAAGTGCACCAGCCGTACGGGGGTGCCTTCGTCGTGACGGAGTTGTACGGCCGTGAGGGCGGTGGCGACGGCGAGGCGCGACGCCAGCATCCAGGCACGAACCTGGATCGAGGACCCCGACTCGTACCGCACACACCCACCCGGAGCCGCCCGAGCCCGGCGGCCTGACCGCGCCGATGCGCACGAAGAACGCCGTCGCGGACTCATCCTGCAGGCACTGTCACGTTGGCTGACCGGTGGGATGATCTTCTGGTTGATCAGCCTGGGAAGGGTTGTCCGTGGGGGAGCGCGTCGCTGTCGTACGAGGGGCACCGGTACCCGGTCGAGGTCATCTCTAACTGTGTGTGGCTGTACTTCCGCTTCCCGCTGTCGTTGCGCGAGGTCGAGGAGCTGAGGGCTCGGGCGCGGGATCGTCGTCTCCTACGAGACGGTGCGTCGCTGGTGTGCAAAGTTCACGGAGTCTGTCGATCGAACGGGAGTCTCGATCGGGTGGTCGCGGGCCCTGCCCAGCATGAGAGCAGGGCCTGGCGGTGTGCGGGGAAAATCCAGGGGAGCGGACGGCCGCGCGCTGCTACGGTCGGGCGCCATGAGCTGGCTCCCCGATGACTTCGTCCACCCCGTCCTGGTACCGCTGCCGGGCGGTGGTCATCACCTGCGGCCGATCCGGGAGGCGGACACCCCACTCGACTATCCGGCTGTGATGGGTTCGCGCGAGCGGCTGTGGACCATCTTCGGCCCGGCCTGGGGCTGGCCCGCGGCCACCATGACCTACGAGGCCGACCAGGCCGACCTGTTGCGGCACGAGAAGGAGATCGCCGCACACCAGTCCTTCAACTACGCGCTGTTCGACGCGGCGGAGACAGCTCTGCTCGGCTGTGTCTACATCGACCCACCGGAGAAGGCCGACGCGGACGGCGAGATCTCCTGGTGGGTGGTGGACGAGCTGGTGGGCAGCAAGGTCGAGCAGGCCCTCGATGCGCTGGTGCCGCAGTGGATCGCCGCCGACTGGCCGTTCGAGCAGCCGCGCTTCCTCGGCCGCGAGATCTCCTGGTCGGACTGGCTCGCCCTGCCGGAGCATCCTGACACGTAAGTGGTTGTTGCACGTACCGATCTCGAAGGCTGTCGATCGCCGGACCGTCGCGGGCAACGGGAGTCTCGATCGGGTGACTGCGACGGTTTCCGCACGTGCAAGCAGGGCCTCCTGGTAGCTCGGGGGTGCGATCCCATTCCGAGTGGTTCCCGGAGGCCCTGTTGTCTTTGTCGTACGTGCCCGAGCACGTTGACTTCAACTCGCCCGCCGTGTCGTGCGATTGCCTCGCGCACGTGTACGGCAACGCGGCCGACCATCCGGACCGGGTGCGCGGTATCCGTCGGACATGACGGACGCGGAGTGGGCGGCCGTCCGGCCGTTGCAGCCGGTGCCGGCCTGGTTCCAGGGGCGGGGTGGACGGCCCGAGGGCTACTGCCACCGGCAGCTGTTGGACGCGATCCGCTACCTGGTCGCGGGCGGGATCTCATGGCGGGCGATGCCCGCGGACTTCCCTGCATGGGCCAGGATCTACGCCTTCTTCCGCCGCTGGCGTGAGCACGGGCGGATCGCCGAGTTCCACGACCGGCTGCGCGGGACGCTCCGTGAGCGCGAGGGCCGCGAGGCCGAGCCCACTGCGGGGATTATCGACGCGCAGTCGGTGCGGCCGCCGCGACGGTGCCGGCCGCCTCACGCGGCTACGACGGCGGGAAGAAGGTGCCGGGCCGCAAGCGGCACATCGTGACCGACACCCTCGGCCTGCTCCTGGCCGTCGCGGTCACCGCCGCGAACATCGGCGACCGGGACGCCGCGGCGGGCCTGTTCAACCGGCTGCGCCGTCTGCACCGCGACATCACCCTCGTGTGGGCCGACGGCGGCTACACCGGCTCCCTCGTCGGCTGGTGCCGGGACAAACTCACCCTGACCTTGGAGATCGTCAAGCGCACCTACAACATGGCAGGGTTCGTGGTGCTGCCCAGGCGCTGGGTGGCCGAGCGCACGTTCACGTGGCTGATGAACTCCCGTCGTCCGGCCTGGGACTACGAGACCCTGCCCGCCACCAGCGAGGCGATGATCCGGTGGTCGATGGTCACGCGAATGAGCCGACGTCTGGGACGGCCACGGTCCGCCGGCCGGCACTGAACGCCCCCGACGCCTCCAGGAGGAGCCACCCGCGCTCCGCCGGGCGCCGGGCTTTCGACCGCAGTCCCTCGACCTTCGCCGACGTCGCGTCAAGGCCCAGCTCCACCGCGATCTCCTTGGCCCGAAGCGGTCCGTGACCCGTGGATCGCTGCTGTTCCAGCACGCCCAGAATGCACTGATAGTCCGGCGCGAGAACCGTCACCGGCAGCCCTTCCCGCGAAGTGGCCCAAAGCGGTGAAGAAGATCACCGACGAGGCCGACGAGCTGCTGGCGTTCTACGGCTTCCCCGCCGAGCACTGGATCCACCTGCGGACGACCAACCCCATCGAGTCGACGTTCTCCACGGTGAAACTCCGGACCAAGGTCACCAGGGGCGCGGGAGTCCGGCCGTCGCCCTGGCGATGGTGTTCACGCTTGTCGAGTCCGCCCAGGCTCGCTGGCGCGCGGTACCGCACCCCACCTCGTCGCCCTCGTCCGGGCCGGCACCCGCTTCGACAACGGTCACCTTGTCGAACGCCCCGAGGAACCCGCCGCAGCGTGACACACCTCAACCGACCTGAAACTCCTGACAGTTACTCATGGGACCAGCGCCGGTGGCGCTACGCTGCTGTGTCGTGCAGGTGACGCGTCTCGACACTGCTCGGATCCGGGCGGCTCGCCGGGTAATCGACCCGGTCTTTCTCGACACTCCGCTGTACCGCTGCGAGGCGCTGGAGCCCGGCCTCGGGTGCACGGTGAGCATCAAGCTCGAAACGGCGAACCCGGTCCGCAGCTTCAAGGCCCGCGGCACCGAGGTCGTCGCGAGCCTGCTGGCCGACAATGCCTCGCGAGCCGCGGTGTGCGCGAGCGCGGGCAACCTTGGCCAAGCCCTCGCGTGGTCCGGTCGCGGCCGGGGGCTCGACGTCACAGTCGTGGCATCCCGCTTCGCGACTCGGGCCAAGCTTGATCGCATCCGCGCATTGGACGCCGGGTTGGAGCTGGTGGACGGCGACCACGAGATGGCTCGCGAGCGGGCGGCGGCCATCGCACGGTACGACGGTATCCGGCTGGTCGAAGACAGCCTGGACATCGAGACCTGCGAGGGCGCGGCGACCATCGGCCTGGAGCTGGTGGACACCGCGCCGTCGTTCGACACCGTCCTGATTGCTCTCGGCGGCGGGGCGCTGGCCACCGGCGTGGGTCATGTGGTGAAGGCATTGGCACCCGAAGTCGAGGTGATCTGCGTCCAGCCGCTGGGCGCACCGGCGCTGACACACTCGTGGCGCCAACGACGCGTCGTCACCACCGACTCGACCGACACCATCGCTGACGGCGTCGCCGGTCGGCGTCCCATCCCGGCCGTCCTGGACGACCTCCTCCTGGTCGCTGACGACGCCGTCCTGGTCCAGGAGGCGTCGATCATCGCCGGTATGCGGATGCTCCTCGACCACGCCGGCCTCGTCGTCGAACCTTCGGCCGCGCTCGGCATCGCGGCGATCCTCGAAGACCGCGACCGGTTCGCCGGCCGACACGTCGTCACCATCGTGTGCGGCAGCAACGTCGACGTGGACGCCTACCACCGCTGGGTCGGCGCGGCTCCCATCCACAGGTCTTGACAATTGCTCCACTCCACCGAGTTGCTGTGACGCCGTCTCGTGCAGGAAGCCGCCAAACGCGAGGCTCGGCGTCGGGGCGTGCGCGGACTGCGGACAAAAGTTCACCGACGACCGGTGGAAGGCCAGCATCAGCGGTCGACTGGGGCCGCGGGTACAGCCACCCGCGCCTGTGCGACGACTGCAAGACCCGGCGCTCGAAGTGGAGCGGCAGGCGGAACAGGCCGAACGCGAGCGCCAGGAAAAGCCACAGCGGGAGGAAACGGCACAAGCCTCGGAGGCCAGCGGCTGGCTCGGACCGGTTCCGCCGCGACGCCGTGCGTGAGGACGGCATGAGGACGGCATGAGGACGGCTGTGCACGTCTGCCGGCTGCGTGACGGTTGCCCATCCCATCCACCGTGTGGATGACCCGGATACGGGATTCCGATTGTGCTGGGGATGGCACCGGCGCCTTGGCGCCCCCATAGTCGTCGCTACCGCACGCCGCTGTCCGGATGCGGCGGGCAAGTTCCCCAGCATGCCGGGCCGTCGGTGCCCGTGAGGCATGCCCGCTCCCTTACGCCATCCCCTGGAGTCGCCATGCCTGGTTCCGTGCCCCCGCAGCCTCCCGCCGCGATCGATGCCACCGCTTCGTCAGCCGCCGCCGTGTCGGGCCCGGCCCATCTGCTGCGGGTGACCCTTCTGATGGCGGGCAGCTGTCTGCCGGTCCTGGGGGCGGTACTGATCGCCCCCGTGCTGCCGAGGATGCAGGACCACTTCGGGTCGGTCCCGGGGGCCAAGGCGCTGGTGCCGCTCGCGCTGACCGTCCCGGCGCTGGCGCTGGCGCTGCTGGCCCCGTTCGCCGGTGTGATCGTGGATCGGGTGGGCCGCAAGCGCCTGCTGGTCGTCGCGACCGTCCTGTACGCGCTGTTCGGTACGGCACCGCTGTGGCTGGACTCGCTGGGCGGCATCATCGCCAGCCGCGCGCTGGTGGGAGTCGCCGAGGCCGCGATCATGACGTGCTGCACGACGCTGATCGGTGACTACTACTCCGGTCATCAGCGGGTGAGGTACCTCGCCCTGCAGACCATGTGCGCCTCCGCGTCGGCCACCGTCTTCTTCGTGCTCGGCGGCGCCGCCGGATCGGCGGGCTGGCGCGTGCCCTTCTGGGTCTACGCGGTGAGCCTGGTGCTCGCCCCGCTGATGGCAACGGCCCTGCCCAACCCGGCGGCCCGTGCGGCCGACGTCGAGACTCCGGCCGAGGCGGAGGCCCGCCGTTCGTTCCCCTGGCGGCAGCTGGCGGGCATCTGCGCCCTCACCTTCTTCGGGGCGATGGTCTTCTACACCGTCCCCGTGGAGATGTCGTACCTGCTTGACGACCTCGGGGTGGAGAACCCCGGCTCGATCGGACTGGCCACCGCGATCGCCAGTGCCGCCACCGTGGGCGGAGCGGTCACCTTCGCCCGGCTCAAGCGTGCTCCCGGCCCGATGCTGCCCGTCGTTCTCGCGGTCTGCGCGGTCGGCTTCGGGATGATGTTCCTCGCGGACAGCGCCCCGCTGCTGGTCATCGGGGCGGTCGTCAACTGTGTGGGCACCGGCATGCTGCTGCCCGCCCTTCTCACCAGTGCCATGTCCCGCCTGGCGTTCGAGGACCGCGGCCGCGGCACGGGGCTGTGGACGGCGGCCTTCTTCGGCGGTGCGTTCGTCTGCCCGCTGGTGCTGCTCGCCGGGGAGTCCGCGGTCGGCAGTCTCGCCGGTGCCGTGGGCGTGCTGGGGCTGGCCGCCGCCCTCGTCGCGGCGGGGCTGTGGGCGGCCCGCCGCCGGGTGGGCGCGGTCGATCCCCGGCCGTTGCCGGAGCAGTGGGCCTGAGGGGCCAGGGCGACCGCCGGGAGCTCGTCGGTCACGGGCTGCCGCCGGGTCCGGTCAGAGACGGCCCGGCGGCAGCCCCGCGCTCCGGTCGACGGGCACGGCCTTTCCCGGGTTCCTGCCCTTGCCGTAGCCGTTGCCCGTCAGTGTCGAGCCCACCTCCGCGGCCTTCTGCCGCAGCCAGATGTGGCCCGCGTCCTGAGCATGCACCGGGTGCCACCACATCGCCTCCCGCACCGGTACCGCCTCGAAGGGGCAGGGCAGGACGCGCACCGCGGCGGAACGGACCGCCTTGTGTGCCAGGCGCTCCTGGATCATCGCGATCCGACGGGTGCCCTCGACCATGAGGGGCAGCAGCTGGAAGGTCTGCACGGACACCTCCACCTGGGGACTGATCCCTATCATGCTGAGCTGGCGGGCGGCCGGGGCGTCGTAGGGACGCTGGTAGACGGCCCAGGGCAGACGCCCCAGCTGGTCCAGGGTGAGTTCGTCACCGATGTCGGGATGATCGTCGGCGACCAGGAACAGCCAGCGGTCCTGGTGGAGGTCGACGGCGGGCAAGCCGTCGATGACGCCGTGCGGCATCAGCAGTCCGTCGACGGTGCTCAGCGCCGCGGCGGCGTTGTCCACGACGGACGGTACCGGGTGCTGGAAGGTGAGCCGGATGCCGGGCGCCTCCTCGTGCAGGGTGCGGGCGAGTGCGGCACCGAACACGGCCGCCCCGTAGTCGGAGGCGAGGAGGGTGAACTCTCGGCTCTCCGCCGCCGGGTCGAAGTCGGCCTGGCTGGCGAAGACCCGCTCCAGCAGGTCGCACGCGGTGGCACTGCGGTCGCGCAGGGCGGCGCCGAGCGGTGTCAGCTCGTAGGCGTTGCCCGTCCGGGCGAGCAGTTCGTCGTCGAAATGGCGGCGCAGCCGGGACAAGGCGGCGCTCATGGCCGGCTGGCTGAGGCCGATGCGCTCGCCGGCCCGGGTGACGTTGCGCTCCTCCAGCAGCGCGCGAAGGGCGAGGACCAGGTTGAGGTCGAGTCGAGACAGGTTCACCGGGCAACCACCTAGCAGCGAGAGCCATCCATGCCATGGATTCGGCACATCCACAGGATCAATTTCCGTGATTGGCCGATCGGGGCCAGAGTAGACCGCAACCCAGCAGGAGGAAATCTGATGGCAATGCTCGCGCAACCTGCCGGCTCGTTCGCGCTCGGCACCTTCTCCGCTCGGAACGGGGAGCCCTTTCCCGGCCTCCTGGCCGAAGACCGGGTACTCGATCTGCGCAGTGCCCTGGACTGGGCGCCATCGGGTCTGCGCGCCGTGGTGGAGCGGTGGGAGGAGACCCTCCCTCTCCTGCACGCCCTTGCGGACGACGACGCCCTCGGCTGGCGGCCACTGGAAGGTCTGCGGGTGCACGCCCCCATCGAGCCGCGGCAGATCTTCCAGTCCGGCGCCAACTACCGGCAGCACGTGATCGACCTGGAGATCGCCCACCGCTCCCCGGACGACCCGCGCACGGTCGAGGAGGCACGCGCGGAGATCGCCGCGGTCATGGACCGCCGGGCCGCCGAGGACCTGCCCTACGTGTTCATCGGCCTGCCCAGCGCGATCACGGGCCCCTACGACGACATCGTCCTGCCCGCCTGGGCCGAAAAGCCGGACTGGGAGCTGGAGTTGGCGGCCGTCATAGCCAAGCCCGCCTACCAGGTGACGGCCGAGGAGGCCCTGGAGTACGTCGCCGGCTACACCATCGCCAACGACCTCACCGACCGCGCCACCGTGTTCCGCCGGGACATGAAGGCCATCGGTACCGACTGGCTGCGCAGCAAGAACGCTCCCGGTTTCACGCCGCTCGGCCCGTGGCTCGTACCTGCCGAGTCGATCGCGGACACCGCTGACCTGCGGGTCACGCTCAGGCTGAACGGCGAGACCATGCAGGACGAGTCCACCAAGGACATGCTCTTCGGGGTCGCACGGTTGGTGTCGTACGCCTCCCAGACCGCTCAACTCCTTCCCGGCGATCTGGTGTTGACCGGCAGCCCGGCCGGCAACGGCATCCACTGGGGACGCCTGCTGCGTGACGGCGACGTCATGGAGGGTTCCATCACCGGTCTGGGCGTGCAGCGCACCCGCTGTGTTGCAGGGGGAACGGCATGAGCCCGGACCGCCGCGACCCGGAGGGCGCCATCGCCGAGGCCGCCAAGACGTACTCCAACTGGGGGCGTTGGGGTGAGGACGACGTGCTCGGTACGGTGAACTTCCTCGACGAGGCCAAGCGGCGCGAGGGCGCGGCGCTCGTGCGCCGCGGCGCCAGCTTCTCGCTGTCGCAGCGGTTCGACATGAACGGCCCGCAGAAGGGCTGGCGCCGACGGACCAACCCGGTGCACACCATGCTCGACACGGGCACCGACGCGGCGCTGGGCAACCAGGGTTTCCCGCACGGCATCGGCGGCGCGGACGACGTGATCGCGATGCCGCTGCAGTGCTCCACCCAGTGGGACGGACTCGGCCACATCTTCGACCACGGCAAGGCGTGGAACGGACGGCCCGCCGAGCAGGTCGTCACCTCCGACGGCGACCTCGTCACCGGCATCGAGCACATGGCACCGTACGTCGCCGGCCGCGGCGTGCTGCTCGACGTGGGCCTGGTCGTCGGCACGGACGGCGAGCTGTCCGACGGGTTCGCCATCACCGAGGAGCATCTCTCGCAGACCGCCGAGGCCCACGGGGTGACCGTCGGCCGCGGCGACATCGTCCTCGTGCGCACCGGACATCTCGCCCGCGCTCGGCGGGACGGCTGGGGCGACTACGCGGGCGGTCCCGCGCCCGGCCTGTCGTTCACCACCGCCGGCTGGCTGCACGGCTGCGAGATCGCCGCCATCGCCACCGACACCTGGGGCTTCGAGGTGCGGCCCAACGAGTTCGAGCACGCCTTCCAGCCGCTGCACCAGGTCGTCATCCCCAACATGGGCCTGCTGATCGGCGAGATGTGGGACCTCGACGCACTCGCCGCCGACTGCGCCGACGACGGCGTGTACGAGTTCTGGCTCACCGCCGCCCCTCTTCCCATCACCGGAGCCGTCGGCTCCCCGGTCAACCCGATCGCCGTCAAGTAACACGCACTACTGCCGGATGTGCCGTTCCCCGGACAGCAGCGGCGTATCCGGCCCGCACCCCCGTCCCCACCTCTGGCCCGCACTCGCAGCGGGCGAGCCGCAGCCCCCGCCGCCCGAAGTCGCGCGGCCCGATCCCGGGAGGAATCCCCGACATGGCTGACAGCCGCACTCACTCCCAGCCTCCGGCCGGGGGCACACCCACCGTCCTGGTCATCGGCGGGGGCGCCTCAGGCAACGCCGTCACCATCCTGCTGCGCCGCGCCGGCATCGCCGTCGACCTGATCGAGGCCAGGCCGGACTGGAACGCCACCACCGGCTCCGGCATCACCCTCCAGGGCAACGCCCTGCGGGTCCTGCGCGAACTGGGCGTGTGGGAACAGGTGAAAGCCTCCGGATACGCCTTCGGCTCGCTGGGCGTGACCACCCCCGACG
Organism: Streptomyces graminofaciens; assembly: GCF_030294945.1. NCBI lineage: Bacteria > Bacillati > Actinomycetota > Actinomycetes > Kitasatosporales > Streptomycetaceae > Streptomyces > Streptomyces graminofaciens. Next base: position 170,123 of record NZ_AP018448.1, on the reverse strand, counting down.
GCAGCGTCCTGTTCGTCGCCGAGGACATCCGGACCGGCGGGGAGGACCTGCCCGCCACCCTCGGCATGCAGCGCCCCCAGCTCCAGCAGATCCTCATCGACGCGGTCCGCGCCTGCGGCGCCGACGTTCGCCTGGGCACCACCGCCGAATCGCTGGAGCAGGACGCCGACGGCGTGTCGGTGCGCTTCAGCGACGGCAGCGAGAGCCGCTACGACCTGGTGATCGGCGCCGACGGACTCAACTCCGCCACCCGCGCCGCCGTCGGCATCACGGACAAACCCGAGCCGACCGGCATGGCCATCTGGCGCATCGCCGCCCCGCGGCCCGAGAGCGTGACGCGCACCGACCTCGCCTACGGCGGCCCCGCCTACATCGCCGGATACTGCCCCACCAGCGAGAACACCATCTACGCGTACGTCGTCGAAGGGTGCCGCGACCGCGACCGCATCGACCCGGCCACCTACGCCGACGAGATGCGCCGCCTGGCGCAGAGCTACGGCGGGGTCTGGCCGGAGATCACCGAGCACATCACCGACCCGAAGAAGGTCAACTACACCTGGTTCGACCACCTGCTGGTCGAGGGCTCCTGGCACCGGGGCCGGATCGTGCTGGTCGGCGACGCCGTCCACTGCTGCCCGCCCACGCTGGCCCAGGGCGCGGCGATGTCCCTGGAGGACGCCCTCGTCCTCGCCGAGCTGCTCACCGGTGGACGGGCCTGGGGCGACGAACTGTTCCAGGCCTACCACGACCGCCGCATCCCCCGGGTGCGTACCGTCGTCGCGGCGTCCATGCAGATCGGCCAGTGGCAGCTGGACGGCGTGCGCGACGCCGACATGGCCGGGCTGGTCGGCCGCACCATGAACCTCCTCAAGGAGCGCCCGTGACCCCCACCGCATCCTCCGCGCCGACCATCGACGTCCACGCCCACCTCCTGCTTCCGGAGATCGAGGAGACCGTCGCCGGTCATCCCGGTCTCGCCGAGGCCCGCGCCCTCGACGCCCGCCGCAACGGCCCGGCGGCCCTGACCGTGAACGGTCCGATGGTCGGCGCCCGCGCGGCGAAGCTGACGGACGCCGCGGTGCGCCTGGCGGCCATGGACGCGCAGGGCGTGGACATCCAGCTGGTCAGCCCCTCGCCGTCCCACTACCACTACTGGGCCGAACCTCGACTGGCCGAGGGGGTCTGCCGGCTGGCCAACGAGGGCATCGCCGCACACTGTGCGAAGGCTCCCGACCGGCTGCACGGCCTGGGCCTGGTGCCGCTCCAGCATCCCGGCCTCGCGGCCGGCCTGCTCGACCACGCCCTGGACCAGGGACTGAGGGGTGTGGAGATCTCCTCGCACGCGCCGGGCCGCGAGCTGTCGGATCCGGCGTACGAACCCCTCTGGTCCCGTGCGGAGGAGACGGGCGCCCTCCTCTTCCTGCACCCGTTCGGCTGCACCCTCGACGAGCGCCTGGACCAGTGGTACCTGTCCAACACCGTCGGCCAGCCCACCGAGAACGCCGTCGCCCTCTCCCACCTGATCTTCTCCGGCGTCCTGGACCGTCATCCGGGCCTGAAGCTGATCGCGGCGCACGCCGGCGGCTACCTGCCCACCCACATCGGCCGCTCCGACCACGCCTGGCGGGTCCGCCCCGACGCCCGGGGGTGTGAGCGGGAACCGAGCAGCTATCTGAAGCAGCTGTACTTCGACTCCCTCGTCCACGACCCCCAGGTGCTGCGGGAGCTGCTGCGGGCGGTCGGCCAGGAACGGGTCCTGCTCGGTTCCGACTTCCCCTTCGACATGGGCACCGACGACCCGCTCGGCGCGCTGCGCGCCGCGGACCTGCCCGACACCGACTTCCACGCCGTCCGTGGCGGAAACGCCGCCGCTCTGCTCAACCTCGCCTGAGGAGACCCCCCATGAGTAACCGCCTGCTCACCCACCTCCGCCACGTCGACCTCGCCGTGCCGGACTACGACAAGCAACTCGACTTCTACGCCGGAGTCTGGGGCCTGACCAAGGTCGCCGCGGACTCCGGCCTCTCCTTCCTCGCTGCCGAGGGCAGCCCCGAGCAGTACGTCGTCCGGCTGCGCAAGGCCGACGAGAAGCGCCTCGACCTCGTCTCCTACGGTGCCGCGAGCCCGGCCGACGTGGACACGCTCGCCGAACAACTCCTCGCCGGGGGTGTCGAGCTGGTCACCCAGCCGGGCAAGGTGGAAACACCGGGCGGCGGTTACGGCTTCCGCTTCTTCGACGTCGACGGCCGCACCATCGAGGTCTCCGCCGACGTTGAGGTGCGGCAGCACCGCAAGATCGAGGAGAAGGAGTCGATCCCGGTCAAGCTGTCGCACGTCGTCCTCAACTCGCCGGATCTGGACAGGACCAAGGCGTGGTACGAGGAGCACCTCGGCTTCCGCCTCTCCGACACGCTCGGCCATCCGCACATCGGCGACGTCATGCACTTCATGCGGATCAGCAACCAGCACCACTCCATGGCCATCGCCAAGGGCCCGCACACCTCGCTGCACCACATCTCCTTCGAGATGCGCGGAATCGACGAGTACATGCGCGGCTCCGGCCGTGTCATCCGCTCCGGCGCCCGCAAGATCTGGGGGCCGGGCCGGCACATGGCGGGCGACAACACCTTCACCTACTTCCTCGACCCGCACGGCAACACGGTGGAGTACACGACGGAGTTGGAGCTGCTGGACGAGGACACCTGGCACCCGCACGTCTACGACTTCTCGAACCCCGAGGTCACCGACCAGTGGGGCACGGCCAACCCCATGAACGAGCTGGTCACCAAGGAGTCCTTCAACGACGTCGACCGCGGCGTCTTCGTCGCCCCGCCGGTCTGATCGGCGGAGGTTTCAGTCCCCCGGGGGGCGGTTGCCCGGTCAACTGCCCTGACTCCCATGCCGCGCCCCCGGCCTTCGTGCCACCCCTCATGCCGACAGCCGACAGGAAACCGCCATGCGTTTCGCCGCGTACGAGTACCGCAACCACCGCCACGTGGCCGTCGTCTCAGAGGACGGCACGCTCCACCCCCTGCCCGGCGTCAGCTCGCTGACCTGCCTGCTCGCCGAGGGCGGTGGTCTGCCCGAGCTGCTCGACGCGGGCTCCGCGGCTCTCGACGTTCCGGCCGGCCCCCACCTCTCTGACGTGCGCCTGCTGGCGCCGCTCCAGCCGCCCACCGTGCGGGACTTCGTCACCTTCGAGGAACACGTCGAGGGCGTACGGCGGTCCGTGGACGGGGCTGCCGGGGTACCGGAGCGGTGGTACGCGGCCCCGACGTTCTACTTCGGCAACCCCTACGCGATGTACGGGCCGCACGACGACATCCCCGTGCCGCCGGGGTCGAGCGTGCTCGACTTCGAGCTGGAGGTCGCCGCCGTGATCGGAAAGGAGGGCCGCGACCTCACGCCCGAGCAGGCCCGCGACCACATCGTCGGCTACACCGTCTTCAACGACTGGTCGGCACGGGACCTGCAGTCCGCCGAGATGAAGGTCGGCCTCGGCCCCTGCAAGGGCAAGGACACCGCCACCACGCTGGGTCCTTACCTGGTCACCGCCGACGAGCTGGGGAAGTACCGCGACACGGACGGCTTCCTGCGGCTCGGCCTCACCGCCTCGGTGAACGGCGAGGTCGTCGGCAAGGACCTGCTGTCCAACATGAGCTGGACCTTCGAGGAGATGACCGCCTACGCCTCACGCGGCACCGTCGTCCGCCCCGGCGACGTCCTCGGTTCCGGGACCTGCGGAAACGGCGGCTGCCTCGCCGAGCTGTGGGGTGTGCGGGGTGAACAGTCCCCGCCTCCCCTCAAGCCCGGCGACACGGTCACCCTCACCGTCGAGGGCATCGGCTCCGTCTCCAACACCGTGGTGGCCGGCCCGGACCCCATGACCGTTCCCGTCGCCCGACGCCGCACGAGGCAACGGCCGTGACCGATCTCCATCCCTGGCGGCACCTGCCGGCCGAAGGCGGGGGGAGGCTCCTCGGCAAGGTCGTCGTGGTCACGGGCGCGGCCGGTGGCCAGGGCGCCGCGGAGGCAGAGGCGCTGACCCGCGAGGGCGCCCGGGTGATCGCCACCGACGTCACGCAGGCACCCGGCTGCCGCCGTCTCGACGTCACGAGCGAGAAGGACTGGGCGGAACTCGCCGCCGACCTGCGTGAGGCGTACGGGCAGGTGCACGGCCTGGTCAACAACGCGGGCGTCACCTGGCGGGCCCGGATCGACGACGTGCGCCCCGAGGACATGGCCCGGGTCCACGCGGTCAACGTCACCGGCCCGCTGCTGGGCATCCAGCACCTGGCCCCGCTGATGCCACCCGGCTCCTCGATCGTGAACGTCGGCTCGTCCGCCGCGCTCACCGGCCACTACCCGGTCGCCTACACGTCCAGCAAGTGGGCGCTGCGCGGCCTGTCGCGGACCGCCGCCATGGAACTGGGGCCCGCCGGCATCCGCGTGAACATCGTCCACCCCGGCTTCATCGAAACGGACATGACCGCCTCCGCGGCGCCCGCGTTCCGAGAGGCGAACGTCCGCGAGACACCGCTCGGCCGCACCGGAACCGTCGACGAGATCACCCCCCTCGTCGTCTTCCTGCTCTCCGACGAGGCGTCCTTCATCACGGGGGCCGAGATACCAGTCGACGGCGGACTGACCGTGCACGGCGGCGCCAAGTCGATCTCTGACGCACTGCGCGCGGACGCCTGAACCGGCGACCACGCAGGACAGCCGCGACGGAAAGGCACTCTCTGACGGACGAGGTCCGGCTTCACTGCGGGACCGTGCACCCCTGGCAGGTGCGTGGAGCGGCTGGACGGTGCGGAGTGACGGCCTGCCGGGGCACGTTGACGGCATGGACAAGGTGCCGCACCCAGGTCCGCCGGGGGATGTCCGGATGCCCCCGATGATCGGGAGTGTGACCCGGGGGGCGCTGCGACGAGCTGGTCAAGCCGGGGCGGGACCGGGTGGCCGCGACGAGCCGTGCCCCGTGGCGGCTCGGGGATGCGGCGGTGGAGATCGAGCCGATGCGTTCGTATGGGGGTGCGAATCCGTCCGGGAAGGAGGACCTGTTCACGGTCAGTGAGGCCCTCCGGATGTACGGACGACGAACACTCACGCCTCATCCAACGACCATCAACAGCATCAGTCGCAAAACCTCCCAGAACACCGACTACGCGGATCAGATGCCCGTTTAGGGCCCTTCTGATGGTTGTTGGACAGTGCCGCGGAGCCAGATGACGATCGCGGTGACGGTCAGGTGCCGTTGAAGGTGTAGTCGCGTTCGTCGTATCGGGTGGCGACGGCGCGGAACTGCTTCCACTTGTTCACGCACCGCTCGACCGCGTTGCGACGGCGGTACTGGGCCCTGTCGAAGGCCGGGGGCCGGCCTCCGGCTCGCCCCCGGCGCTTGCGATGAGCCCGCTGATCGTCGGGCTGCGCGATGGTGGTCTTGATCCCGCACCGCCGCAGGTAGGTGCGGTTCTCGCGGCTTGAGTACGCCGTGTCGCCGCGCACCCGGTCCGGCCGGCTGCGCGGGCGGCCCGGTGCGCGGCGCCGGACGCGTAAGCCGTCCAGCACCGGGGTGAACATCGGGCTGTCACCCCGCTGACGGGGCGAGGTCAGCCAGTGCAGCGGGCGGGCACGGTCGTCGGAGAGCAGATGGACCTTGCTGGTCAGCCCGCCCCGTGAGCGCCCCAACGCCTCGTGCCCATCTGCCTCCTCACGTTCCCCGCCCCCTTGTGCGGGTGGTCGGCCGGAGGCTTGCGGGGCGCCCCGGCCGCGTGCTGATGCGCACGGCAGGAGGTGGAGTCGATGTTCACGGCCCACTCCTGCTGCCGGTCCACCTGGCCGGCGAGCGTCCCGTCCGGGTCACCGGCATCGGCCTCGATCTGCAACTCCTCAAGGACGGCCTTCCAGGTCCCGTCGGCGGACCAGCGGCGGTGACGCTCATGGACGGTCTGCCAGGGACCGTACCGTTCGGGCAGGTCAGGCCAGGGCACCCCGGTCCGGGCCCGGAACAGCACCCCGTTGATCACCCTGCGGTGATCCGCCCACGGCCCGCCCGGCTTGCCGTTGCCGGGCAGGAGAGCTTCGATCTTCCGCCACTGCGCGTCCGTGAGCTCATGCCGCCGCACCATACGAGCGTCCTGCCCAGCCACTCTCGAGATCCCCCAGCCAACCAAGAGCCATCAGAAACGGCCCAGTGCCGCGGCACTGGTACCGCCATGTGCTTGTTCTGACTGCTGGGCAGTGGCATGGGCTGTGTCCGCGTCGTTTGCAGCGGCTGATGCGGGCTCGGTGTTGTCGTCGACAGCGCCATGCCGACCAGTGCGGGATGCGGCCGGTCGGGGTCGCGCCCGACCGGCCGTCCGGTGGTGCGCGGGTTCGCACCGGCGGTACATGCGTGCCGGGCCGGTGGCAAGAGACGCCACCGGCCCGGCGGGCGATCGGCTCGGGTCAGCCGAAGGTCAGCCCGGTCGTCTTGTTGGACATGTCGCCCATGGTCGTCATGGAGCGCTTCGGGCCGGTGGTGTCACCGCCGTTGCGGACCTGGTGCTCGTAGTGGTTGACGTCGCAGGTGTTGAAGCCCTGGAAGGACGAGATCCGGTCGTTCCACGAGGGCCAGGCGTCCCGGACGTCGTTCACGGTGAAGTCCCGCTGCCCGTCCGCCACACAGGGCCCGCCCGCCGTGATGGTGAGGGTGCCGCCGGAGGGGCTGAGGTTGGCGATGTCGTACTCGATGGACAGGACGTAGTCGACCGCTGCGGCGGTGGCCTCCGTCGCGGGCATGGGCCCCTCCAGCCGCTTCAGGAACGACGTGTCGGAAAGGGCTGTACGGGCTACGGGCGACGCGTTGGTCACCTTCCCGTTGGTGGCGTCGACGACGGCCGCGCGGAAGGTGCTGTGACATGCCGTAGCACCCGTGGACACGTTGTACACACAGTGTCCGTTGGTCCCTTCGGCAGCCCCTGCCTGTCCCGGTACGGCGACGACGCCGCCGAACAACAGGCCTGCAGCGAGAACCGATCCGGCTGATGCACGCAATGCGTTCATGTCTTCCCCCATTCCGGGCCGATGGTTGACCGGCCCGTTCCGATACGGCGCATGCGGTGAATCCACTGGTCAGGCATTGACCGCATGTACAGGTCAGTTCCCTAACCGTCACACGATCTCCCACTCACCACAAGAATGCTTTTCTGTCACGGCAGGCGCACGAGGCACGGGAAATCGGCCATTCCGCCTTGCGTACATCCCTCGAGACCCCGTGTTCACAGTGGGTCTGACGCGACTTCAGGGCTGCGTGACGCGGTGCGCGACAGCGTTTGCTGCGTTGTCCCGCCCACTGAATGCCCCCGTGTCACCGAGGGTCCATGTGAGAGAGGGGCGTCGTGACGCCGGAGCCCCGCGATGACGGCGCGGACGTGCCGGCCAGATGAGGGCATGGGCGGCTTCGAGCTGTCTGACCGGTCCGGCCAGGTCGACCGGTCCGGACGGCCGTCAGACGAGGACGTTCTTGTAGAAGACGTTGGAGAGGCGTTCGCCCTCTCTCTCGCCGGAGGCGAAGCCGAAGAAGAGGCGGGGCTCTCCTCCGGCGGTGGTGTAGACGGCCATGCCCTCCGGTTCACGGAAGGTGAGGGTGGAGCCGGCCCCGGTGAGGAACTCCTCCGCTATCTGTCCGGTGTTCATGTTGACGCTCCAGAGGACCGTGTCTGTGTCGGCCTCGCCGGTGACGTCCTTGCTGTGGCCCGTGAGGCAGTACAAGTACTGGCCGTATGCCGTGTACCCCTGGAAGTTCGCGGCGTCGATCCGGGACGGTTCCTGGAAGTCCACCAGGCGGCTGCCGAAGTTGCCGTTGGTGGCGTCGGTCAGGTCGTACGCGGCGAAGCGGTGGGTGGCCGAGCCCGTCGGCCGGTAGCGCACGATCAGGCGATTGTGCGTGGGGTCGATGGCACAGGTGTGCCGGTTCGCCGAGGAGACTGGCGTGTGCTTCGTGACCGCCGACGACGAGGCGCTCAGCGTAGTGCCGTTGGTGTACTTGAAGCGCCCCAGCCGCTGTCCGAAGCCGCTGGTGTCCGCGACTGCGTCGACCCACAGATACGTCGAGGAGCCCACGGCCTGCGCGCCTATGGAGACCGCGTGGCCGAAGCCCGTCAGGTACATGTGGCCGATCGCGTTCCAGGTCGACCAGGAGAGTTCGGTGATGCACAGGTCGCCCGAGTCGGCCCCCGAGCCCTGGCGCAACTGGGCCACGAACAACCGCTGGTTGGTCTGGTCGAAGGCGAAGCTCTGCATCACCGTGCCGTCCCGAAGCGCCCGGCCCCGGTAGAGGTCGTTCGAGGAGGTTGTGGCCAGCGTGAACCGCTGAGAAGTCGGCACCGCGGCCGACGCGGCCCCCGTGCCGAATCCGAGCCCTACCGCGGCCAGTGAGAGACCTCCTCCCGCGCGGAGCAGGGTGCGGCGGCTCAAGGCGTCGTTCATGGGTTCTCCCGTTGGTTGGTGAGAGCTGCTTGATCAGCCCGATGAGCCTATGTGAAAGGGCCCTGGAGGAAGATCTCCCGGGCCCCGACCACCGTGGTACGAGCAGTCGTCACGCGTTCACCGAGTCCGCCACCCCCGTTCGCGGTGCGGGCGGCTGGGTCGGCCCGCCGAAGCCCGGCGGACCGCCCGCCGCGCCACCCGCGCCGCGGTCCGGCGCATCACCGGCCACAGCTTCCGACGCGACTGGATCCAGCAGGCCCTGGCCGCCGGCAACCCGCCCGAGACCGTCGTCGTGCACTCACGGCACTCCCTGCGCAGCACCGCCTTCGACGCCCACCGCCGCAAAAAGGTCCCCTGGAACCAGAACCCGACCCGCTCCCTGGGTCTGGCCGCCTGACTTCGGTCTACAACGGAAACAGCCGTTGGCGCTAAGGACTTGATCTGGGCGGGTGCTACGTCTCCGCCGCGTTCCGCAGGTAGGCGCGAGCAAGGGGGCCGTCGGCTCAACGAGCGGCGCCGCCCCCCGGTACGAGTTTCATGCCGCGAGGATCGCTTCGTCCACGACTACACCGTCACTGGTCATGCGCTGACCGTAGCGAGTCGGCGGACTGCGGCGGCAGTACTCGCACAAACCGCCGCCCTGCGCCCGGTGCGGCCCGCCGTGTTCCGGCCAGAGTGCCGGTGGGAAGCTGCGGAGTTTCACAGCCCGCCCCCGTACGCCGGTACCGGGTAGCACGGTGCCGCTCACTGTCCGTGCTGCGCAGATGGGGGAGTGGCATGCGGTTGCCCCGTTTCTCCGGACCCCAGGGCGCCGGGCCCGACGGGCTCGTCCCATCCGGCTCGAACACTATCTGGGGGTTCTCTCCCCATGCGCGGCCCTCTTTCCCCGTCAATGCTTGATCGCAGGCACCGTACTGACTGGAGGAACAGTGGGAACCTCGATGCGCAAGGGTTTACAGGCCGTGGTGATGGCAGGCGCGATGGGCGCGGCGCTGGCTTTGTCGGCCGGGCAGGCCCACGCCGCCACCGGTGTGACCGCGAACTCGGCCTTCATCAATATCAACGCCGCGGCCGACAAGGCGAACCAGATCATCATCAACCCGTCCGGCAGCAACATCACCGTCATCGACAACGGTGACACCGTCACCGCGGGGGCGGGTTGTACCCAGCTCAGCGCCAACTCGGTGTCCTGCCCGGCGGGCACACGGACGATCATCCTCAGCGCGGGCGACCGCAATGACACGGTCATCCTGCGGGCGAGCCTGCGGGCCACGCTCAACGGCGACGCGGGCGGCGACACTCTCCAGACGATCGACAGCACACAACGCGCTGTCCTGGTCGGGGGCGACGGCAACGACATCCTGATCGGCGGTGCGGGCGACGACGAGATCGTCGGTGGGGCCGGCCGGGACATCATGGACGGCAACGCCGGAAACGACAGGCTGGGCGCCATCGACGGCGTGGGAGGCAACGACTCCTCCAACGGCGACACCGGCACGGACATCTGCCCGGGGGACGTGGGCGACCAGGAGTTCGACTGCGAGAGCTGAGCCGCTCATCCGCAGGGCCGGGACCTGGTATCGGGTGCCGGCCCTCTGCCGGTTCGGTTCTGCACCGAGCGCCGCCTCTTGCACCGGGTCGGCCACAGGATGGTCGCAGCGTCCGCAAACGCATCACCGGGAGTGCTGCCCACCCGCGTGATTACGCAGGCCGTCGCGGCCGTAGCCCCGGTACGGCTCCTCCAGCAGGGCCTCGTGGCCCTCGTCCAGGGCACAGACCCCACCCCCAACCGCCGTGCCTTCTCATGCAGATCTGGGTGAACGCATCAGCGTCGCCATCGCGCGCGGCCTGGTTGGTTTCGTAAGCGAGAGCGAGCAACGTTTGTCGACGGTTTTGGGCAGCACTTGGACGGTGTCCCATGTGGTGAGGGCTCGTTGAGCCATGTATGGGGCGGTGTACGTGGAGTTGGATTGTTCCGGACGGGCTGTGGGAGATCGCGAAGCCGCTGATCCCACCGTCGAAGGTGCGGCCGCAGGGCGGCGGAACGCAGGACACGCCTGATGAGACGCTGTTCGCGGCGATCATCTACGTGCTGGTCAGCGGCTGCTCCTGGCGTTACCTGCCACCCTGCTTTGGGATCTCGAAGTCCACCGCCCATCGCCGGTTCCTGATCTGGTCCAGAGCCGGCGTGTGGGGCCGTCTGTACGAGGCCGTCCTGCACCGACTCGACGACGCGGGCCTGATCGATGTCTCCCGCGTCGTCCTCGACTCCGCCCACGTCAGGGCGAAAAAGGGGGCGGTCATACCGGCCCGAGCCCCGTGGACCGGGGCAAGCCGGGTTCCAAGATGCACGTCCTGTCGGACGCGAACGGACTGCCCCTGGTCGTCGGCGTCTCCGCCGCGAACGTCCACGACAGCGAAGGGCTGAAGCCGATGGTGGCCGGTCACCAAACGGGACGCGCCCCCCACCGCGGCGCCACTTCAAGCCCCAACGGCTCCATGCAGACAAGGCGTACGACGTGCCTCACCTGCGGAAATGGCTATGTGGCAAGCGCATCGGTGTGTGCATCGCCCGCAAAGGCATCGAGTCCAGCGAACGTTTGGGCCGCCGCCGGTGGGTCATCGAGCGGACCATCTCCTGGCTGTCCGGCTACCGCCGGTTCAGCCCCCGCTACGAACGAAATCCCCGCAACTACCTGGCCTTTCTCGGTCTCGCCGCCGCCCTTTGCTGCTACAAGCGACTCGTCCGCCTCACCACATAGGACACCGTCTTAGGGCGCGGGAGCCCACGGTTCGAGGGTGTTCCAGAAGTCGGTCAGGACCCGGGCGCTGGTTTCGGGGTCCTGAGCCATCCAGAGGTGGGAGAGCCCTGGCAACCGTACGATCGCCGCACCCGCTCGCTCACCGGCGCTCGCGGCGAGTGGTTCGTCGCCGAGCGGGTGGGCCTGAGGGATCAGAACAAGCCCGGGGATACGCGCGGCGGCTGGCAGGTCATGCCCCCAGTCGGGGGCGAACCCCGCGGGGGCCGAGCGGTAGAGCGAGAGGATCGCCCGGCCCATCCCGGCGTCGTGGGCGGCGTCGAACTGTGCGGCTAGGGCGGTGTCGACGCCGAGAGGCGCGACGAGCGGGCCGAGCGAGCCGGCCGGCGGGCGCTGGGCCGCCAGGAACTCCTCGCCGGTGTCCGCGATGAGTTGCTGGGCGATGCCGTGCCAGGTGTAGTCGGGGTGCCATGCATGCATGACGTCACTGACCCAGCTGCGGATCGGCAGCGTCGTCGTGGTCACCGCTCGCAGCACGAGATGGGCTCCCCAGTCGTGCCCCACGAGATCCAAGGGGCCGGGGATCGCTCGCAGTTCGTCGGTCAGCCACTGCGCGAAGTCATCCTTGCCGCGGTAGGCGTCGGGCAGGGGGCTGCCGAAGCCGGGCAGACGCAGCGCGATGCTGTCACCGTCTACCTGGCGACGGAGGGACTGCCAGACGGCGGGAGTCTCGGGCACGCCGTGAACGAAAACGACGGTCATGTGGGTGGTGCTCCGTTCTGTGCTGCGGAGGGGGTGGTTCGGGCTGTTCCCGGGGGCGAAGGTAGCTCTCCGCATGCCTGTATCTTCAAGGCAACCGACCCGGAGGACCGCGAGATGGGCGCTGCGTACGAACTGCTGGCCGCCGGCTGCCCGAGCCGATTAGTGCTCGACCGGATCGGGGCCCGGTGGTCGCCGACAGTGCTGACCGCCCTGGACGAGGGGCCGATGAGGTTCACCGAGCTGAAGAGGCTCGTCGACGGTGTGACCTCGAAGGCGCTGACCGAGACGCTGCGCGCCCTGGAGTATGACGGTCTGATCGACCGCGCCAAGACACCGTCCATGCCCCCGAGGGTCGACTACTCGCTGACCCCGCTCGGCCGCTCACTGCTCCAAGCCCTCATCCCCGTGCGCGAATGGGCTGAACAGCATGCCCCTGACATCCTCGACGCCCGCCGCCGCCACGACGGCTGAGAGGCCGGGCCGCCGCGTCCGGCGGAAGGCCGGCCGGCGGAGCTCTTGAGCCGCCGAACTCGAAGGCTGCCTGGTGGGCATGCCGTCCCGACTACGACCACCTGCAGCGATGCTTACGCCAGCGTGGGATCACCCACCGGATCGCCCGCAAGGGCATTGAGTCGTCCAAGGGGCTGGGCCGACACCGCTGGACCATCGAACGCACCATGGCCCGGTTGACCGGCTGCCGACTCCACCGGCGCTACGAGCACAAAGCCGACCACTTCATGGCCTTCACCAGCATCGGCCCGCACCCTCATCTGTTACCGCAGAGCACCCAAATGAGACGACCTCTCAGCAGCAGGAAGTCCATCCTCTGTCGGGCAAGTCGGTTGGCCCCGCCCAACTCGTTCATGGTGTAGGGGTCGTAGTGGAGGTAGACCTGGGGAATGAGCGCCGGGAGGTCGAAGCCGAGCTCGGTGGAGGTATCGAACACCAGGAGTTCGGCACCGTTGTTGCCCAGCGAGCGACGCAGCCGCTCCCGCAGTGGGACACGCGCGCCCATTGGATCATCCGCGTGCTCAGGGTGCTGGCGCACCCACCATGCCACCAAGTCTGCCCAGCTCAACCCGCGGTCTTCTAGCGGCTGGTCGTACCCAGGCAGTACTGCTCGTTCTTCACGATGCGGATGGTGTTGCTAATGGAGTCCGGCAGCACGATCTGCGGCTTGGGGCCATCGGCGGCGAAGATGAGGTTCTTCATTTCCCCGTCGACGCCGCGAGCACCCAGTGCGCCGACCAGGGCCTGCAGGTCGTCGTCGCCATACTCGCTGATCACGCGCCGCGCGATGTTCACAAGCTCGGACAAGGTCTTTCGCTGTAACCGCGACCGCACGTCGATCCGCTTGCTATGGAACGGGTCCTCATCAGGCTTCTGAGGTTCCAGCCCCAGGTACTCGCACACGGCCGCGAGCTCGTAAGCCTTCACCACATGGAGTGCACCGGCCATGGCTTCACGAAGAGCAGCGCGAGTGACCGCAGGCGCAGACGACATCGCATCATGATGACCCTGGTATGCCCGTCTGCACTCGGCGTCTGGGTCAAGGCGCCGTGGACTGCGGAGAGGCGGGCGGCCGGACGGGCACAGGCCGGAGTCGCGGAGACCAGCCCGTCGGGATCAGAGGGCTGAGGGCTGCGGGCCGAGGGGACGGCGGCCGAACGTACTGCCGAGATCCGGCCGTCCCGTTGCTGTGGCAGGACGGGGCCGACCGGCCTTTACTGGAAGGAGAGGATCACCGGTACAGGCGACCAAATCATTTCGTCCGCCGCCGAGTGCTTCGCCAAGGCAGGAGGTCGTGCCATGGACCAGCCTCAGCGAGAGCGCAGCTTGCCGCAACTCGTGGTCGACCGACCGGACCGGATGCGCGGCCGGGTCTTCGTCATCGACAACCAGCCGATGCTGGTCGGGCGGGACTCCGACTGCCAGATCCAGGTGGGCGATCCGGGCGTCAGCCGACGGCACGCGGTGGTGTGGCGGGCCTCGGGCCGGACCACCGTCGAGGATCTCGCCTCCACCAACGGCACCATGCTGAACGGGCACCCGGTGCTCGGGCAGCAGGTGCTGCACTCGGGCGACGTGCTGGATTTCGGGCCCCTGGAGGTGCATTACGAAGAGCGGCGCTCCGCCGACCGGACCGTTCAGGCCCCGAAGCCCGGAGCCGGCGGCACCACGGACGGTACCGCGGACACCATGCCGGGCTGGGGCCCCGCCCATGCGCCCGGGCCCACGCCTCACGGCGCTCCCGGCGCAGGGCCGCCACCCGTCGGCCCGCCGAGCGGCCCGGCACCGCGCGAGGCCGGCCGTACGCCGCCGCCGGGCGGCGAGCGGCGGTTCGACATCGGAGGACAGCAGGCCGACCGGCTGAGCAACATCGCCGGGGACCAGTACAACTACGTTCAGCAGGCGCAGCGCGAGAGCTTTTTCAAAGAGATCGCCGCGACCCGTACCAGGGCGCGACATCTGATCCTGCTCGGCTTCCTGCTGTTTTTGGTCGGGGGCGGAATCTACGGCTGGGTGATCATTCGATTCATTTCCGGCGCCGACGACGATATTTCGTCGGGGAGTTCGAACTTCGACTCTTCCCCGGAACTGCTCGGGCCGAAGGTGGCCGGGGTGCCGGTAGGGGCGGTCGGGTTCGCGATGGCGGCTGTCGGGACGGTCCTGATGGTCATCGGGATTGTTCTGCACGTCGTGGCGACGTCCCGACGCCGCCGTTTCGAGGATGCCGAGCGGCAGGCGTTCTGGCGGCAGCGGTGAGGAGATGGGGAGCCATGGCCTTCAACATCGGCAACCAGCAGGGCGGCGTGGTCAACAACGTCGCCGGGAACCAGACCGTTCACGATGGCCAGTCGGCCGTCTTCACGGCGGGCGGACAGGAGGTACGCGGCCTGGTCCGGGAACTACGGGCGTCCATCGAGCAGACGGCACTGCCGCCGGCCCTCGAGCCCGAGGTGCGGGCCGAGCTGGACTCGCTGGACGAGGAGGTCGCCCGCCCGGAGCCAGACCGAAAGGCGGTGGCGGGCGGGCTCGGCCGGATTACCCGGCTACTGTCCTCGGCGGGTGCGCTGGCCGCGGCCGGCACGAGTTTGATCGGGCCGCTTGGAGCGCTCGCGGGCTGGCTCGGCGCACTCGGCCAGCCGATCTTGCGGGCGATCTCAGGCTGATGAGGGGAGGCTGACGGAGAGGGCCTTGACTCCGGATGTTGGACAGGGGTCACCCGAGTTGGACACCCGGCTTCAGCCGCTCACCACAGGGATCACCATCCGCCACCACCAAAAACGGGCAAAAGCCTTGATAGCTACTATTGGGGTGCGAGGGTTGCTCCTGGAGTCCCTTGCATCCTCCTGTCCTGCACGGGGCAGCGTTCGTTGTGCAACCAGCTGCTGTTCCTGGTGGTGAAGGGTGCAAGGCCGGTTGCTGCTCGATGTCGGGGACTGGCGCGCCGTATTCGCACGACCCGAGACCGTTGCCTGACCGCCCGCCTCGTACGAGCCCTCTACGCGCGGCTGGACCGCCTCACCGAACCCGCCCCGGCCGCCCCGCAGTTCGGCAGGGGCGGGCCCCAAGTGCCAGGGCTTACACGCACACCAGTGCGATGCCGTAGCTCAGAACTCCCGGGTGTCGCACTCAAGTGCGTGTAGATCATTGGGGCCTGGGGCGTGACCCTGGGGGGCGAAGGACCCCAGGGCGCACAGCACCCTGGGTCCGCCCGAGCGTCAGGCTGCGGCCCAATCGAGTCCGAGGTTGGCGAACTCGGTGGGGTGGGCACGCCTGCTCTTGCTGTGGATCATGAAGACACTCAGCTTCGCAGGGTGCTCTTGGACGCCAACCGGCGGGTTTCGCCGGATCGTCCCGTAGCATCGAGGAATTGCAGACCGAGCTGTGGACCGGGCTGGAAAGTCCTCAGCCGCGGGAGTGCAGTATGCGGCGCATCCGGTCGGCCTGGTCCAGGAGGTTCGTACGGACGACCGGGACAGCCTGGGCCGCCAGGTCTTCCGCTCGTCCCACGAAGGTCAGGTCGATACCGAACAGCGGGAAGAGCCATTTGGTGTAGGTCCTCGCCGACACGGTTCCGCTGCGGTGGATGGTTGGCACGAGATCGAGGTAGGCCTCCGCGTGGGGCCTGAGCAAGGCGTCCTGACCGGCGCTCCAGAACAGTGCCGCAACTGAGTGGACCGAAGCGATAGGCACCGCGCGGTCCGTCACCAGCGTCTGCCACACCGCTTTCTTCTCGGCCGCGTCCGGGGTCGCCGCGCGGACCTGGAGCCTGCTGACCCACGCTTCGGGATCCGGGTCGCGGTCGAGCAGGGCCTGAGCCTCGGCTGCGGTCGGGCTTCCGAGCTGAGCCTTGCGCACCAGTGCTCGCCACTGGAGATCGATGTCCTTCCCGGCCTCGGTCTGGAGCCACGCAACATCCTCCACCTCGGCCGCGGTGCGAGCGAAGCCGCGCAACGCCGCTGTGCGGCAGGCGCCGACGCCGGAGAGGCTGCGGCATGCCGCAGCTACTGTTCGCAGCAACTCGTCCCGCTCCGACTCCGGGCTCCACAGATCTGCGGCCTCGACAGCCAGGTTGAGATACGGCTCGATCACCGATGCGGACGTCTCGACAGCGAGCACTCCGGTCAGGCACTGCACGGTTTCGGCGGCTGTCGCTTCGCCGTTGATCAGCATGTCCCAGGCCGTGGTGACGGCGACACCTCGCGCGGTCGCGGTGGGCAGGCGGGCGGCGTTGCTGAAGAACGCGTCTCTGGTCGTGGCGTCAGGTCTCGTCGAGGCGAAGGTCAGGTCTTCATCGTTGACCAGATACAGGTCGGCTCCTGCTGGAAGGTCGATCCGGGTCCGTTCGCCCGCTACCTCGACCTCGACGAGTGCCGTCCGCTCAAGATGATCCCCTGAACGCTCGTAGGCGCCGACGGCAAGCACATGCGGGCGCGGCCGGCCCCCCGGACCCTGGGCGACCAGGGTGAACCCGTCTGTGTCGTGGTCGAGAGTGAGCCGGTCGGTGCCCGCTGTTTCCAGCCATCCCGTGCGCCACTGGTCCAGGTCACGTCCGCTGGCGTCGGCGACGGCGTCGATCAGGTCCTGCAGCGTGGTGTTGCCCCAGGCATGCGTGGCGAAGTATCTGGTCAGACCCGCGGAGAACTTTGCCTCGCCGACGTACGTCATCAACTGCTGCAGCACGGACGCGCCCTTGGGGTAGGTGATGGCGTCGAACGTCGCTGCGGCCTCGGAGACGTCGCGGACCTGCTGGCGGATCGGGTGCGTCGTCGGTCCCTGGTCCATGAAATAAGCTTTGAGTTTCTCGCCGGCCAGATGTGCCGTCCAGGCATCGGTGTACGACGTCACGCTCACCGCGGCCCAGTTGCTCGCGAACTCCGCGAACGCCTCGTTCAGCCACAGGTCGTCCCACCAGCGCATCGTGACGATGTTGCCGAACCACATATGCGCGAGCTCGTGCAACAGGTACCGCGAGAAGATGTCCCACTCCGCCCTGGTCGGCGTGCTCCTGCGCAGGAACCAGTCCATCCAGGTGACGCAGCCGAAGTTCTCCAGCGCGCCAGGGAACTCGGGCGTGAAGACCTGGTCGTACTTGTGCTGCGGAAACGGCATGCCGAACCTGCCGGCGAAGAACTCGAGCCCCTGGGTGGTCAGGGTGAACAGCTCGTCGGCGTCCCGGTCCAGGATCGAAACCAGCGACTGCCGGGCGAAAAGCCCGAGATCATGACCAGCACCGCGACGCCGCAACTCGTAGTACGGGCCCGCATTGATCACAGTGTTGTACGCCGCCAGCGGCGGCGTCGGCGGGAAGGCCCAGCGCCGCACGGAGCCGAGGTCCTCGATCCGCGGGTCACCGCTGTTGCTCAACACCCGCCAGCCGGCAGGAGCGGTCACGGTGAACGCCCACGGCGCCTTGAGATCCGGCTGATCGAAGCAGGCCAACACGTACCGGGCGTAGTCGGGACTGAAGTCGGTGAAGACATACGTCTCACCGTCGGCGGGATCGACCGCCTTGTGCACGCCCCGGCCATCGGCCGAGCACTCGGTCACCGAAACCACCGTGAGGACGTTGCTCTCGGCAAGATCGGTCAGCGCGATCCGGCCCTCAACAGCCGACCGCAACACGACCCCGTTGAGCGTGGCGCTCTCAACCATCGCCGCACAATCGACAAAGGTCTCGGCCCCGGGCCGGTGACACGTAAAGGTGATCGTCGACTCACACCGGACCCGCGAGCCGGTCAGCAGATCCGAAAGGTCCACGGCAACGTCATACCGCTCGACCGTCAGTAGGCTCGCCCGCCCCTCGGCCTCGGTTTGGGTCAGACTCCTGTCGCTCATCACTTTCCCTCTCGAAGATTCGTTCATTCGCGGCGAACAACCCGCTCAGCAGCAGGAGGCACACGTGCACCGGGCGCCTCCACCGCGTAGCCCATCGAAGAACACGACTGGTCCTTCGCCGCTACAAGCTCAGCTGAAGGTTGGCTCCACGCGGGCCCCGAACCCAGTCGCTGTCGGCGGAGGTCCAGCTGATCGGCGGCTTCCTCCCAGACCTTGGAGGACAGAGCACCCAGAAACCGTAAATGATCACCTTTCCGCCGTATTGATCGTCTCCTACTCATCCGATGCCGTGGAACCTGGTGATCACCCGATCGGGAATAGGGCGTCCAGCCGTCTGCTACTGCGCTCGTCTGGCCTTCCCGGAAGCACCCGCTCATACCCAGAGCCACTGCTGGAAGGATGCGGGCGCGGAAGCGTGGGTTTGCCCGTTGGCAGCGGCCGTTACAGAACGTCACTGATCACCGGTTCTGACACAGCTTCTGATCTTGTACTTTATGGTCAGATTAGCTTTCGTTCGGTGATGCTCTCGGGTCGTTTCACGGTCTTGCCCACGTCGTAGCGGGTGGCGGGCCGCCGGTTCTTCGAGCCAAGTGGCCGTCCAGGTCTGGGAGTTGAGGGTTGCGGTGCACGGGCCGGACAATGCAGAGGCTGTCGCACGGCTCCTGCCCGGTGAAGGTCAAGAGCGATTCGTTGTTCGGTTCCAGGGATCAGGGACACGTCGGACTCTTGGCTGGTGGGGCGGAACTTCTTGTCGGGCGACCGTGAACGTGATCTTGAGATGCCGCGGAATGTGCGGGAGTGGCTGCCGCCCGAGCACCTGTGCTGGAAGGTGCTCGACGTCGTCGAGCTGCTTGACCTGTCGGCGTTCGAGAACAGCTACCGTGACGACGGGCAGGGCGGGGTGGCCTACCCTCCCGCGAGCCTGATTGCGTTGCTCCTGTACTGCTACAGCAAGGGAGTGCGTTCCTCCCGTCGCATCGAGCAGGCTTGCTGGGACGACGTGGGCTGCCGGATCATCACCGCGAACCGGCGAGTGGACCACTCCACCGTCGCGCGGTTCGTACAACGTCACCGTGCTGCCTTGAACTCGCTGTTCGTGCAGGTGTTGTCGCTGTGCGGCCGACGTGGCCTGGTCGATCTCTCGGCGGTGGCCGTGGACGGCTCACCGATGGAGGCGAACGCCTCTCGTGACGCCAACCAGCGGCTCCAGCGCCTGGAGGAGACCATCTCCCAGTGCGAGACAAAGATCCACGCGCTGATGGAGGATGTAGTCGACCACGCGCTGAGCGTCGAGGCCGACGGCTCGGCAGCACAGGACGATGGCGATGACGCGTGCGACAACTGGCCTCGCCTGTCCCGGCTGTGCGACCGGCTCACCCGGGCCTACCTGGCCAGGGACAGACTGCATGAACGCGCTATGCCTTCACCCACCGAGATCCGGATCAAAGTCGAAGCCGCCGAGCGGATGGTGGCCCGCGCGGAGAAGCGCCTGGCCGCCGAGAGCGAGGCTCACCAGGAGAAGCTGAAGAAGTACGAGCTCCGCGTCCGAGAGGACCGGGCGGCAGGACGTCGTGGCGCGAACGGACGGCCGCCGGTCCCGATGGAGCACAAGACCGTCCTCGTTCGCCAGCGAACGCGACTGGTGAAGATGCGTGCCTGGCTGGAGCGGGCCCGCACACCCCGACCGGCCCCCTCGCCGGAGTCCCGTGCCTGCCTGAGCGATCCCGACTCCCGGCTGATTCCCGGCAAACGCGGCGGCTACCTGCAGGGATACAACATCCAGATCGTGTGCGCCCGCCGTCAATTCCTGCTGGCCATCGAAGCGCACGACAATCCCTCGGACAGGACGGCCCTCGTTCCGATGGTGAAGAAGACCCAGCACAATCACCAGGCCGCACGGCTCCCCGGCGACATCCAACTCTGGCTCGCCGACAGCGGATACGCCTCCGCCGCGTCCTTCGAGGCCCTCACCGACCTCCCGCTACTGGTCTCGGTCACCAGCGATGCCGACCAGGCAGGCTTTCCCGCGAAACGTCAGCAGGCTCCTGCCGGCCAGCAGGACATGGCGGCCCGTCTCGCCACCCCGACAGGACGGGCCCAGTACCGTCAACGCAGTGCCCTGGTCGAGCCGGGATTCGCCCAGATCTTCCAACGCTTCGGACGACACCTCAACTACCGCGGCCGCCAGGCGGTGGACGCCGAGATCAAGCTCCTCGGCACGGTGCACAACATCAACAAACTCATCAACCACACGCCCAAGAAGAACCCTTGACCTTCACCGGGCAGGAGCCGTGCGACAGCCTCTGCAAGTGCGGGCGGAGGTTCCGAAACCCTCGGCGGACTCGGGCCAGGGTGAGGCGGCCGGGCTCGGCGGGCTTCTCCCACGGCCGCCGCAAGTCGGCGGCGGCCTCGCGCAGAAGACGGATCTGGGTGTGCGCGGCGATGATCAGCCAGGTCCAGCGCTCGCCGGCCTCGGGGGTTCGCAGCTTCGGGGGTTCGCAGCTTCGGACGGGTCCACCCGAGGGTCTGTTTCATCATCCTGAAGAGGTGCTCGATGTCGAATCTCCTCAGGAACGCCTGCCAGCGCACGTCGACGTCCTCACTGTTCAGGCCGGTGGCCGACGACCACAGAAAGAGCGGGAGCGGGTCGCCTCCGCCGGGCAGGTTGTCGACCCGGAGGCGGATCAGTGTGCCTTCGATAGTGGGGAGGTCGCCGGTGTGGTCGATCCACGCGGAGCGGGTGGTCAGGCGGGGGTGGAGGCGGTCCCAGGCCATCGCGCGGGCGGTGCCGTACCGGTCGGTGACCTGCACGGTTGCCGCGTCCGGCTCGCCCCAGGTCTCCGGCCTGGCGAAGCGGAACTCCTTGCCGTGCTTCGGCCGTCGCCCGCCCTGGGGGTAGGAACAGGGCGTACTCCTTGAGCGAGGGCGTCGACCGTCGCATCACGCGGTCGGAGCGCATCCGCCCCAGCACCTCGACCGGGAGGCCGGTCAGGAGGTGGGCCATGCGCGGGGCGTCGTAGCCGGCGTCGAAGACGATGAGGATGTCGCGATCACCGAAGTGCCGGCGGCCCATCTCGATCAGGTCCTCGACCACCCGGCGGAGCTGGGCGGCAGTGACCTCGGCGACGTCGTCCTCGGGTCCGAGACGGACGGCATCCAGGAGCTGGCACCAGGAGGTCCGGCCCGATGCGAGGGCGGCGATGAAAACTCGTCCCGACTGATCAGCGTCGACGCTCGTTCGGTACCGGCTCGGCATCCGGCCGGAAGGTGGGGTGTGTGTCCTTGAAGTAGTCGTACGCCACCTGCGCTGCGGCCAGGACCTCGTCGTAGATCCGGTCCATGTACGGGCCGGCGCAGAGGGTCGCGGACCATTTGTGGTGGTAGAAGAGGTTGCTCCTGCTGGGGCGCTCTCCGATCACCTCGGCGAAAAGCCAGCCGGCGAGACGTGCCGCGTTCTTCCAGGTGGACTCGGCGACCGTCCAGTGGGGCGCGAGCGTTGCATTCGCCATTTCGATGCTGATCGAGCTCTGATTGCCGACCGTGTTGCCGACGGCCCAGGCATACTCGTGCACCTTGACGTACTGAGCGACGTCGCCGGCGGCGTCCACGTCGAAGTGGGCCGAAGCCGGACGTACCGTCCAGACGTCGAGCACACCCTGGTGCGAAAGCCGGCCGGCGTTGTGGTGGAGTGTGACCGATGTCTTCATGTACGACGTGTGCGTGACATGACCGGTCGCGCTGAGCTCGTCGATGAAGTCCTCGACGGGACGGTCGTAAGGAATGGTGGCGGTCGCTTGCGGTCCGGCTGCGTCGTCCTCGGCGGAGCCGGCGAAGTCGCTCTCCGGAAGGTCGTCAAGGTTGTGGGTGCCGGGGCCGTCGCCGGTGTCGGTTCTCTCGATGGCCGCCTTCACGTCCTCGTCGGCGACGTTCTTCTCGGGCATGACGCCGTCCTTTCAGTTGCGCGCCTTCGCGTAACAGATGGTCCGGGGCCGGACGAGGAGGAGATGCGGCACGATGGCCATGAGCCGGGTCAGGTGCGACTCGTGAGCCGTCGGCGAACTCCTCGGTGACCGGCGATGGCTGCCTGCTGTCTGTGGGGTCGAGCGAGCGACGGGCCGAACCGGACGACGGCCCACTCGCCGGCGGGCACGTCGACGCTCACGAACCGTTGGCGTCGGCGTGACCGATGAGCGTGAGGGCGGGGCGGTAGACGCTCACCTTGATCATGGAGATCGGGCCCGTCCCCGGTGATGGTTCGCCCATGCCCGAGGCGGCAAGTCTGCTCTCGGGCACGGCCGGAGTCGACGAACGCAAATCTGGTTGTGATACGGATTTCTGAGAGGCCGTTCAGGGCCTCTGATTCCAGGTTCGCCCCACGCGCAAACCCTGTCAATTTCGGTCGGCGCGCGCGTCTGCGTTGCGCAGCTCCTCGGGCCTTAGAAGCCGTTGTCTTTCCGAGAGTCCCGGGCGCGTTTCCGCTGGTGCGGTGTAGGGGTGGTGTTTCGGCGGCAGGGACGAGATGTCGTGTCGTCTCTTCGGTGGAGGTGCCGGGATGCCGTCGGTGATGGGGTTGCTGGAGGAGCGTGAACGCGCCGCTCGGCAGCGGGTGGAGGCTCTGCAGGCCGAACTGCGCGAGGCGGAGGCCGTGTGGGAGCGGTTCGTGATCGCCCGCGAGACGGTGGGCGAGGTCCTGGGTGAGCCCCGCAAGGCCGGGGACACTCCGCAGGCTGTGGTGGCCGGCGAACGGCCGGTGCAGGTCACGGCCGCGGTGCCCCGTTCGGTGGTGCCGCACTGGGAGGAAGGACTCGCGCCCATGGTTCTGGCACCGGACTACCGGCGGATCACGGACATCCTGGCCGGTGGAAACGGCGCGGGCTGGGAGGCGATGGACTGCCGTCAACTCGCAGCGGCTCTCGGGCTGGAGCCGGTCCCGGCGAAGGTCGAAGGAGTGCGGTCGAAGGCGAAGCGCCTGGTCGCGCGGGGCTGGCTGACGGAGGAACGGCCGGGCCTGTTCAGCGTGCCCGCCGCGCGAGCCGGCGGCTCATGACCATGCTCATCGACCACCGGATCACCGCTTCGGAGGTGTCGACGCGCGCCTCGTAGTCGCGGGCCAGGCGGCGTGAGTGCATCAGCCAGGCGAACGTGCGTTCCACCAGCCACCTTTTGGGGAGCACGGTGAAGCCGCTGGTGTTGTCGCTGCGTCTGACCACGGTCAATGCGACGCGCAGGACCTCGCGGGTGAAGTCGACGAGTTGTCCGGTGTAGCCGCCGTCGGCCCACACCCGCGTGATGCGCCAGTGCCGCTCGTGCAGCCGGGCCAGCAGCGTCAGGCCCGCGTCCCGGTCGGTGACCGAGGCCGCGGTCACCGTCACGGCCAGCAGCAGTCCGAGGGTGTCCACCACGATGTGCCGCTTGCGGCCGTTGACCTTCTTCCCGCCGTCGAATCCCCTGGTCGCGGCAGGCACCGACGCGGATGCCTTCACCGACTGCGCGTCGATGACACCGGCCGTCGGTTCCGGATCGCGGCCCGCGGCCCCGCGGACACGGTCGCGCAACCGGTCGTGGAACTCGGAGGTCAGGCCGTTGTCGCGCCAGCGCCGGAAGAAGGCGTAGACGCGGTCCCACGCGGGAAAGTCCGCGGGCATCGCCCGCCAGGCGATGCCGCCCGCGACGAGATAGCGCACCGCGTCCACCATCTGCCGGTGGCAGTAGCCCTCAGGCTGCCCGCCGCGGCCCTCCAGCCAGCCCGGCACCGGCATCGCGTCACGCACAACCGCCCATTCCGCATCGCTCATGTCCGACGGATACCTCGGACGCCTGTGCGGCCTGTCCGCGGCGTTCCCGAACTGGTGAGCGAGACAATCACACGACAGGGAAGCCGAGTTGGACGACATCCACGTCCGCACGGAAGACTGCAGCACCAGGGGCCTCCTGTTGCTCGGCTGGATTCGACACCCACGAGCTGTGCGGGAGGCCCCACCTTCATGCGCGGCCAACCAAGAGATCACCCGACCGAGTCGACGACCTCGAACTCACGCTCACCAAGATCGATAGAGCAACGGCTTCTCAGGCCATCGCTCGCGCGCTCGATGATCCAGGCGGTCGCCAGGTGCATGGTGAGTTCGTCGAGATAGACCACGCGCTCCATGCGGCCCTGGCGGCGGACCCGCAGCTGACCGCGGGCCCGATCCAGGTCCTCTAGGCCGTGTTTTAGAAATGGGCTTCGTTGTTCGCCCTGCGCCGTGATGATCACGGTGTGGGGCGAGGGGATCTTTCTGACGAGCAGTGGGCGGCGCTGGAGCCGTTGCTGCCGGTCGCGGTGTTGGGCCGGCCGGCGGTGGGGCGGAGGAGGCTGATCGATGGGATCCGGTGGCGGGTGCGGACCGGTGCTCCGTGGAGAGATCTGCCGCAGGAGTATGGGCCGTGGCAGACGGTCTACGGACTCTTCCGCCGCTGGCAACGCGACGGCACCTGGCCCGAACTGCTGACCCGACTGCAGGCCCGTGCGGATGCGGCAGGGCTGATCACATGGGAGGTCAACGTCGACTCCACGATCTGCCGGGCCCATCAGCACGCCGCAGGCGCCCGCCGTGACGGACAGGTCCAGAAGGAACCGCCGGGCGGCACCCGCATCGAGCCCGACGATCACGGCCTGGGCCGGTCACGGGGCGGCTTCACCACCAAGATTCATCTGGCCTGTGAACAAGGCCAGCGGCCGCTGTCCTTGCTGGTCACCGCAGGCCAGCGTGGTGACAGTCCTCAGTTCGCCGCCGTCCTGGAAGGCATTCGGGTTCTCCGCATCGGGCCCGGCCGTCCGCGTGTCCGCCCCCTGCGAGTGCGGGGCGACAAGGCGTACTCGTCGCGAGCCAACCGGGCCTACCTGCGAAAGCGGGGAATCCGCTGCACGATCCCGGAGCCTGCCGACCAGGCCGCCAACCGCAAGCGACGCGGGCAGGCCGGCGGGCGGCCTCCGGCTTTCGACCGCGAGGACTACAAGGCCCGGCACGCGGTCGAGTGTGGAATCAACCGGCTCAAGCGCAACCGTGCGGTCGCCACCAGGTTCGACAAACTCGCCGTCCGCTTCGAAGCCACCGTCCTGATCGCCGCGATCAGCGAATGGTTATGACCGGCCTGAGCTGTCGGTTCCTCATGCCATGCTGACCGCGGCCAGGGTCGACAGGGCGAGGGAGAGACAGCGATGGGGGCTCAGTACTACGGCGCCGACAGCGAGAACGGCGACTGCATCGACGACCCCTCCGAGGACGCGCTGTTCATGATGATCAGCGACCTCAACAACTCCGACAACACCTTCGTCGTCGTCCAGCCCGACGAGGACGACCCCGCCTGGTTCACCTCAGTCGCCGTCCTCGATGAAGGCGGCTACGAGATCGTCCGCCGTGACACCACCCGCAACGAACACGAGGTCACCACGGCGACCAGTATCAATGACATCGCCCGCGACCTCACCATCTGGATGGCCGCCCGCGACTTCCCCGGACGGCCAACCAAGCAGATCAGCGAGTTCTAAAACACGGCTTAGCCGCAGCCGGCGGATCTGCGTCATAGGCAGGGCATGAACCGCCGTCAGGGCGACGATCAGCTCCCGGACGCCGGGAACCCTGTCGAGCAGACCCCGGAGGCCGTCCGAGGGCAGCCCGCTGGAGGCGTACCGCGCTGCAGCTATCTCACCCGCTGCGCCGGTGAGATGAGGACTGCTATCGAGTTGATCGAGGCCTCCGTGCAGCGCCTGGAGGACAAGGACCTGCTGAGGAGCGACTATCGGGGCGAGCCTCTCGACGACGTCCTGCAGCGCTTCACGGAGGCCTCCGGCAACGCGAAGGATCTCGCGGGTGCGCTCCACGCCAGGTTGAGCACGGCCCACTCCGCCATCGGGCACGTCGCGTACAAGGAAGCGCCCGAAGAGCAGGAATCGGCGACGGGGAGCTGAGCCCGCCGGTTCGGCGGGTGTGATCGTCTGCGGACGGTGCAGAGCGGAGGCCGGGACCCGGGTCCCGGCCTCCGTGCTGTCGGCTATTGATCGGCTCTGGGGCAGCCCGGCCCGTCAACTCCTACCACTAAGTCGCCAATAACGAGTGATATTCTCGAAGAATTTAGTGACTATACAGATTGAGTGAGTGGAATTTGCTACCATAACGGGGAGTTTAGCGTTCTAGGAGGGTGAGTGAGTCAGTCGCCGCAGGAAGAGAGCTCCGTCAGCGCGTCCGCAGCACGGACCCACCTGTACTCGCTGGTGAAGCTCGTCGAAGAGGAGGGGCGCACCACGGTGATCACCAAGCACAAGGTGCGCGCTCTGCTCGCGCCGCTGGACCGGTTCCCAGCAGCCCGGAAGACCGATGCCTTCCCGGCCCACGTACTCAGCACGGCGCAGAAGGACTTCGGCGACCTCGTCACGCTGGCAGCGAAGGGCCAACCGCAGGTCCTCCTTCGCAACACCACGCCGGTCGCGGTGCTGCTTCCCGCCGACCCCGCCTCAAATGCCCTCTCGTCCGACATGGCCGCGCACACCGGCGCGGCGCCCGCAGGAGGTGCGGTGAACAGCCAAGGCAATCAGGACCGCAGCAACGCGCCGCGCAGGCTCGCCACGCTGGGCGACGCCATCGGTTCCGTACTCACCGACGGCCCGGTCGGCGGACCCCTGTTCGGGCTGCCCGGCCTGGACGCCGCGACAGGCGGTCTGCAGCCGGGCCGGCTGACGCTCGTCGCTGCCGCCCCGAACGTCGGCGGGAGCCTGCTGGGTCTTGCCGCCGCACGGCAGACCGCGCTCGTCGACCATCGCACGGTCCTGTATGCGGCGTCAGGACCGAACCGGGACGACATCTTCCGCCGGATCATCTCCGCCGAGACCGGCGGCGACTACCCGCGCCTGAAGCAGGGCCGCCTCACCGAGCAGGAGCAGCAGGTCGCCCGGCAACTGGTCCAGGCGGGCGACCTGCTGATGATCGATGACGGCACCAACCTGAGGGCCGAGGACATCGCGGAAACCGCGCCGCACATGCAGGGCCTGGCCCTCGTGGTCGTGGACCGCCTCCAGGCCGCCCACAGCGCCCGCCTCCCGCTGTCCGGAGAGCGTCTCCCCGATGCCTCCCAGGTCCTGGCCGGCCTCGCACGCACCCTCCACGTACCGGTCCTCGCCGTCGTGGACAGCGACGACCCCACGCTCCTGGCACTCCTGGACGCCGACGTCGTCGTGACGCTCACAGCGACCGCTGACCTGGGCAAGGTCCAAGTGACGGTCACCGAACGCGACTTCGGCACGCTCGGCTCGGCATACCTGCAGCCCGACCTGCTCCACGCCCGCTTCCTCGACGCAGGAACCGGCCCCACCGACCGCGCCCACAGCCCGGCGGGCTCAGGTCTCGCGCCTGCCACCGGCGGAACGGGAACCGCGGCGCTGGAACTGGCAGAAGCCGCCCTTCCCTACACCTCCGGCGGACACCAGGGGATCCCCGCCGCCCTCACCCACGAACTGGCGGCATGGCGGACCGCGGTCGCGGGCGGTGACCAGGACGCCCTGAAGGAGATCCTGCCGTCGCTGCGCCAGGCCGCCGCAGCGGTAGCGGAGATGCCGGACACCCACGAAGGGCACCGCCTCGCCGCCGCACTGCGGCCCTTCAGCACGCCCATGTCCGCCGACACTGCCGGAAGCGCCGGTCAGGCCGCTGCTGCCGGTGCCCCTGTGCACACCCTGGCAGACAGCGGCCAGGGACAGGATGAGGTAGCGGAAGACGGTGAGGACGGTCTGGCGCCGGGGGATGAGGAGGACGAGCCCGAGGGCCACCTCTTCCCAGCCCTGAAGATCCTCAAGGACTCGGTCGGCCGCTCGAAAATGCACCCGATCTCCGTCATCCGCAAGGAGGAGCGGGACAGCGGCCCGTGGCCGCTGATCACCGAGCACATGGACGGCGAGCCCCGCTGGGTCCACCCCGACGTCACCGCCACCCGCGTTCCCCACATCCGGGAGAACGGCAAGCGGGTGCGCCGCGACCAGCTCGACGTGCCCGACTCCTTCGGGGAGGGCGTGCTGTGCCTGATCGACCGCAACGGGTCTTTCCCCTCCGCCTGTTCGGCCGTTCCCCTCGCCCCGAACAAGCTCCTGCACACCGGCCCGCTTGACGCATACGACAAGGCCGGCGCCGGCATTTACCTCATCGACATCCCGGAGTGGAACCGCACCGACATGCCGCACCCCCTGGGGCGGATCATCGACCGCCCCGACGAGAACGGCCACGTGTGGGTCACGACCCCCCACATCAAGCAGTTGCTGAAGCTCGTCCGGGACAACCACCTCGCCGCCATGCCGGCCATCCACGACTCCTGGACCGGCAAGGCCAACGAGTCCCTCTTCAAGCCCTTCTACGAGGCCACCCGCAAGGCCCGCACCGAACTCGTCCAGGTCGGCGGCGACCCCTACAAGGCATACAAGACCCGGCTGTCGATCGCGCTGCGCCTGCTGTGGCCCAAACGCCCCGCACAGCGCTCCCCGTTCTGGCGGCCGGACTGGCGCATGAGCATGGTCGCCGAGGCATCCGTCCGCCACTGGACCGTCGCCTTCAAGGCCGTCGAGGAAGGCCACACACTCGTCGCCCTGCGCAACGTCGACCAGGCCATCTTCTGGACTCCGCCCGGCACCCCGCCGTCCACGTACCGGATCGGCACCGGCTTCGGCGAAGTGAAGCGCACGTTCGTCCAGTCCGGCGAGACCATCCTCGAAGGTGACGACTGATGGCCGGCCCCACCGGCCACGGAGGATCCCTGGGCGCCGCCCTCAACGACCTTCTGCGCACCCAGGTCACCCCCCGCCACCGGCTGTCGTCGTACACCGCCAAGCACTGGCACGCCCAGCTCAGTCAGCTCACCGCGACCCGTCGCGGGCAGCAGGCTTTGGCGGACGCCGGTCTTCACGTCACGGCCAAGACGCTCATCAGCTGGCTGTCCGACGCGGAGTACAACGTCCGCCGCAGTTACCTGGACATCATCCACACCGCGTACGAGAACGTCGCCATCGTCCCCGCCGACCCGATCCCCCACCACATCACGGACGGCCAGTACGAGATCAGCGGCGTCGTCAAAACCGGAGACGACGAACGCACCCGCGGCACCGTGGACGCCGCGCCTCTGCGCATCGACGGCAGCCGGGGCAACTGGGACGCGATCGAAGAACTCTGGCTCGCCGACGAACTCACCGACGACGAGTTCGAGGATCACTTCATCGACGACGTCATCGTCGAGGACATCGGCGAAGGCACCGACGGATGGGAGTTCCCCGGCGCCTCGTACTCCGTCGAACTGAGGTGAAGTCGTGCTCCGGGAAGGACACCACGGAAATACGCGGAGCGCACCGCATTTCTCCCCGCACCCATAGGCCACAGGCTTCCTGACTCGCTGCCGACCAGCAGCGGGTCCTGCTCCGAACGTGATCGGGCAGGACCCGCGGGCCCGGCGCTGATAAGCGACGAGCGCCGCATGCTCACGCCGACCGCGGTCAGAGCGTCGGACAGGCAGGGGGTGGCGATGTTGGTGTGGGTGATTCTGGCTCCATCAGCTCAGCGGCAGTGCTCGGGTCGGGCACGCACTCACTCTCCTTCGGCGCGAGCACCCCGGCAGTCATGGCTGCGCTGGTCGCCTCGTCGAGGATCTCATCGATGGTGAACTCGCCGGTGCCCGCCACCTCGCGCACCTGTGTGATCGCCTCCTCCGAGTCGTCCGGAAGGCTCGTGCGGAAACTTCGCCGACTTCCACGAGCGCCAGTGCCGCGGACTGCGGCACGGTCGGCTGGGCGAGGAGTCCGGGCTGGGGGACGGGAGTGGCTCCTGGCCGAACTCGGCGTCGTGCAGCACCCGGCCTGGAGACGTGCTTGCAGACGGAGGGAGCCGTCAGCCTCCCGCAGTGTCGACCTCGTGGTACCCGCGCCGGACCGTCTGGCGCGGGTACCACGACTGGCTGACGTTTCAGACAAGGCCGAGCGTGGCCTAGCGCGGTGAGCCCAAGCCCATGAAAAATCTTGACAGCTAGTGTCCTGAGTCGGAAGTTCGCGGGCGGTTATAGGGTGGGGTGATGCCTGGTCCGAAGCCGCTGTCGCTGGAGTTGTCCGATCACGAACGCAGGGTGCTGCGGGGCTGGTTGCGCAAGCAGACGGCGTCTCAGGCACTGGTGCTGCGGTCAAGGATCGTGCTGGCGTGCGCGGAGGGCCGGCCGAATGCGCAGGTCGCGCAGGATCTGGGTGTCTCGCGGGAGACCGTACGCAAGTGGCGGTCCCGGTTCGCCGCGGACCGGCTGGAGGGCCTGGTGGACCGACCGCGTTCGGGGGCGCCGCGAAAGATCACGGACGAGCAGGTCGAAGCCCTGGTCGCCAGGACGCTGGATCAGGCGCCACCGACGGGCGATTCGCACTGGTCGACGCGTTCGATGGCCCGGACGGCGGGGATGTCGCAGTCGGCAGTCTCGCGGATCTGGCGGGCATTCGGCCTCAAGCCGCACATCGTGGAGACCTGGAAGCTGTCGACCGACCCGCAGTTCGTGACCAAGGTCCGCGACGTGGTGGGCATCTACCTCGCCCCGCCCGAGAATGCCCTGGTCCTGGCGGTGGACGAGAAGTCGCAGATACAGGCACTGGACCGAACCCAGCCCGTACTGCCGATGGCGCCGACCACGCCAGCGAAGATGACCCATGACTACGTCCGGCACGGCACGACCAGCCTGTTCGCCGCCCTGGACATCGCCTCCGGCTCGGTCATCGCCCAGCACTACCGCCGCCACCGCCACCAGGAGTTCCTCCGCTTCCTGAAGGTCATCGACGCCGCTGTCCCCCAGGATCTCGAACTCCACCTGGTCCTGGACAACTACGCCACTCACAAGACCCAGCCGGTCAAGAAGTGGCTACTGCGTCACCCTCGCTTCCACCTGCACTTCACCCCCACCTCGGCGTCCTGGATCAACCTCGTCGAGCGCTGGTTCGCCGAGCTGACCTGCCGCAAGCTCCGGCGCTCGGCCCACCGCAGTGTCGTCGAACTCGAACGGGACATCCGCGGCTGGATCAACGAGTGGAACAAGAACCCCAAGCCATTCGTCTGGACGAAACCCGCCGACGACATCCTCGACACCCTCGCCGCATACTGCACACGAATTAACGACTCAAAACACTAGCGTCAGGCCGGGATCAACCAGGTCGGCAGGGCTCTGGGGAGAGCGCTGCTAGAGGCGTTACTCGAACAAATGGACCCGATTGCGATGGCGACGACATTGGACAGTGCGGCTGCACCGGAACTGGCAGTGCTGCGGGCTCTGGAGCGAGCGGGAAACCGGATGTTCCCACCCTCCGAGCGGGCCACACTCAAAGGTGTCCCGCCGTGAGAGATCTACATCCACCTGCCAGCCGACCCGAGCCACCTCGGCGACCCGGACCGGCGCCGTCAGCGATACCCCGAACCGGACGACCGCTGACAGGGGTCGGGCACTCTTGCTGCCCTCTTCTCTAGGAGCTGAAGAATCCTGGCAGCTCACGGTCACGCCAGGCAGAACGTCGGCGGGATTCGCCGAAGCTGCTTTGACTGGCTGGAGCGCGACGCCCGTCAAGACTTCTCTGTTCTGTCACATTCGGTCTTGGCCACCTTCGGGGGTGTTATCTGAAGAAGACCGGCCTCGCTGTACATCGATGCATCGCTGAACGACTCCGGTTCCTCCGGACGAAGAACGCCCCGGTTGGTGCGCACCCAGCGTCTTCCCTGGGTATCGATGAAGAGCAGGTCAACGTCGGCCACGGGGGGTTTCACTTCTACCCGCGAGCAGGGAGGGATCTGCCCTACGAAGCGGGCTTTCGCAGCCAGGAACATCTCCTCAAGAGAAATCTGGGTGTACGTAGGTTGGCCGGCGGCGCCGTCTCGAAATGAACCGCTCCGGGTCTGATGGAGGCTCGATTCCCTGAGAGGATCGAGTCATGGCACGTCCGTCCCCTTATCCTGTTGAGCTTCGTGAGCGTGCGGTGCGCATGGTCGCGGAGGTCCGCCCGAATTACCCGACCGAGTGGGCCGCGATGAAGGCGGTCGCCGCGAGGCTCGGGATCGGTGCCGCCGAGACGGTGCGGACCTGGGTCCGCAAGGCCGAAGTCGATGCCGGCCAGCGTCCAGGCGTGACTTCGGACGAGGCTGCAGAGATCAAGCGCCTGAAGGCGGAGAACGCCGAACTGCGGCGGGCGAACGAGATCCTCAAGGCGGCCTCGGCTTTCTTCGCGGCCGAGCTCGACCGGCCGTCGAAGCGCTCGTAGCGTTCATCGACGAGTTCAAGAAGGTGTTCGGAGTCGAGCCGATCTGCCGAGTCCTGACCAGCCACGGACTGAAGATCGCGACGAGCACCTACTACGCGGCGAAGAACCGCACACCCAGCACCCGAACAGTCCGCGACACCGAACTGAAGACGCAGATCAGCCGCGTCCACACGGACAACTTCAGCGTCTACGGGGTCAGGAAAGTCTGGCGGCAACTACATCGCGAGGGCATACCGGTGGCCCGCTGCACCGTCGCCCGGCTGATGCGCGACCTGGGCCTGGAGGGCGCCCGGCGAGGGAAGAAGATTCGCACCACCGTCCGGGACGACGGCCATGATCGGGCAGCTGACCTGCTGCAACGCGACTTCACAGCGTCCCGGCCGAACGAAAGATGGGTCGCGGACTTCACCCATGTCGCCACCTGGTCCGGGATCGTCTACGTCGCGTTCGTCGTGGACGTGTTCTCCCGGGGGATCGTGGGCTGGTCCGCCGCCACCAGCAAGCGGGCCAAGCTCGTCCTCGACGCCCTCGACATGGCCCTATGGCGCCGCGACCGCGCCGGAACTCCCGCTGGACCGGGGCTCGTTCATCATTCGGATGCCGGCAGTCAATACACGTCTTTCGCGTTCACCGCGCACCTGATCGAGGCGAGTATCGATGCCTCGATCGGCACCGTCGGCGACGCCCTGGACAACGCGCTCATGGAATCCCAGATCGGCCTCTACAAGACCGAGCTGATCAAGCCCCGCAGGCACTGGCACGGCCTCGCCGACGTCGAACTCGGCACCGCGGAATGGGTCGACTGGTTCAACAACCAGCGCCTCCACACCGCGATCGGAGACATCCCGCCCCACGAGCACGAAACCAACCACTACGCTCAACACCAGCCCCAACCGGCGGCTGGAGTCAGCGCATACAGCCTCCACTGATCCCGGAGCGGTTCAAAACAGCTTCCGCCAGCCGTCAACCACGCCTTGCTCTTCGGCGATGGCGGAGAGCGAATCACCGGGGTGTGCCTTTGCCAGCCTCGCCGCGGCTTTCGGATTGTTCCACTCATAGTCGAGCTGCACAGAAAAGATGGGGTCAGTTGATCGGTTCTCCAAGACTCTGATGAGTCCTCCGGGCCTGTCGATCTTCTATGTAGTTACGACGTGAGAGCGCTGCTGACCTGCTGTGCTTAGAGTTCAGAGATGATGTTGTGATCTTGACTGGTATGGCATCTGAACTGCTGTGGTTCATCAGGTGCGTTGCTGGATGGCAGGCTGACTGGGCATCTCACCTGTGATGCTGTGAATAGACGGAAGATGTCGTAACTAGACAGATAGTTTCTTGGCTTGGGTGCCAGATGTGACCGCGTCGTAGTTGATCTTCAGGTTGTGGGCGCCCTCTGTCCTCGTCGTCCCGTCGCCCGTGTTACGGCGTGGAGCGGGCGCGCTCTCGACGGATGTGCCCCCAGGCGCGCGTCGGTCGTACCGCCGTGCTTGGCGTAGAAGTTCAGCATGGCGGCGGTCGCGGGCCTGCCGCTGCCGGCGGAGCTGAGTTTCCGCGTCTCACGAGGCAGGTCGGTGCTCTACGCAGGGGCGCGCGCCCCGGATGCTCGGGGCGGCTGAGCCTCCCAGCTGAGTGAGAGCCCTGGCCGGGCTCAGGGAGCTTCCGGCGTCGGCGCTGGGAGGGTACGGAGTGATCCTGCGACAGGGCAGATGTTTGTCACGGCGTGTCAGCTGCTGTGGCCATTGCTGCTGTTGTGGTAAGTATGACGGCCGAAGAGGGGGCGTAGCGCGTTGTGGTCAGGGACATTCGCTCCCGGACGGCGCTGGGGCGTTGACGGCACAGGAGTCAGCGGTACGTGAGGCGGCCTGTGGGGCCGCTTGGCCGGGGCCCGGCCACCGATTGCGCGTGCGCGTGGCGCCGGCGGAGCGCTGCAGCAGGCTGGGGGGCGTGTGATGAGCGAAATGAGACTGTGGGACGACAATCCCACGGGTGTGGACCTGCTGGGCTTCGCATCCATCGTCGACACGGTGGTGACCACGCTCGAGATCCCGTACCTGGACCCTGTGACGATCGGGATAGCCGCGCCCTGGGGCGGCGGGAAGTCGACGGTTTTGCGACTTTTGCACAAGGAGCTGGACGGGCAAGACGGTTACCGGGTGATCCGTCTCGATCCCTGGGAGTTCGACGACCAGTTCGATGTGCGTGGCGGCGTGATCGGTGAAGTCCTGCAGGATCTTCTGACGGCCTACAAGGCGCAGGACGGCCTGCCGGACAGGATCAATGGGCTTCTTGAACGGGTGAGCTGGTCACGCGTTGCGGCCAGCCTGTCCAAGGGATCGCTGGTCGCTCAGTCCGCAGACCTGGTCGAGGCCCTCACACCCCGCTCGAAGAGCGATCCCAGGAGCCTGGCGGGTTTCCGGAAGGAGTTCGCCAGTCTGCTCAAGGACCTGACACAGCTCAAGCGCCTGGTCGTGCTCGTCGACGACCTGGACCGCTGTCTGCCCGACGCGGTGATGGCCACGCTGGAGGCCATCAAGCTCTTCCTGTCGGTGGAGAAGGTCGCGTTCGTCCTGGCGGCGGACCAGGACATGGTGCGCGAGTCGATCGCAGCGAGCCTGGACGCCACGGGCCGGAGCGAGCGGTTCGCCCACCGCTACCTGGAGAAGATCGTCCAGGTGCCGCTGTCGCTGCCGCGGATCGGCGCCGACGAGGCAGCCACCTTCATCACGCTGCTGCTCTCGGCCCACGAGTGCTCGCCGGAGCACTACACACGACTGGTCGAGCACGCCCAGCAGCGGCGTGCCGCGGGGCAGTCCCCGGTCCTGTCGGACCTGCAGAATCTTCCGTGGCAGCCCGACGTGGCCTCGCTCGCCCTGGCCGACCGGCTGGCCACCGGCCTGTCGGCCGACCGGTCCGGAAGCCCACGCAGCATCAAACGCTTCCTCAACGCGTTCGCCCTGCGGACCCGGATCGCCGAGAGCCAGGGCATCAGCATCGACCCCTCGGTGATCGTCAAGCTCATGCTGCTGGAAGACAGCCCGGGCAAGGACTTCGAAACCCTCGTCAAACTCCAGGACGCCGCCCGCAGTGAACTCCTCGCGCACTGGCAGGCCTGGGGGAAGGGGGAACGCGACGACAGACCGGACCAGGTCAGTGAGGCGAGCAGGCACTGGGCCGCGTCCGAACCCGATCTCACCACGGCCCCGATCGGCCCCTATCTCAGCCTGGCCGCCTCCCTGGTGAGCCTCACCGCGGCCGCCTCCCTCACCCAGGAGCAGGTCACCTGGGTCTCTCACCTCGCCGGCCAGTCGGAGCCGCACCGGCGCACCGCGCAGCAAGAGGTGACGGCCCGCCCGGTCACGGAGCAGCAGGCCGTCGTCGAGGCCCTGCTGGAGCGCGGCCGCCGGGAACAGCAGAGCGAGCCGCTCGTGGAGTCCCTCCTGTACATCGCGAACGCCACCGAGGATCTGCGCCGCCGCATCGCCGACGGCCTGTGGGACATGCGCAGCAACCTCACTCCCGCCTCCGCCCTGGACATCGCCGACAGCGACAGCGGGGAACTGCGCGACCTGGCGGCACGCCTGGCAGAGGCGACGGACATCGACCCGATGGTGAGGGAAGCGGCCAAGCTGGAACAGGAGGGACCCTGATGGGCACTTCGGGCTCCTACGGAGGCAGCGGCTCCGCCGAGTGGAGCGCGGCCCATGACGCTTTCGACGCCCTGCCCGCCACCGGAACGGGATCCGCCAACTCCCCGGACACCACAGACCTGCCCGACAGTCAGCAGCAGCTCCTCGACGACGTTGTGCAGGCGTTGGCCAACGCGCTGAACAAGGACGACGCGGACCACGGCACGGTGCCCGCCGGAGGCTATCCGCTCTCCGCCCTGATCGCCCCGGCCCGTGGCAGCGGCGGCGGGGGAGGAGGGGCCGGGGGAGCGGCAGGCCCGGGCCGTGTCGGCGGCGGATCGCAGCGCCAGGTACTCAAGGGTTCCTCGCGCGGTGCCGCGGCCCTCGCGGGCGCTTACGCCCTGCGCAACGGCGATGCCGCGCAACTGCGTGAACTCGGCCTAGACTTCACCGAGCTGAACAGCCTGCCACGGCGCACCCAGATCTCCCGCATCCTGCAGGCCGTCCTCGGCGACGCCGGACACCCCGACGAGGCGGCCCTGCGCAGAGCCACCGTCAAGCACGTCAAAGACGTCCTCCTCGCCACCGAGCCGCCCACCCCGGAAGACAGCCTGCGCGGCCTCGTCGCCGAATGGATCTACGAACTCGGCCTGGTCGAGCTCCAGTCCCAAAAAGCCAGCGACAACCTCACCCCGGAGGAGGCTGTCCGCAAACAGGGCTGGCTGCGGTCCTGGCTGCAGCGCAAAGTACGCCACATCTCTGTGCCCGACACGCGACGCATGACCGTCAAGGAATTCACCGCCACAGCAGCGAGAGTGACGAGGGAGGCACTGCGCATTCTGCGCGCAGGACGCTCATGACGACCGCCTACGAAGTACTGCCGCACGACGGACAGCAGCACGAGCCCTCCGCCACCGCCCTGCACTGGCCCCGCACCCGCACCCACAGCCCCACACCGGCCGTCACCTGCACACTCGGCTGGGACCTCGACCTCCTGGGCCCCGCACCGGCAGCCGCCGCCGACCTCGTCCGCATCGCCGCCTCCGCCTACCTCGCCGACCGCAGCATCCGCCGTCCCCTCACCACCTTCACGCGCACCATCGACCTCACCGTCCACACCGTCGCCCCCGACCCCTGGAACGCTGCGTCCGGCCAGCTCGCCGAAGAACTGCTGTCCTGGCTCACCGGCGACGCCTGGCACCTGCACGCCGTACCCGCCGCCCCCGGCGACCACCGCCCGGCACCCGTGGCCGACGCCGACGACGTGATGCTCCTCAGCGGCGGACTTGACTCCCTGTGCGGCGCCGCGGACCATCTCGGGGACACGGCAGAGCGCATCCACCTCAGCCACTACGACGGCAGCACCGTCATCCGCCACGCCCAGCAGCAGACCAGTGCCTGGCTCAATGACCGTGCGCGGCAGCCGCTGCGCCACCTCAGCGTGAAGCTCTGCCAGACCCATTCCGCCGCGGAATCCTCCTCACGCAGCCGCAGCCTGCTGTTCGCCGCCTTGGCCTCAGCAGTCGCCGCCGGCGCTTCGAGCCCGCAGGTGACCGTCCCCGAGAACGGCTTCACCAGCATCAACCCGCCCCTGACCGCCGCCCGGGGCGGTGCCCTGTCCACCCGCTCGACCCACCCGGGTACGTTCGCCCGAATCAACGAGCTCCTGGCGAGCCTGGACATCCCCGTGACGGTGGCCAACCCCTACGCCTACCTCACCAAGGGACAGCTCCTGGCGCGAGCCTTGGACCGTGCGGGCCAGTCCCTGCTGCAGGCTGGGGCGGGAACTCTCTCGTGCAGCAAACTCGATGGCAACTGGTACTCCGGCGGGGACCCCACCCTCAACTGCGGGCTGTGCCTGGCCTGCCTGGTCCGCAGGGGATCATTCACCGCGGGCCCCCACCACGACGCAACCACCTACCTCGTTGATCACCTCACTGGCAGCGCGCGCCAGCTGCTGCTGGACCACCGTCGCAAGGACGTCCACGACGTACGGCAGGCCATCGTCCGCGGCATCGACGACACCGACATCCTCGCCGTCGGTGAACTTCCCCCCGACACCGACCTCGACGCCGTCGTGGACCTGTGCCAACGAGGCCTGCAGGAGTTGAACGATGTCCCCCTTCCCTGACGAACTGCCACCGCTCGACTGCCACGCCCACATCGCACCCGATGTGACCCCCGCGCAGATCGACGCCCTGCACGGAGCCGTCGTCTTCGCCGTCACCCGCACCCCGGCCGAAGCACACCGCGCCTGCCGACGCCGTGACGCGCGCCTGATGTGGGGATCCGGCGTACACCCCGGCGTACCCGAAGCGCTCGACGCCTTCGACCTGCAGCAGTTCCGTGCCACCCTGCGGCACAGCTGCCTCATCGGGGAAGTCGGCCTCGACCGCCGAGGCAACCTCGAGCGGCAACGCACCGTACTCGCCCAGATCCTTGAGGCCGCTCACGACCAGCCCGTTCTGCTGTCGCTGCACAGCACCGGACGCACTGGCCCCCTCCTCGACCTGCTGACCGACCAGCCTCACCCCGGAATGATCCTGCACTGGTTCCTCGGCAGCCCCACCGAGCGGCGACACGCCATCGACCTGGGCGCCTACTTCTCTGTCAACGCCGCCATGCCCGACGACATCCTGACCTCCCTGCCCCTGACACGTCTGCTGCCGGAGACCGACTTCCCGGCCAGCCGACGTACCACCGGCGCATCACGCCCCGGCCACATCGACCGGCTCGAACAACGGCTCGCCGAACTCCGCGGCATGACACCAGAACAGGTCAGACGACGCTTCTGGCAGAACCTGCGCGAACTGACCACCCGTACACACGTCCTGGACAGGCTTCCCGAACACGTCGCGGACTGGGCTCTGGAAGCCTGACACGCAGCCCTGCGGAAGCCACCGGCGTCACTCACCCCGGCTGACACGCTCCACGACCCGGGGATCACTGCGCACGGGCTCCGGCAGCACACAGTCGTGTAGACCGCGGGCCGCAAGAACCTGCTCGACCGTCAGCCCCCGCGCGTCGGACAGGTCCGCTCGCACCAGATCGGCATCCGCCAGGTCCGCACCGTCGAGTCGCGCCCGACACAGAACGGCGCCCTTGAGCGTCGTCCCCCTGAGAAGAGCCCTCCGCAGGTCAGCTCCCGGCAGGCGGGCCTTCGCGAGATGACGCCCCGCGAGATCGACCGGCGGCCAGGAACCTCCTCGACGCCGTGAACCAGGTGCGGTGAGCGCCCGCAGCGCCTCCTGAACCATCTCGTCGGGTTCCCCCGGAAGCTGTACGGACGCCAGACCGCCCGCCGCACCGGCAGGCTGCGTATGGCGGCGCACGAACGCATTCAGCACCCGCGCGGCATGCCTTCCCTGGTCAGGGGCATCCTGGACGATCTGTTCCAGCGCCAGAACACCCCCGATGCACACATACGGCTCATCCGAACTCAGCCGCTCCAGCGCCTTCGTGAAACGGTCCGTCACCTGCCCGCGACGGCTCAGCCGGTAGGACCGGGCGGTATAGATCAGGGCGATGCCGGCACCGACGCCCGCAACGGCCTGCACCACGGCCAGCCGGAACTGCCCCACCGCCGCAGACCGGGCCGCGGCGTCCATCAACGGCCAGTCCTGCCCGGCCAGCCAGCGTGCCAGGCGCCAGCTCAGCGGAGTGAACATCAGGGCCAGCACCCCCGCCAGCCCGGCCACGCCCAGCACAGCCATCACGGCCGACCACACCTTC
The DNA here is from genome assembly GCF_030294945.1 of Streptomyces graminofaciens. Taxonomy (NCBI): domain Bacteria; kingdom Bacillati; phylum Actinomycetota; class Actinomycetes; order Kitasatosporales; family Streptomycetaceae; genus Streptomyces; species Streptomyces graminofaciens. Next base: position 130,152 of record NZ_AP018448.1, on the reverse strand, counting down.
TTCAACCCCATGCCCCGGTTTCTATCGCGCCCACCCCCTCGGGGGCGACTGTAAGAGGCGTACGGGATACAGGAGGCGGCCACCACCTTGCCCGTGCCGCTACTCCATGGTGCCCTTGGCGTAGTTCCTCCAGAAGGCCTACAGCGCTGGCGAGTTCGAGTCGGTGGAGGCGCCCGTGACGTCAAGGCTGACGATAGCCGGGCCTGCTCGCTCCTCCTACCGGAAGATCTGCCGCCGCACGGCGGGTTCGTGACTTTCCCACCGCCGGGGTGTGAACACCAGTGACCCCTGGCCGCCGCGCATCCCGAGCGGGCAAGAGGACAGGAAGAGACGCGATGAGTTACCACCACATCCCCGCTGCCGCCGCGCCTCCCGGGCATCGGCGAGAGGCAACCGCAGGCGGTGGGCGGGCACTTCGTTGATGGCGATCTTCGTCCTGCAGCCCCACACCCTGCAGGTCCGCGATGCTCAGGACCAGGCCGAGATACCGATACCCGATGCTGTCGAGACCCGGTGCGACGCGCAGGCGGACTGCAGCTCACCACGACGTCCACTCTTCACTCCCGTGCCCCGGCGCACCCCGAGCTGCGGCTGCCCGATGAGGCATTGATGACCTGGTTCCCGGACACGAGCCGCTTCTGCGACGGCTCCCAGTCGTCGGAGCCCACATTGCAGCGCGATGTTGCCGCCACCGGAGACGTCGTGATCATCACCGGGCCGATGGCCGACGCGGACTGCGTCGGCCCCGTGACGGTGCGGCGCAGTACCGCCCGTGGGATGACCTGAAAAGCGAAGGCGGTGCGGGCAGACAGCACGAAGCGCACAAGGGCGGAATGAACGGCGGTCGGCGTTGTCAGTGGTGCCTGAGACAGTGATGGGGTGGACAGTCAGACAGAGCGAATCTTCGAGGATGCGGTCAGGACCGGCCGCAGGAACGCCGTCACCGTGGAGATGGCCCGCCGCCACTGTCTGAACATGACGTTCACCGAGTGCGGTGGCCAGGGAATAGCCGAGGCGGCCACCGGCCTGCCGATCAACATGCGGCAGGTGGGCTGCCTCGTAGCGCACGGTAGTGCCAGCGGGAACCTGGACTGGATTGCCGGCGAGTTCTACGAACAGCACTGCGTGGGGTGCGTTCACCGCCGTCCCACGGGCGATGTGCCGAACCTCGCCACGGTCATGGACGAACGCAGGGAAGCCGCGGTCAGAGCAGAGGAAACCGAGCGAGCCGAAACCGCACGACGGCACCACGCGTGGGAGCAGCGCGCCGAGCACCGCCGGGGTACGCAGGCGTCATCGGACACAGCGATGGCCGGTGCGCTGGACGATATCGGCGTCCTGGACCAGGAGCCCGGTACGGAACGGGACAAGGCGGCCTGCGACGGTGCGCTGCGTCGGCTGACCGCGCTGGCGGAACGGGCGCCGGAGACCTTCACCACCGAAGTGATCGAGCTGGCCTTGCACCCGGACGACGGTGCGGTCCGCTTCGACCACGACCACTACCTCAAGATCTGGGCTCTCACGAGACCGAAGATCGACGCCGACTTCCTGCTGCTGGACGAGGCCCAGGACACCAACCCCGTCGTCGAACAGGTCTTCCTGGGTCAGCGCGAGCATGCCCAGTTGGTGATGGTCGGCGACTCCGCCCAGGCCATCTACCAGTGGCGCGGCGCCAAAGACATCATGACCGGATTCGACGGCACCCAGCTCGCCCTGTCCCGGTCCTTCCGCTTCGGACCGCTCCTCGCCGAAGAAGCCAACCGGTGGCTGGCCATCGCCGATGCCCCGCTCCGCCTCACCGGCACCACCGCCGTCCCCACCGAACTCGGCCCTGTCCTTCGGCCCGACGCCGTGCTGTGCCGCACCAACGCCGGCGCCATGGTCCAGGCCATGGACCTGATGGCCGGTGGACAGCGCGTCGGACTGGCCGGAGGAGGCGAAAGCCTGCGTGCCCTGGCCGTGGCCGCCCGCGACCTGAAGGAAGGCCGCCGCACCACCCACCCCGAACTGATCCTGTTCCCCTCCTGGGGAGAACTGCAGGACTACGCCGCTCACGACCCGGCCGGCCGCGACCTGCAGCCGTTCGTCCATCTCGTTGACACCCACGGCACCGACGCCGTCCTCACCGCGGTGGCCCGCTTCGCCCCCGAAGAGCATGCCGACGTGATCGTCTCCACCGCCCACAAGGCCAAGGGCCGCGAATGGCCACGCGTCAAGATCGCCGACGATTTCAGCCCGCCTCAGGACAGTCCGGCACAAGACGACACAGGCCGCGCTCTGCCCGGCCCCATCGACGACGCCGAGGCCCGCCTCGCCTACGTGGCCGTCACCCGCACCCGTCAACGCCTCGACATCGGCGGCCTGTCCTGGATCCGGGACCATCCCGACGGCAATCCCCTTGCCCGTCACGGCGGAGCACGCGCGATGGACCGCGCGGGCATGCGGTGAGCAGGAAGAGCACGTCCGCGGCCGAGCCGCGGCCCGGCCGACCGGCGGGGCGAACATGCGGTGACCCGGAGCCGGCGGCCCTCACTCCTTCCGGCGATCCGGCCATCGTCCTCGATTCCTTCAGCAGGCCTCCCCGTTGTCCCGGTGTCGGTGAACTGCGGAAGGAAGCCCATGTCGCGGGATCTGTTCGTCAAGCAGGTGGTCATCAACTCCACCGGAGGGGTACGCACCCTCGACTTCGCCCATCCGGTGGTGTGTATCTACGGCCCCATCGACACAGGCAAGACCACGCTGGTCGACTGCATCAGATACCCGCTGGGCCTTCCGGTGGACTGGCGGCAGGTGCCCTCCGAGCGGCTGACGTCCGTCACGGTGCACCTGCGGATCGAGGGCATGGACATCGCCCTGCGGCGCTCCACGGTCGCCGACACCGGGACCGTCGAACTGATCAGCCCCTACGACGGAAAGGTCGAAGAACTGCTCGACGCCACTGCGCAGCCGGACAGCGGCCGACGCGTCGTGGGCGAGGTGCTGCTGGACCTGCTGGGCCTGTCCGAGCTGTTTGCCCCGCCCACCGCCATCGCACTGCTCGGCAACGGCGCACGCCTCACCTTCGCCCAGCTCTACGCCTTGAACCACCTCTCCCAGGACATGGTCGACGGCACGGAGGCAGTCCGCGGACAGGCCAACACCGCGCAGTCCTACAAGACGGTCGTCGAGCTCGTGCTCGGACTCATCGACGCGGAGATGCGGGTGCTGGCCGCCCGCCGAGACGACCTGAGCCAGACCGTCAGCCAGTTCAAACGCCGCACCGAGACGATCAGCGAATTCCTGACCGGGAGCGCGGCGGAACTGGAGGAGGAGCTGACCCGCTCCCGGAGCGAAGAACGCGAGACGCTGACGGCCCTGGAGGAACTCAAGGGCCGCATGCGGGCCGCGACCACCTTCGCCGATCCGCTGCGCCAGCGCGTCGCCGCCCTGGAGGGAACGCACTCCAGGGCCCGGGAAGAGGAGAAAGCAGCCCAGGCGGCGCTCTCCTTGGCCCAGCGGGCCGTTCAGCGTGCCCAGCAGCAGCCGGGCACCGACCCGGTGCTGCGCTGTCCCTCCTGCTCGCAGCCTCTGGCCGGCCGGATCGTTCCCGAGGGAGCCTGCGGCCTGTGCCTGTGCGACCTGGATCCCGGCGCGTGGGACGAGGCCGTGCAGGCAGCCGAAGCCGCGCTGGGCGCGGCGCAGCAGCGGGCCGTCGAGGCGTCCAAGGAGAGCGGTGAGACCGGGGAGGCTCTCGCTCAGGCGCGGGCGGAGCTGGAGGAGCGGACCCGCCTGGAGACCGGGCCCCTGGCCGGGCAGATCGAACAGCTCTCAGCCGCCCACGCCGGTGCCCGCACCCGGACCGGCATGCTTGAGCGGCAACTCGACCCGCACCGGCGGCTGCTCGAACTGCAGCGGGCGCTGCGCGCGGCAGAAGAAGAACTGCGCGGGGTGCGCGAGGACATCAGGACCCGCAAGAACCTCCTATCCGGACGCCAGACCACCCTGGCCGAGATCGAGGAGCAGTTCGCACACATCATCGGCGGTCTGTCGCTGCCCGGCGAACCCGGTGCACGCATCGATCACCACTCGCTCCTGCCGAAGGTCAGGGCAGGCAAACTCACCAAGGTCGGCCACGGCGTCCGCACCGCGATCAACGTGGCCTACCGGATGACATTCCTCAGCCACGCGCTCGTCACCGGAGCCACCGATCTGCCGTCCCTGCTGATCATCGATTCGCCGCGCAAGAACGTCGGATACGGCACCGAGGACCAGCAGCTGATCGCACGGCTGTACACGCACTTCCTCGACCACATCACGGGCGCCCGCAACGGCACGCCGCACACCCGCCCACACCAGGTCATCATCGTCGACAACGACCTGCCCTCCCTGCCCGCGCAGCTGCGCCGCCAGATGCACACCATCGAACTCACCCGGGACAATCCGCTGGTGCCCTGACCCGTGCCGCGCGATCACGGCGGGGACGGGCTGGCGCTCTCGGCCCGTGGCCGCGACGGTGTGCCCGGTTCACGGTCAACTGAAGCCCATCGCCGCCAGCCGGCAACCAAGCCGATGACCGTAGGTCCGGGACGACGATCCGGCTAGGTGGTTCAACACCGCTCTGCGATCCCCGGTTCGTCCCACTCGGCCCGGATTTCACGAAGCTGCTTCGACGGCTGCTCGGCGAGGGCGTCCAGTTCGCTCCGGGGCCGGACGGGCGGTGGTCCACCGCCCGTTCCCGCATCCCCGTCAGGGCGTGTCGTCCTTCGGCGGCGCGGTGGTGCCACGCACTTCGAGTGTCGGCGCGGCGAGGACGGTCGTACCCGGACGGGCCGGGTCCGCGATCCGGTCGATGAGATGCTGGGCGGCGCGGCGGCCGACGTCATGGCTGGCGTTGTCGACCGTGGTGAGCCAGAGGTGTCGCAGGCGGGACAGATAGGTGTTGTCGTAGCCCACCAGGGAGAGGTCGCGCGGCACGTCGAGGCCGATTTCCTCGGCCGCCGACAGGGCGCCCACGCACGCGATGTCGTTGAAGGCGAACAGGGCGGTGGGCCGTTCGGGGGCGCTGAGGAGGCGGACCGTGGCCCGGTAGCCGCCCTCCTCGGTCAGGTCGCCCTGCTCCACGATCGCCGTGTCGTCCAGCCCGTGCTCGCGCATGACCGCCTCGAAGCTGCGCCGGCGAAGGTCGCCGACGACGCCCTGCCCGGCGATGTGGGCGATGCGCCGATGGCCGAGTCCGATGAGGTGCTCGGTGGCCAGGCGGGCGCCGTGCTCGTCGTCGTTGGCGACGATGTCCACCACAGGGAGCACGGGCTCCCGCGCGCCTGCGACGACGGTGGGGATCTGCGCCGCCGCGGTGCGCAACGCCTCGGAGGGCGGCAGGGTGCCGACGGCGATCAGACCGTCGACCCGTAGCTCGGTGAAGGTGCGGGTGAGGTCCTCGCCGAGGCGCCGGTTGAGGTGGCCGTCGGCCAGCAGCATCCGCAGGCCGCCGTCATGGAGGCGGGAGTTGAGGCCGTCCAGCAGTTCCACGAACCAGGGGTTGCGCATGTCGTTCAGCAGCACGCCGACCGTGCGGGTGCGCCGCTCGCTGAGACTGCGAGCGGCGGCGTTCGTCCGGTAGCCGAGCTCCTCCACGGCGGCCAGCACGGCCTGCCGTCTCTCCGGGCGCACCTGGTCGGATCCGCGCAGCACGAGGGAGACCAGTGATTTCGACACGCCGGCCCGTTCGGCGACGTCGCGGATGGTCGGAGGTCTCATAGGTGGACCGTTCCATGTGCTTGCGCTTCCTGTCAAAGGGTTGACACGTGGAGGAACGGGCTTCACTGTGAGCCCAGCAAGAATGGACCGGTCCAAAGAGGGGCAGTCATGGTGAGTACGCTCGGCGTCGCCGTCGTGGGGTTCGGCTGGATGGGACGGGTGCACACGCAGGCGTACGCCAGGGTCCCGCACCACTTCCCGCAGCTGCCCCTGCGGCCGCAGCTGGTCTCGGTCGCCGAGGAGGTGCCGGGCCGGGCCGAGGAGGCCGCCGCGCAGTTCGGGTTCGCCTCGACCACCCGTGACTGGCGTGAGGTGGCCGCCGATCCCCGCGTCCAGGCTGTCAGCATCACCGCGCCGAACTTCCTGCACAGGGAGATCGGTGTCGCGATGGCCAAGGCCGGCAAGCACATCTGGATCGAGAAGCCGGTCGGCCTCACGGCCACGGACGCCGACGCGGTCGCCGACGCGGTGGCCAAGGCCGGCGTCCAGGGCACGGTCGGCTTCAACTACCGCAACGCGCCCGCCGTCCAGACGGCCCGTGACCTGATCGCCTCCGGCGAACTCGGCACCGTCACGCATGTGCGCATCCGTCTCTTCAGCGACTACGCCGCCCATCCGGACGGAGCCCTGACCTGGCGCTACGAGAAGGAGCGCGGCGGCAGCGGAGTGCTCGGCGACCTCGCCTCGCACGGCGCGGACCTCGCCCGGTACCTGTTGGGTGACATCGCATCGCTGACCGCGGACACGGCCGTGTTCATTCCCGAGCGGGCCCGTCCGACCGGCGCCACCGCGGGCCACACGCGTGCCACGGGCGGCGAGCTGGGCCCGGTCGAGAACGAGGACTACGTCAACTGCCTGCTGCGCTTCACCTCCGGCGCCCGCGGTGTCCTGGAGGCCTGCCGGGTCTCGGTCGGCGAGCAGAACAACTACGGCTTCGAGGTGCACGGCACCAAGGGCGCGGTGTTCTGGGACTTCCGCCGCATGAACGAACTCGGCGTCAGCCGCGGCACCACCTATCAGGACCAGCCCGTCAGCACGGTCTACGTCGGCCCGGGCGACGGCGAGTACGGCGCCTTCCAGCCGGGCGCGGCGACCAGCATGGGCTACGACGACCTGAAGGTCATCGAGGCGTACCGCTTCCTGCGCTCGGTCGCCGAGGGCACCCCGCACGGGGCCACCCTCGACGACGCCGTGCACAGCGCGGCCGTCGTGGACGCCATGGCGCGCTCCGCCCAGAGCGGGACGTGGGTGAACCTGGTATGAGCAACGTGCGCATCGGGGTGATCGGCGCGGGCAACATGGGCGCTGACCATGTGACCACCCTCCACCGGCACGTCTCCGGCGCCGACGTGTCGCTCGTCGCGGACATCGACAAGGGGCGCGCGGCCCTGGTCGCCGGCTGCGTGCCCGGCGCGCGGGCCACCGACGACGCGTACGCACTGATCGCGGACCCGGACGTCGACGCCGTCGTCATCGCCTCGCACGACACCACCCACGCCGACCTGTGCGTCGCCGCCCTGCGGGCCTCGAAGCCGGTCCTGTGCGAGAAGCCGCTCGCCCCGACCCTCAAGGAGTGTGTGCGGGTCGTCTGGGAGGAGCGACTGGCCGGCGGGGGACTGATCTCGCTCGGTTTCATGCGCCGCTTCGACCCCGCGTATGTCGAGCTCAAGTCGGCCGTCGGGGCGGGGAGCTGCGGTGCCCCGCTGCTCGTGCACTGCACCAGCCGTGGTGTGTCCTCCGCCCCCGGTTGCACCGACGAGCTCAGCGTCACCGGGTCGGCGATCCACGAGTTCGACACCGTGCCCTGGCTGCTCGACTCGCCGGTCACCGAGGTCAGCTGGCACGCGGGGCGTTCCACCTCGGTGGTGGCGGGCCTCCACGACCCCCAGCTGATGCTGCTGCGCACCGCCGACGGCACGCTGACCACGGTCGAGGTGTTCCTGAACGCCGGGTACGGCTACGACATCCGCTGCGAGGTGGCGGGCGAGCACGGCACTCTGGCCCTCACCAACCCGGCACGGCTCGTCTCCGACTCGGCCCGCGCCCGCTCGACCGGCTACCCCGCCGACTGGCGCCCCCGCTTCGCCGACGCCTACCGCCTGGAGCTCCAGGCGTGGACCGACGCTGTGGCCACGGGACAGCCGTCACCCCTGGCCGACGCGTACGACGGCCTGGTGGCGTCCGCCGTGGCCGAGGCCGTCATCGCATCCATGAAGGACGGCGGCAGGACCGTCCCCGTCCAGGTCCCGGAGGTCTGAGCGATGCCCGCCTTCCCCTCCGCACTGCCCGCCGCCCGCACCCCGGACCCCATGGACGCCCCCGCCCTGCGGTGGGGGGTCCTGGGCACCGGCTGGATCGCCGAGCGCTTCGTGAGCTCCGTCCAGCGGCACACCCGTCAGCGATTCACGGCCGTGGCCTCCCGCGACGCGGCCCGCGCCAAGGACTTCGCCGAGGCCAACAACATCCCCCGCTCCTACGGCTCGTACGAAGACCTGGTCGCCGCCGGCGACGTCGACATCGTGTACGTGGCCACCGAGCACACCGCCCATCTCGCCTGCGCCCGGCTGGCGTTGGAGGCCGGCAAGCACACCCTCGTGGAGAAACCGATCGGGCTGGACGCCGCCGAGGCGGCCGAGATCGCCCGACTGGCCGCAGAGCGGGGCCTGTTCTGCGCCGAGGCGCTGTGGACCTTCTTCCTGCCCAGGTTCGACGTCGTCCGCCAGATCCTCGACTCGGGCATCCTCGGCGAGGTCCACACCGTCCTGGCCGACATCGGCGAGCACTTCGGCCCGGAGCATCGCATCCTGCGCCCCGAACTGGCCGGCGGGCCGCTGCTGGACCTGGGCACCTACCCCGTCTCACTGGCCACCTGGATCCTGGGCGCGCCCGCGCACATCCAGGCTTCCGGCCAGCCGCACCCCGCGGGCGTGAACGGCCAGACATCCGCGATCCTGCGTGACACGCACGGCAACCAGGCCGTCGTCCACACCACGCTGTTCAGCGACACCCCGACCACCGCGACCATCGCCGGCAGCCACGCGACCCTGAGCCTGCCGGGCCCCTTCTACCAGCCCGGCGACCTCGTGCTCACCCCGTCCGGCGGCGGCACTCCGCTGACCTACACGGAATCCCGCACCGCCCACGACGCCCTGCACTTCGAAGCCGCCGAGGCGGCCCGGTGCATCGCGGCCGGTTCGCCGCAAACACCGTTGCGGCCCCTGTCGGACTCGATCGTCACCCTCCGGGCGATGGACGAGATCCGCAGGCTGACCGGCATCACCTTCCCCCGCCCCGCCTGGGCCGGGTCTGCTTCCCCGCCCCCTGCTGCACAGTGAGGTGCACAGAATGAACCACACAGCCGCTCCCTTCTCCCGCAGAGTCGCCCCCGCACTGGCCATGGCCACGGCGGTAGTCCTCGCCCTCGCGGGCTGTTCCAGCAGCTCCGGTGGCAAGAAGTCCGAGGAAGACACGGCCGACGCCTCCGCGGGCAAGGCGAGCACGCCCCGGATGACGATCGCGATGATCACCCATGCGCCTTCCGGCGACACGTTCTGGGACACCATCCGCAAGGGCGCCGAGGCCGCCGCGGCCAAGGACAACGTCAAGCTGATCTACTCCAACGACGAGACCGCCGGCGACCAGGCGAACCTGGTGCAGAACGCGATCGACCAGAAAGTCGACGGCATCGCGGTCACCCTCGCCAAGCCGGACGCGCTCAAGGACGTGGTGGCCAAGGCGGAGAAGGCCGGCATCCCGGTCGTCGGGCTCAACGCGGGCATGACCGCCTGGAAGGAGCAGGGCCTGCTGTCGTTCTTCGGCCAGGACGAGTCCATCTCCGGGCAGGCGCTGGGTACGAAACTCAACTCCACCGGTGCCAAGCACGCCCTGTGCGTCGTCCATGCGCAAGGGGACGTCAATCTCGAAGAGCGCTGCGCCGGAGTGAAGAAGACCTTCAGCGGCAAGACCGACGTGCTCTACGTCAACGGCAGCGACATGCCGTCCGTGAAGTCGACGATCACCGCCAAGCTCAAGCAGGACACCACCATCGACGAGGTGGTCACGCTCGGCGCCCCGATCGCGCTGACCGCGGTGCAGTCGGTGTCGGACGCGGGCAGCAAGGCGAAGATCGCGACCTTCGACCTCAACAAGGAACTCGTCTCCGCCGTCGAGAAGGGCGCCATCCAGTTCGCCGTCGACCAGCAGCCGTATCTGCAGGGCTACCTCTCCGTCGACGCCCTCTGGCTCTACAAGAACAACGGCAACTACAGCGGCGGCGGCGAGGAGCCGGTACTGACCGGGCCGGCCTTCGTCGACAAGAGCAACATCGACAGCATCGCGGCGTTCGCCGCGAAGGGAACCCGCTGAAACCTGAGGCGGGGTGGCTACGCCACCTGGGCCCGCCGCACTGCCTGGCGCAGTGCTGCGGGCCTGAGCCCGTGCCGGCCCACTTCGGCCGGTATCCGATGCCCGATGTCTCGAATGGGCGCAGCCGGTTCAGTCCTGTCCCCTGGAGACCGTCCACTTGAGCCACAGGTCGTCGAGTTCCCGCGTGCCTGGATCAGCGATCGTCCGAGGGTGCGAGGCGCTGGAGCTCCGCCTCGGTCGACTTGAGCAGGTCGTTCCAGGACGCCTCGAACTTGTCGACGCCCTCGTCCTCCAGCAGCTGGACGACCTCGTCGTACGAGATCCCGAGCTTCTCGATCGCGTCCAGTTCGGCACGCGACTGCTCGTACGTGCCGGCGATGGTGTTGCCGCGGATCTCACCGCTCTCGGCGGTGGCCTCCAGCGTGGCCTCCGGCATGGTGTTCACCGTGTTGGGCGCGACCAGCTCGTCGACGTACAGCGTGCTCTTGTACGCCGGGTCCTTGACGCCGGTCGAGGCCCACAGCGGACGCTGCTTGTTGGCGCCCGCGCTCTCCAGGGCGGCCCAGCGGCCGTCGGAGAAGACCTCCTCGTACGCCTGGTAGGCGAGACGGGCGTTGGCGACGCCGGCCTTGCCGCGGGCGGCCTTGGCCTCGTCGGTGCCGAGCGCGTCGAGGCGCTTGTCGATCTCGGTGTCCACGCGGGACACGAAGAACGAGGCCACCGAGTGGATCTTCGACAGGTCCAGGCCGCGCTCCTTGGCCTTCTCCAGGCCGGCCAGGTAGGCGTCCATGACCTGGCGGTAGCGCTCCAGGGAGAAGATCAGCGTCACGTTGACGCTGATGCCGAGGCCGATGACCTCGGTGATGGCCGGCAGGCCGCCCATCGTGGCCGGGATCTTGATCAGCGTGTTGGGCCGGTCCACCAGCCACGCCAGCTGCTTGGCCTCGGCGACCGTGGCCTTGGTGTTGTGGGCCAGGCGCGGGTCGACCTCGATGGAGACCCGGCCGTCCTGGCCGCCGGTCGCGTCGAAGACCGGGCGCAGGATGTCGGCGGCGTCGCGGACGTCCGCCGTCGTGATCATGCGGATGGCCTCTTCGACGGTGACCTTGCGGGCGGCGAGGTCGGAGACCTGCTGCTCGTAGCCGTCACCGCTGCTGATCGCCTTCTGGAAGATCGACGGGTTCGTGGTGACGCCCACGACGTGGCTCTGGTCGAGCAGCTCGGCGAGGTTGCCGGACGTGATGCGCTTGCGCGACAGGTCGTCCAGCCAGATCGCGACGCCCTCCTCGGAGAGGCGCTTCAATGCATCTGTCATGACGTGGCCCCCTGGCGCAGGGATGCGCAGGCGGCCGATGCGACGTTCTCGGCGGTGAAGCCGAACTCCTGGAAGAGGAGCTTGCCGTCCGCGGAAGCGCCGAAGTGCTCCAGGGAAACGATGCGGCCAGCGTCTCCGACGTAACGGTGCCAGGTGAGCCCGATCCCGGCCTCGACCGCGACACGTGCCTTGACGGACGGCGGCAGAACGCTGTCCCGGTACCCCTGGTCCTGCTCCTCGAACCACTCCACCGACGGCATGGACACCACGCGCGTCGGCACACCGTCGGCTTCCAGCCGCTCGCGGGCCTCGACCGCGACGTGCACCTCGGAGCCGGTGGCGATGAGAACGACCTCCGGGGCGCCGTTCGACGCCTCGAAGAGCACGTAACCGCCCTTGGCCGCGTTCTCGTTGGGCTCGTACGTCGGCACGCCCTGCCGGGTCAGCGCCAGACCGTGCGGCTGGCCCTTGCCGAACTCCTTGGTGTAGCGCTTGAGGATCTCGCGCCAGGCGATCGCCGTCTCGTTGGCGTCCGCCGGGCGCACGACGTTCAGACCCGGGATCGCGCGCAGCGAGGCCAGGTGCTCGATCGGCTGGTGCGTCGGGCCGTCCTCGCCCAGGCCGATGGAGTCGTGCGTCCACACGTACGTCACCGGCAGGTGCATCAGCGCCGAGAGCCGTACGGCGTTGCGCATGTAGTCGGAGAAGACGAGGAACGTACCGCCGTAGACGCGGGTGTTGCCGTGCAGCGCGATGCCGTTCATCTCCGCGGCCATGGAGTGCTCGCGGATGCCGAAGTGGATCGTGCGGCCGTAGGGGGCCGCCTCCGGCAGCGGGTTGTCTGCCGGTAGGAAGGAGCTGTTCTTGTCGATCGTGGTGTTGTTCGAGCCGGCGAGGTCGGCGGAGCCGCCCCACAGCTCGGGGACCACGGCGCCGAGGGCCTGGAGGACCTTGCCGGACGCGGCACGGGTGGCGACACCCTCGCCGGGCTCGAACACCGGGATCGCGGACTCCCAGTCCTTGGGCAGCTCACCCGCGGCGATGCGGTCGAACTCGGCCGCGCGCTCGGGGTTGTTGCTCCGCCACTGCTGGTAGGCCTTCTCCCACACCGCGCGCGCCGCCTGGCCCCGCTCCAGCGCCTTGCGGGTGTGCGTGATGACCTCGTCGGAGACCTCGAAGGACTGCTCCGGGTCGAAGCCCAGGACGCGCTTGGTCGCCGCCACCTCGTCGTCGCCGAGCGCCGAGCCGTGCGCGGCCTCGGTGTTCTGCGCGTTCGGGGCCGGCCAGGCGATGATCGAGCGCATCGCGATGAAGGACGGCCGGTCCGTGACCGCCTTCGCCTTCTCGATGGCCTCGAAGATCGCGGCCGGGTCCAGGTCGCCGTCGTCCTTCGGCTCCACACGCTGCACGTGCCAGCCGTAGGCCTCGTACCGCTTGGCCGTGTCCTCGGAGACGGCCGTCTCGGTGTCGCCCTCGATCGAGATGTGGTTGTCGTCCCACAGCAGGATCAGGTTGCCGAGCTTCTGGTGGCCCGCCATCGACGAGGCCTCGGCGGAGATGCCCTCCTGGAGACAGCCGTCACCGGCGATGCAGTAGATGAAGTGGTCGAACGGTGACTCGCCCTCGGCGGCCTCCGGGTCGAACAGGCCGCGCTCGTAGCGGGCGGCCATCGCCATGCCCACCGCGTTGGCGACACCCTGGCCCAGCGGGCCTGTGGTGGTCTCGACGCCCTTGGTGTGGCCGTACTCCGGGTGGCCCGGGGTCTTCGAGCCCCAGGTGCGGAAGGCCTTCAGGTCGTCCAGCTCCAGGCCGAATCCGGCCAGGTAGAGCTGGGTGTAGAGGGTCAGGGACGAGTGGCCGGCGGACAGCACGAAGAGGTCGCGCCCGACCCAGTCGGGGTCGGCGGGGTCGTGCCGCATCACCTTCTGGAAGAGGGTGTAGGCGGCGGGAGCCAGGCTCATCGCCGTACCGGGATGGCCGTTGCCGACCTTCTGTACGGCGTCGGCGGCCAGGACGCGGGCGGTGTCGACGGCCCGCTGGTCCAACTCGGTCCACTCGAGGTCGGACGGGGACACGTGCATGGGGGTTCCATTCTGCGGTTCATAGCCGCGTCGCGGCGGAGAGGGTTGCCTCGGCGGCGCCGTCCGGCATGCGTCGATCACTCGCCCCTCAGCGAGACACCGAACCGGGCCTCTCGGGAGCCAAGGACGGGGCAGCGGGTCGCTTCCGGTGGCGGAGAACGAGAAGGAGCGGGAGAGGATCGGCCAGTACGACCGCCCGATGATGCCCCCGAAGCCGCCGATGGTGAGCACCGGCCGGGAGGGGCTGACGCGCCTCAGTGGGGGAAGGCGGGACTGTCGAGGGTGGGCTGGGCAGGTTCGATCACGGTGTGCCGGAGTCGTTCGAGGGAGTCTTCTGCTCGTATCCGGAGATTGCCGCGACCTTGGCGGCGGAGGCGGAGCTGGTGTCGAAGCGGTAGTCGAGCCATTCGCGAGCCAGGCGGCGGGCGAGTTCCAGGCCCACGACCCGCTGGCCGAAGCACAACACCTGGGCGTTGTTGGACAGCACGGCCCGCTCCACCGAGAAGCTGTCGTGGGCGGTGACGGCCCGGACGCCCGGCACCTTGTTGGCGGATATCGCCATACCGAGCCCGGTGCCACAGATGAGGAGTGCCCGCTCTGCTTCCCCTGCCGCGACAAGCTTGGCCGCGGTAACCGCTACATGCGGATAGGCGGTGGTCTCGCCTGGGCTCACCCCCACGTCGATGACCTCGGCGATCCGGTCGTCTGCCTGCAGGTCGGCCTTGAGGGCCTCCTTGTATTCCAGGCCCGCGTCGTCGCAGCCGACGACCAGTCGCAGGGGCTGGTGTCCGGTCATTCGGCGTGCTCCTTCGTGCGTATGGAAAGGACTGATCGGACACACAGGGCGTAGGACGTCGCCCCGGCATCGGGCGTGCCGATGCTGCGGGCCGCCAACGGGCGGGCCCGGCCTGTCTTCGGAACCAGGTCCGCGGTCGCCAGGGCAGCGGTGTGGGCCACGGCCGCCGCCTCGTCCCACGCGGTCCACAGGTCCGCGCCACGGCCGATGGCGCTCTCCAGGGCATCGGCGAACGGCAGGGCAGCGTCCAGCAGCGTCTTGTCACCAGGAGCGGCCTTGCCGATGGCGACGATGGTGTTCACCCCTCGCCGCAGGGCGTCCGAGACATCCTCGGCGGTGATGGTGGACGCGGTGTCGCTCAGACGTGCCCCGGCCGCACACAGACCGGCTCCCCACAGGGCACCGGAGGTACCACCCGCTCTCGTGGCCCAGGCGTCGCCCGCCCCGGTCAGCATGGTGGACACGCCTGCCCCGTGCTCGGCAAGAGACATGGCCGCCTCGACTGCGGCGGTCACGCCCTTGACCATGCCCCGCCCGTGGTCGCCGTCTCCGGCGACGGCGTCGATGCGGCCGAGTTCGTCGGCGGATTCGATCAGTGCGGTCCGCATGCTGCTCAGGGCTGTGACGACGGCGGCTGCGGCCTGCCGGGACGCGGGTGTCGCGGGCGGGATCTGTGCCGTCTCGGTGGACGTGCCGCCCTGTGCTGCTGGGGAGCGCCGTCGGCGCTCGCCTCCCTCCTGGGCGAGGCGGGCGAGCCCCTTGCGGTAGGCGGGGGTGTCCGCCGGCGCGCGCCACAGTGACTCCAGTTCCTCGTCGAGGAAGGTCACGGTGAGGGAGACACCGGCCATGTCGAGGCTGGTCACCAACTCGCCCACCTCTGGTTCGACGACGGTCAGGCCCCGTTCGGTGAGGAGTCGCGACACCGTCGCCCACACGACGAAGAGTTCCTCGTACTTGGTGGTGCCCAGTCCGTTGAGGATCACCGCGATGCGGCCCGAGCAGTCGGCGGGGCGCTCGGCGAGAACACCGTCGACGAGCCGGACGGCCAGTTCGGAGGCGGACGGCATGTCGGCCTCCGACACTCCGGGCTCACCGTGGATCCCCAGCCCGACGCCCATGCGTCCCTCGGGCACGGTGAACAGAGGCGTCCGAGCGCCTGGCAGGGTGCAGCCGGAGAAGGCCACTCCGAGGGTGTGGGTACGGTCGTTGGCGCGCCTCGCCGCGGTCTCCACGGCGTCGAGGTCGTAGCCGGCCTCGGCCGCGGCACCCGCCACACGGAAGACCACGAAGTCACCGGCCACCCCTCGGCGGCGCTCGGGTTCGGTGGCGGGTGCACTGGCGAGATCGTCCGTGACGAACAGCACCCGGGCCTGCATGCCCTCAGCGGTCAGCCGCTGCGCGGCGCTGGTGAAGTTCAGGACGTCGCCCGCGTAGTTCCCGGAGAGGATCAGCACCCCTGCGTCACCGGTTGCGGCCTTCGCCACGGTGTAGGCCTCCTGGGCGGAGGGCGAGGTGAAGATGTTCCCGACGACAGCGCCATCGGCGAAGCCACGGCCGACGACGCCGCAGAAGGCGGGGTAGTGCCCGGAGCCGCCTCCGACGACGACGGCGACCTTGCCCTGGGGGGTCTCCTGGGCACGGACCACGCCCCCGGGTACGCCGGTGACGTAGTCGGAGTTGGCGTCGAGGAATCCGGCGAGCATGTCCTCGGTGAAGGCCGCCGGGTCGTTGAACAGATGGGTCATCGGTCGTTCTCCAAGTTTGACGCGGCATCATCCGCCCCTGCTCGTCCGGTTCCCGGTCCAGGCCCGGCAGCGCGGTACGTGGTGATGACGCGGGAGTCGTCAGCGCGGCCCAGACCGGCAGCCGCGGCGGCACGGAACCGGCTTGCCGCCGCCGTGAGCAGCGGCGCGTCGAATCCGGCCACGCCGGCGGCCTGGGCGACCAACGTCGCGTCCTTGACGAAGATGTCGACGGCGGAGCGGACCGGCGGATCCTCGGCGAGCATGCGAGGGCCGCGGTCGGACAGCATCCACGAGCCGGCCGCACCGTCCTTGACGATCTCGAGCACGGTGTCCGGGTCCAGACCGAGGGCCTCCGCGAAGGCCAGAGCCTCGGCGGCCGCGGCCAAGTGGACGCTGCACAGCAGTTGGTTGACCAGTTTGACCGCCTGCCCGTCGCCCACGGCCGGGCCGCACAGGACGATCCGGCCCATCGGCGTCAGGAGGTTCGTGTGACGGGCCAGCAGGTCGAGGTCGCCGCCGGCCAGCAGTGTCAGCGTGCCGGTCTCGGCTCGGGCCACTCCACCGGTGACGGGTACGTCCAGGACCCCGATCCCGCGCTCGGCGAGGGCATCGGCGACCGCGTGGACACCGTCGACACCAACGGTGCTCATGATCACGCAGCAGGTGCCCGCGGCGATCCCCTCGGCGACTCCTCCGTCTCCAAGGACCGCCTCGTGCAACTGCTGAGGCGTGGCCACCATCACCAGGACCGCGTCGGCGTCCTTGGCCGTTTCCCCGGCGCTGGTTGCCGGAAGCATCCCCGCTGCGGCAGCCTCGTCCAGCCGCGCCGGGGACGCGTCGAAGGCGACGACCTCGAATCCGGCAGTGACCAGATGCTTCGCCATGGGCAGGCCGATGGCTCCGACCCCCACGAATCCCACGCGTGTCATCGGTCCTCCCGGCCGTCGTGTCCACTTTCTGAGGCTGCGAGGAACATGGCGGACAGAGCTGCCGTCACCTCGTCGTCCTTGCTGGTGTACGGGCTGTTGTGGGTCTCCAACTCCAGAACATAGGCGCCCTGGTAGCCGGCGGATTCCGAGGCGTCGAAGAACCGGGCGAAGTCGATGTCTCCGTGGCCGACAGCACGCCGTATGTCGCCAGGGACCGCGTCGCGCAACTGCACGTGCACGATCTGGTGGGCGCGCTGGGGGAACGCCTGCGCGGGGTCGAAGCCACCCGCGGCGACATGCGAGGTGTCGAACACCAGCGGCAGCTGCGAACCCAGTTGGTCGGCCAGTTCGAGCGTGCTGGCCAGCCGGAGGTAGTGCGGTGCCTCGACGGCCACCTGCACCCCGTATCGCTGCCCGACGGCCGCCGCCATGAGGGAGCCTTCGATCACCTGGGCAAGCCGAGCCGTGAGGTCACCGGCCGTGACGTCGTTGTCGCCGTGGTACAGGGCAGCACCGGCAGGAAGGATGAGCAGAGGCGAACCGACGGTGGCGCAGAATTCGGTCAGCCTCTCCACGCGGTTCAGTACCACGGCGAAGTCCTGCTCGTCGAAGGACTCGGGATCCGCGTTCAGCGCGAGCGGCTTCAGACCGCTGGCCTCGACCGCGGCTGCGGCCTTGCGCAGCTGACCGGGTTCGCCGTCGGGAGAGACGTGCTCGCACAGTCCACGCAGTGCTACGAGGTCGACGGCGTCGGCGCCCAGTGAGGCGATCCGTTCCAGGGCGGGGGCCAGCTCAAGGTGCCGGAAGCAGACGGTGGAGACACCGATACGCTCGGCGATGGTGCGCCCGCTGGGCGCGACGACAGACATGACAGGTCCTTCCGGACAGGTGCGCTGACGGGGGAGGGAGGGGGAAAGCGGCGGGTTACGGCCGGGCGGCCGTGAAGAAGGAGCGGAAGTGCCCGGCCAGTTCCTCGGGCTGCTCGTCGGGGACCCAGTGCCCGCACTCGGCGATCACTACTTCCGTGACGTCCTTGGCCATCGTTCGGCAGGAGATGGCCACTTCGGCCCCTCGTCCCCAACTGGTGCCGCCACCGACAGCCAGGACCGGCATCTCCAGGGGCGGCAGCCCGGTGTTGTCCGCAACGTCCTGGGTGACGCTCCGGTAGTAGGCGAACCCGGCGCGGGTCGCGCCCGCGGAGGTGTACACACGGAGGTACTCGGCGATGTGCGCGGGGTCGATGGCATCCGGCCGGTGTCCGTAGTTCCGCCAGAACCAGCCGAGGTAGTGGTGCTCGCGTCCTTCGATGAGTGCCTCGGGCAGGTCGAGGGTCTGCAGGAAACGATGGTGCCAACGGCGTCCGCCCTGGCCGATGTCGGGGGCGCCGTCGCCGGGGATGGCCACATCGACGACGGCCAGTCGGCTGACGGCGTCGCGGTGGTCGGCGGCCAGCCGGAAGGCCACCACTCCGCCCCAGTCGTGTCCGGCCAGATAGAAGTTGTCGATACCGAGGTGGTCGTGGACGAGTTCCCACACATCCGCCGCGACGGTCTTCTTGTCGTACCCGCCGGCCGGGCGGGAGGTGTCTCCCAGCCCGCGCAGGTCGGGCATGATCACCCGGAAGCGGTCGGTGAGGAACGGCAGGGTCCTCTCCCAGCACAGCCAGGTCTGCGGGTAACCGTGGAGCAGGACCAGCGGCTCACCCTCGCCTGCGACCGCGTAGTGCATCTGCACCTCGGACAACTGCGCATAGTCGTGTTCGAGTTGTGTCATGGCCTCCTGGCCCTTCTGCTGCCGTGCCGCCGACCACGCGGCTGCGGATCGGACGTGGCGACGACGCTCATGCAGGCGCTCCGTCGGCCTTGGGCCGGGACGGTTGGTCGGGGCGGCTCGTGGTGGCGCGCACTTCGTCCACGGTCAGCGGTGCGTGGTGGTAGTGGCCTTCGTGGGCCACCACCGGGGACCGAGGGGTGGAGAGTTCCGGATAGCGCTCTTCGAGGTTCCTGCGCTGCTCCAGTGCCCGCCGCCAGCCGGTGACGACCTCACGGTTGCCCCGGTGCGTGCCGAGCCAGGTCGTCGGGGCCTCGTGGCTGCGCGGCGGCAGGCTCGCGGTGCCCGTCAGGCAGGCCCCGGCTGCTGGCCGGCGCCGGGTCTCCGTCCCGCAGGCCGGGCACGCGGGGTGAGGCGAACTCCAACGGGGGACAAGTGCTTCGAAACCGTGTCCGTGGCTGCACTCGTAGTCATAGATCGGCATGGGGGGTGTCCTTCGGTCCGGGCGGAGGAATCGGTGACGTCACGTGTAGTAGTCCGGGGCGGACCGCATGTGCTTCGCCTGTTCGGCGTCGTGGCCGAAGATCACGGTCGCGTCGGTGCGTTCGGCGATACCCCTGATCTTCTCGACCGACGACAGCCACTTCTGGCTGTCGTGCACGATGCCCGGCGTGACGGCCGGCGGGCCGAAGTTGTCGCCCAGGAAGATGGCGTCGGAGGTGAAGATCATGGTCCCGGTGTCCGGCAGATCCACCTGGAGCGACATCGTGCCCCAGGTGTGCCCCGGGGTCTGGAGCAACGTGACGCCGGGCAGGATCTCGGTGTCCTCCTGGACGGTCTCGAAGGGCAGTTCGCCGTAGTCGCTGCGGATGAACGGGCCGTCGCAATAGCCATCGAAGCCGAACGCGCCCTCGTACTCCGCCTGGCTGCACACGACCTTGGCGTCGGTGCCGTTGAACATCCAGCCGTTGCCCGCGTGGTCCCAGTGCAGGTGGGAGAAGACCAGGAAGTCGATGTCACCGGTCTCCACTCCGGCCTGTCGCAGACGGGAGTCGAACCACTCCTGCTCCTCGGCGACGACCGGCCAGTAATCCGTCAGCCCGGTCGGAGCCCACTTGGTCTCCCAGTCGCGCGGCAGCCCGGTGTCCCACAGAAGGTTGCCCTCGGGGTGCTGGATCAGCACGGAGTGAACGGGCACGTCCACCCAGGGTGCCGCCTTGTGGGGTTCCTGACGGGTGCCGACCACGCGTGCGGGGTCGAACAACAGCCAGCTCAGACTGGCCTCGAACTTGCCCACCGGCATGACGGTGAGCTTGATCTCGCCGCTGCTCATCTTCGGGTGCCTTTCTCTCGTCAGATGTACCGGCTCAGGGTTTCTCCGCCGTCGACGCTCAGCAGGTGTCCGGTGACCATGCTGGATTCGTCGGAAGCGAGAAAGACGGCGGCGTTCGCGACGTCGGCCGCCTCGCCCCAGCGGCCGAGCGGCAGTCCTTGGGCCAAGGAGTTCTGGAATTCGGTGTCGTCGAATTCGTCACGGGTGAAGGAGGTCTTCACGAAGGTGGGGCAGATTCCGTTGACCCGGATTCCCTTCGGGCCGTAGTCGGTCGCCAGGGACATGGTGAGCAGGCGGGTGGCGCCCTTGCTGGTGTTGTACAGCGCCTGACGCGGATGACCGCGCAAGCCGGAAGTGGAGACGATGTTGATGATATTGCCGCCGTCCCCCTGCTCCAGGAACACCTTGACGGCTTCCACGGAGCCGAAGTACGTCCCCTTCACGTTGACGTCGAGGATCTGGTTCAGATCGTCGTCGCTGTATTCGTGGGCGACCTTTCCGTAGCGGCGGACGGCCGCGTTGTTCACCCACTGGTCGAGCCTTCCGAACCGCTCCACGGCCGCGTGCGCCAGTGCCCGCACTTCGTCGTGCGATGAGACGTCACAGGGGACGAACACGGCCTGACCGCCGCGTTTGACGATCAGGTCGGCCGTCGCCACGTCACCGTCGTCCTCGAAACCGCCTTCCCGCGGGGTCGCGCGCACATCGCTCACGACCACGTTGGCGCCTTCCTCGGCGAACCGTAGGGCGATGGCGCGGCCGATGCCCGAGCTGGAGCCGGTGATCACGGCCACCTTGCCCTGCAACCTGTTCATGACTGCTCCTCTTCTCCGGGTCATGCCTTCAGGTCGGTACGCAGAGTGCACACGGAGATGCGTACCGAAATCGAGATCAGGTGACGGGTGGCGCGGTCGTAGTCGGCGACGTGCGGGGACTCGAGATGCCGCTCGAAATATTCCCTGGATTCCCACTCCTCGTAGAAGAGGAAGTGATCAGGATTGTCCAGGTCCTGGAGTATGTCGTAGCTGATGTTCCCGGCCTCTTTCCGGGTGGGCTCCACCAGCTCGGCGAGATTCTGCCAGAGCTCTTCGGACCGTCCCGGGTGCGCCGTTACTTCGGCGACGATTCGAATCGATTGACTAGCCACGCGTTGCCTCTTTCATTTCTCGGGTACTTCTCCGCTGTTCCCCTCTTACAGTCAAGATGTCTTGGCCCGTCGGCGCGCGCTGAGAGAGTCGAAGGAAACCGCGACGAGAATGATGGAACCGATGACCACCTGGTGCCAGAACGTGTTGACGTTCAGCAGGTTCAATCCGTTGCGCACCACCGCCATCAGGGCCGCGCCGATCGCCGTGCCGGCCAGGGACGCCTTGCCGCCGTTGAGGCTGGTGCCGCCGATGACGACGGCGGCGATGACGTCCAGTTCGTAGTTGGTCGCCGCCTCCGGCATCGCGGCTTCGAGCCGGGAGGTCAACAACAGCCCCGCCAGCGCGGCGGCAAGGCCCGCCATCACGTACACCGACACCTGAATCCGCGATATGCCGATCCCGACGAGTCGCGCGGCTTCCCGGTTGCTGCCGATCGACAGCACGTACCGGCCGTACTTGGTGCGGTACAGGAGGTACCAGCAGACAGCGAAGACGAGGCCCATCGTGAGCACCGGGACGGGAACCCCGGCAATGGAGCCCTGGCCGAACCACTGGAACTCGGGGAAGCCGAGCCCGGTCAGTGGGACTCCCTGGCTGTACACCATGATCACCCCTCGGAGGATGATCATGGCTGCGAGGGTGCAGATGAACGGCGAGATGCCGAGCCGGTCGATGAGCAAGCCGTTGACGAGGCCTATGAGGCCGCCCAACAGCAGGCCGGCGAGTACGGCGAGGTAGATGTTGACGCCCTGCAGCATCAGGTCGGCCATGAACAGGCCGGTCAGGGCGGTGGTGGCGCCCACCGACAGGTCGATGCCGCCCATGCCGATCACGAACGTCGCCGCGAAGGCGATGACGGAAACGAAGACCATCTGCCGCAGGACGTTGGTGATGTTGTCGACGCTGAGGAAGTCGTTCGCCGTCAGGCTCAGCGCCGCGACGATCAGCACGAAGACGGGAAGAATCCGCCCCGCACTGCTGCCGAGCAGCGCGGATGTGAAGCCCACCGAGCGGGGCGGGCGGTGGGCAGTCGCGGCCTTTGGCGCGGAGGAGCCTCCGGCAGCCGTGGGTGTCGGGGGATACGTCTTGCTGTCACTCATCTGCGGCCTCTTCGGCACGTTGGACGGAATAGTGGGCGATGAGTTCCTGGGTGGCCTCGCCGGCGTCCAGGACCGCCGCGACGCGGCCTTCGTACATGACGAGGACGCGGTGGCAGATACCGAGCAGTTCGGGGCTCTCGGAGGAGACCACGACAAAGGACTTCCCGCGCCGCGCGTAGTCGGCGATGTGCCGGTAGACGTCGGCCTTGGCCGAGACGTCGATGCCGCGCGTCGGCTCCTCGAGGATGAAGACGTCCGGATCGACGGCGAGCCAGCGGGCGAGCAGAACCTTCTGTTGGTTTCCGCCGCTGAGCAGGGTGATCTCCTGCTCGCCGGAGGCAGCCTTCACGCCCAGCTCACTCGTGTAACGGTGGGTCACCTGGCGTTCCGGCTCACGGCGCAAACGCAGCCCTGAGGCCCGCCGCAGGCCCGCGATGGTCAGGTTCCAGCGGATGGAGTGCCCGGCGAACACTCCCTCCGTCTTGCGCTCGGCCGGCAGGAAGGCCAGGCCGCATGCCGTCGCGTCCTTGGGGCTGCGGATCGAGACCTGCCGTCCGGCGACCGCCACGGTTCCCTCGTCCGGTGGACGGATTCCGTAGACGGATCTGACGAGTGCGCTCTTGCCTGACCCGTTCAGCCCGGCGATGCCGAGGATTTCGCCGCGCCTCACAGCGAAACTGACCTTCTCGAAGTTCCGTGCCAGGCTGATGTCTTCCACCTGGAGAACGGTCTCCTCGGCCGGCGGTGACAGCTCCGGATACTGCTCTTCGAGAGAGCCGCCGATCATCAGCGAGATGATGGTGGCGACGTTCACCTGATCCGTCGGAGCCGTCGACACGTGGCTTCCGTCGCGCAGCACGGTGATGCGGTCGCACAGGCCGATGACCTGGTCGAGTTGGTGCGACACGTAGATGACGGACTTGCCGGCGTCTTTGAGCCTGCGCACGGTGGCGAACAGCCGCTCGCGTTCTTCGGCCTCCAGCGCCTCGGTCGGCTCGTCCATGATGATGATGTCCGCACGGGAGTGCAGGGCCCGTGCGATCTCGATGAGCTGTTTCTCCGCCAGACTCAGCCTGCTGACCGGGACGTCGACGTCGATGACGACTCCGAGATCCTCCCGGAGGAGGTCGAGCGTCCGATCGCGCATGGCGCCGCGGTCGAGAGGACTCAGGATCCACGGACGTCCGCCCCGGCACTTCTCATGCCGGACGAAGATGTTCTCCACGGCCGTGAGGTCCGGGAAGAGCGACAACTCCTGGTAGATGATCGCGATGCCCAGCTCTTGCGCGTCCGCGGGCCCGCGGAGATCCACCGCCTTGCCGCGGATGCGGATTTCGCCGTCGTCCTTGCGGTACGCGCCGGAGAGGATCTTCATGATGGTCGACTTGCCGGCGCCGTTCTCCCCGACGAGCCCGAGGACTTCGCCCGGGAAGAGGGTGAGATCGACCTGCCGCAGAGCGTGCGTGGCACCGAAGCGCTTGGTGATGCCGCGCATGTCGAGAACGGGGTCATGGGCGGACGGGTCCCGCCCCGTGTGACGGGGTGCTGAAGTGGTCACCGCTGATCACTTCTTCTTGGCCGGGGGCACGTAGACGTAGTCGTCGGGGTTGAAGTCGGTGATGTTCGTCTTGTCGTAGACGGTGACGTTGTCGAACACCGTCCGAGGCACGTGCTGGCCGTCGGCCACGTATTTCTCGATGGTGCTGATGATGTTGCGGCCTTCTTGCTTGGCGCCGGTGTCGACGGTGGCGGCGAAGTCGCCCTTCTTGATCGCGGCGTTGGCCTCGCTCATGTTCTCGTAGCCGACGACCGCGATCTTTCCCTGGAGGTTGCGCGCCTTGAGCGCCTCCAGGCCGCCGAGCGCCATCTCGTCGTAGAGCGCGACCAGGATGTCGATGTCGGGGTGGGCGGTGAGGATGTTCTCCGTGACGCTGAGACCCTGGGCCCGGGTCCAGCCGGCCGGCTGGGAGGCCACCACCTTGAGGTTGGGGTACTTGGAGATCACCGAGTTGAAGCCGCGCATCCGTTCCGAGGTGTGCGGGCCCGGCAACCCTTCGAGCATGGCGATCTTCACGGTGCCCTTGTTCTTGTAGTGGTCGACGATCCACTGCGCCTGGGCCCGGCCGCCTTCGCTCTGGTCGTAGCCGATGTTGCTGACGTAGTAGGGACTGCACACCACCGGCGAGTTGAAGGTGAAGATGGGAATGCCCTTCGCCGAGGCCTTCTTGAACAGCGGTTCCAGGGCGTTCTCGTTGAAGAGGGCGACGGCGATGGCGTCGTAACCCTGCGAGATCCACGCCTCCACGCTGCGGACCTGGTCGTCGGTGGCCGACTGGCTGGAGGGTGCCTGGACGTCCAGTTTGACCTTGGACGTGCCGCCTGCGGCGTCGATGCCCTCGTGTACGCCGGCCAGGACCCGCTTGTAGTACGTGTCCATCGCGGTCGGGCTGAAGCCGATCCGCAGCTGGCCCTTCTTCTTGGTGGGCGGGGCCTCCAACCCCGAGGACTTGACGTTTCCCTCCTTGGTGACGTCGCACTTGGCGGCGCCGCCCGCCTTCTTGTCGCCGGATGACGACGAGGCCTGGTTGGAGGTTGCACAACCTGCGGCGAGGAGGGAGAGGGCGGCCCCGAAGGCCGCGGCCCTCAGCCGTGTACGTCTTCTGGAACATTGGGTTCGCGTCATGGGCTTCGACTGCCTTTCGTGTGCGGACACGCGAAGCGGAGCTTCGGAGTGGGGCGGTGCGCGGTGGCCAGGAGGGTGCCCCGCTCGGACGAAGGGGAGCAGCAGTGACTGGAGGGTTTGGCCGTGGCAGATGTGACACCTACGTCACCAGCGCATGTCGCGGCGGTCACCGTTGCCACGAAGGTAGGGACCGGTTCGAATGCTGTCAACGAATTGGTACAACAAATCTCGGAGGTGCGTCCATTCTGGAGCCGGGCCCGCTGCGACGACCCGCTTCGGGCACGACGAAGGCCCGCACGCCGAGGGCGCGCGGGCATGAGGTGTCAGGAAGAACGCTCGGAGGGGTCGGCTGCCGTCAGTCCGAGGTCTTGCCGGTGATCTGCCGCCACACCTCGTAGTGGTGCTTCACGGCGAGCGTTGCGGCCTCAGGGTCGTTCGCGGCGATCGCATCCGCGATCTCCTCGTGGACCGCATCGGTCACCCGGCGGCGCGGCGTACCGCCGGCCTTGAGGTCTTCGGCCTCCCAGGCGGAGCGGCGGCGGTCGTGCAACAGCCCGCGCAGTGCCGCCGACAGGCCGTCCGTGAGCAGGTCCAGCACCGGGTTGTCGGCGATCCGGTAGAGCAGGCGGTGAAATTCGTAGTCGGCGCTGTCACCGCGTTCGACGTCGTCGGCCGATGACGCCGCGTACATCTCGTCGATCTGGGCGCGCAGCCTGCCCACGTCCTCAGTGGTCGCGCGTTCCGCCGCACTGCGTACGACCGCCGTCTCCAGCATCTCCCTGGCCCGCTCCAGTTCGGCGGTGGAGATCTGGCCGAACCGCACGGCCAGGTTGAAGTACAACCTGGCGAAAGCCGGATCGGGTGCCTCGAGATAGGTGCCGCTGCCTTGCCTGCGGCGCACCATGCCCATGGCCTCCAGGGTCGCGAGCCGCTCGCGCAGAGCGCCGCGACTCACGCCCAGGCGGGCCCCGAGTTCACGCTCCGTAGGCAGTCGGCCGGAGTGTCCGTCCGCGGTGGCCTGGGTCAACAGGTTCACCAGAAGTTCGGTCTCCGCGTCCATGCCCAATCCCCTCCTCGCCCTCGTGGGGCCCTGTTGCTGCGCTTCCTGACCATGCCGGAAGCACAGAACTTGTCACACCTGGGTGCGTGAACGCGCCCGCGGCCCCGAACGGAGCACGCTTCGCTCTCTGATCGCAGTGAAATATTTGTTGGACCAATGTACCGCTAGACCGGACGGTGAGAGGTACCTTTGACGGCGATGAGGATTGGTCCAACGAATTCAAGAGGTCGTGCGGAGGGCCTGGAGCCCGCCTGCTCTCACACCACGCACCCGAGGAAGAGCGCAGCCGCAAGCACTCCTTGAAGCCCCTTGATCCTTCACACCATCGAAGCGATCGCCCCACTGATCTGTGTCGAGCGCCGAGTGCCTTGCGGCGAGCTGGAAGGCACTCAAGCGCAATGCACGCCAGGAAGTTGCTGACCGGCTGGAACTCCCACGTCCCTGCGGAGGACTGGGCATCCGGGACACGCAGACCACACTCCATGGGAGCACACCATGAACAGCGCACCTTCCCGCCGGCCACTGGCACTGGTGACAGGCGCTTCCGCCGGCATCGGCTACGAACTCGCCCTGCTCTTCGCCCGCAACGGCTACGACCTCATCGCCACCGGTCGTAGCGACAACATCCATAAAGTAGCGGCCGACTTTGAGCAACACGGCGCCCAAACCATCGCCGTCCAGGCTGATCTCGCCGACCACCAGGGAGTGGAGAACGTCTGGCAGGCTGTCGCGAAAACCGGACGTCCGCTGGAGGCCGCCGTGCTCAACGCCGGTCGCAGCATCGGAGGAGCCTTCCTCGACACCGACCTGGACGACGAACTGGGTCTGATCGCACTGAACGTCACCTCCGTCGTCCACCTCGCCAAACACGTGGCGCGGCACATGGCCGAGCGTCGCCGCGGCCGTATCCTGATCACCTCTTCGATCTCCGCGACGACGCCCACGCCCTACGAGACCATCTATGGCCCCTCCCGGGCGTTCACCTTCATGTTCGCCGAATCACTGCGGCACGAGCTCAAGGAACACGGCGTCGGCGTCACCGCCCTGTTGCCCGGCGCCACCGACACCGACTTCCACTCCCGCGCCGGCATGGACAACACCGCTCTCGGCCCCGGAGCCAGGAAGAACAGCCGACGTGTGGTCGCACAGCAGGGATATGACGCGCTCATGGCCGGCAAGGACCATGTCGTCGGAGGGGACCGTGCCACCAAGCGGACTGCTTTGATCAACCGCGTACTGCCGGAACCCGTCAAGGCCGCCCGCCAGGAGCGCTTCACCAAACCCCGCACCTGAACCGCCGGCCTCCGGAGCCTTGTATGCCTGGCGCCGGACCGTCATGCCGCTGACGGGCCGCCGGAGATCGCCACCTCATCCCGTTATGAGCTACGCAGCGAATCGATTGCCTCCTGGACCGGCTGTACGACACCACCGAGCCGTTCCACATCCACACCGTGCTGCGGATCCATGAAGGAGCCCACCGGCGACCGCCGCGCACCCCGCTGCAAGCCCACGCTCGTCGACCCCTACCGCGACCACCTGCGCACCCGCCGCGCGGAAGACCCGGCCGTCCCCGTCCTCCAACTCTTCCGCGAGATCAAGGAACTGGGCTACACCGGCAGCCTCAACCTGCTCTACCGCTACATCACCCAGGGCCGCGCCGAGGGCGACAAGCCGGTCACCACCCCGCACCGTTTCGCCCGCCTCCTGCTCACTCGCCCCGAGAACCTGCGCGACAAGGACACCGCACTACTGCGGGAACTCACCGAAGCCTGCCCCGAGATGACGGAACTTGCCCGCCTCACCGGTGAGTTTGCAAGCTCACCGACTGGATCACCACGGTCCGCGCCACCGGCCTACCCCACCTGCATTGCTTCGCGAACGGCTTTGAACTCGACCGCGCCGCCGTCGACGCCGAACTCACCCTCGCTTACCACAAGGGCAGCACTGAGGGCGCCGACACCCGAACCAAACGGATCGTGAGGCAGATGCGCGGTCGAGCCGGGTTCCCCCTGCTCCGCCACCGCATCCTCCTTCAATGATCACCACACAGCGCTACCACCAATTACGGGGCAGAGCCGAACGATTTGCAGTCCCCGGAGAGGACTCCGTAGGTGGTGAGCGGTACACCGAAGCGCTTGACGACGGCGCGAGGCCGCGGGCCGCCTCCGGCCCCGGGCGCAGCGGCGGGAGGAAGCCGCACGCAGCTCGTGCCACTGCGCGCCCACGGACTTCGTGGCTGCCTTACCGCGCAGGGCGCGGCTTGGCCTTGCCGGCGTGACGGGCGGCCTTGTAGGTCTCGGGCAGGAAGCGGTGTTCGATGGCGGTGCGCTTGGTGGCGGCGTCGCCGCCGACGACTTCGGCGCGTCCGTTCATCAGGGCGAGGAAGCCCTGCCGGGCGACTTCCGTGCGGCTGTTCTTCTTCATGCCGGGGCCGAAGGCGGTGTTGTTCATGCCGGCGCGGGAGTGGAAGTTGCTGTCGGTGGCTCCGGGCATGAGGCAGGTGACGCTCACGCCGTGTTCCTTGAGTTCCTCGCGCAGTCCGAGGGCGAA
Source organism: Streptomyces graminofaciens (assembly GCF_030294945.1). Classification (NCBI taxonomy): domain Bacteria; kingdom Bacillati; phylum Actinomycetota; class Actinomycetes; order Kitasatosporales; family Streptomycetaceae; genus Streptomyces; species Streptomyces graminofaciens. The sequence goes on along the minus strand of NZ_AP018448.1, from coordinate 101,541 downwards.
CATGCGGGTGAAGGCGCGGGAGGGCCCGTAGACGGTCTCGTAGGGGGTGGGCAGGGTCGCCGACAGCGACGAGGTGATCAGGATGCGGCCGCGGTGGTTGCCGGCCATGTGCCGGGCGACGTGCTTGGCCAGGTGGACGACGGAGGCCACGTTCAGCTGGATGAGGGAGAGTTCGTCATCGAGGTCGGTGTCGAGGAAGGCGCCGCCGATGCTGCGGCCGGCGTTGAGGACCGCGGCCTCCAGCGGCCGGCCGGTCTCCTGCACGGCCCGCCATACCGCCTCGACACCCTCGTTGTGGGAGAGGTCGGCGCGTACAGGGGTGACATGGACGCCGTGGTGTGCGAGGTCGGCCGCCGCCTGGTTGGTGTGCTCGCTGCGGCCGGTGGCGATCAGGTCGAAGCCGTTGATGGCGAACAGCTTGGCGAGCTCGAAGCCGATGCCCGCGGAGGCCCCGGTCACCAGGGCGAGGGGGCGGGGAGAGGCGGTGCTGCTCATGCGAGGTGCTCCGTTTCCGTGAGGGGTGGGTACTACCAGTCCTGACGGGTGGGGTGGATGACGATGTCGTTGACGGTGACGTCGGCGGGCTGGTCGAGGGCGTAGACGACGGCGCCGGCCACGCGGTCGGGGTGGATGGCGCCCTCGTTGAGGTCCTGGGCGATTCTCTTGCCCTCGGTGTTGGAGACCTTGTCGGCCCAGCCGGTGTCGATGACGCCGGGGCTGATCATGGAGACCTGGATGCCGTGGGTGATGCCGACTTCCTGGCGGAGGCTGTCGGTGATGCCGCGGATGAAGAACTTGGTGGCGCTGTAGACGCCGCTGGCGCCGCCGACGCGGATGCCGGCCACCGAGCCGAGGTTGAGGATGTGGCCCGACCGACGGGCGATCATTCCGGGCAGGACGGCGCTGATGGCGTGCAGGCAGCCGCGGAGATTGGTGTCGATCATCTTGTCCCAGTCGTCGACGGCACGGTCGGACCACTTGGAGAAGAGCGTCAGGCCGGCGTTGTTGACCAGGTGGTCGACGGGGCCGTACTCGTCGGCTGCGAACTCGATCAGGCCTTCGACATCGTCCAGGCGGGTGACGTCGGTGCTGCGGGCGCTCGCGGTACCGCCGGCCTCCCGGATCCCGGTGACCAGGGTGTTGGGCTTGTCGACGTTGCGGGCGGCGAGGACGACGCGGGCGCCGCGCGCGGCCAGGGCCCGTGCGGTGGCCGCGCCGATGCCGGAGGAGGCGCCGGTGATGACGCTGACGCGGCCCTGGAGGTGGTTGTCGTGGCTGTTCGCCATGGTGGCTGTCTCCATACGCAGAGCGGTGTTCAGGCGGTGCGGGCGCGGTGGTCGAAGTCGAGGAACATGCGCACGAACCCCTCCGGGTTCTCCTCGGGCACCCAGTGGCCGGCGTCCTCGACGAGGTGGCCGGTGACGTCGTCGGCGATCTCCTCGCACATGCCCTGGTAGTTGACGGCCAGTGCCTGGGTGGCGCCGCCGGAGGCGAGGACGGGGACGGGGAGCTTGCCGTCGGCGGCGATGGCGTCGCGGTGGATCCGGGCGTCGTGGTCGAGTTCCCGGTAGATCTCGCACAGGGCGCGCATCGCGCCGGGAGCCTGGAAGGCGCGCGCGTAGACGTCCACATCGGCGTCGGTGATCGCGTCGGGCTGGTAGGTCAGGTCGTCGAAGAACCGTGTGATGTACCAGCGTTCCCGGCCGTGGGTGAGGTGCACGGCGATGTCCGGGTGGGCGTGGAAGTCGAAGTGCCAGGCGCTCTTGGCGACCTTGCGCTGCTCGTAGTAGTCCGTGCCGGGCAGCGGTGCCTCCATGGTGGTGAGACTGACCACGCCGTCGCGGTAGCGCAGGGCGTAGCCGAACGCCAGCATGGAGCCGAGGTCATGGCCGACCACCGAGACAGGCCCCTGAACGCCGAGGTGGTCGTGAACAAGGACGTGCAGGTCCGCGGCCATCGTCCACTTGTCGTAGCCGTCGCGGGGCTTGGTCGACGCACCGGCACCTCGGTAGTCGGGGGCGATGACGCGGTAGCCGGCCTGCGCGAGCGGGGCGAGGACCTTGCGCCAGGCATGCCGCGTCTGCGGGGCGCCGTGGATGAGCACCACCGTCTTCGGCGCCGCGCCCTCGGGCAGCGGGGGCGGTTCGGCGAGGGTGTAGCCGATACGGACTCCGGCGTCCTGGTCGATCCAGGCACGTCCGTGGCTGATCCGGGCACCACCGGGCCCGTCGCCGGTGGCCGCGGCGGAGTGCGCATTCATCCTGGAGCACCTTTCGTCGTACGAGTGCGGACGGTCAGGTCAGGCTGTGGCCGCAGGACACGCCCGGCGTGCCCTCGGTGGCGGGAGCATCGGTGAGCATCGCCTCCATTTCCGTAACTGCCGTGTGCAGGGACCGGCAGTGCTGCAGGAGTCGCTGGGGGTCAGTCGCTCCGGCCAGGGTGGTGATCACCGTGCGGGCCGCGGCCTGCAGGTTCTCGTGGCCCGGGACGGTGTGCTTGCTCATCGGTTCGGCTTTCGTGCGAAGTGCAGGTGCGGCAGCGGGGGCTGCCGGGCTACGCCGGCCGGCGACAGGGCGTACGGCGTCGTCACCGGCCAGCGCACCCGACGTGAGGTCAGGCGTCGAAGTCGGCCGACTTGGTCAGTGCCTCGTTCGCGCGGATCTCGGCGAGCATCGACTCCAACTGCTCGATCGCCATGCCGTATGCCGGGGCGCCCAGCAGCAGGCGCTGGGGGTGGGGGTTGGCGGCCAGGGCGGTGATGATCGCCCGGGCGGCGGCGCGGGGGTCGCCGGGCTCCTTGCCGGCGTCCGCGCGGAACCCGGCACGCTGCGCGCCGACGGTGTCGGCGTAGTCGGCGATCTCCCGCTCGGGCAGCGTCTCGCCCGCGGACCGGCCGGCCCAGTCGGTGCGGAAGGGGCCGGGCTCCACGAGCAGCGTGGTGATGCCCAGCGGGGCGACCTCCTGGCGTAGGGCGTCGGTCAGGCCCTCGACGGCGAACTTGGTGGCGACGTAGTAGCCGACGGCCGGGAAGGCGCGCAGTCCTCCGATGGAGGAGAAGTTCACGATCGTTCCCGAGCGGCGCGCGCGCATGCCCGGCAGGGCCGCGCGGATGACGTCGGACAGACCGAAGACGTTGATGTCGAAGATGCGGCGGATCTCGTCGTCGGTGCTCTCCTCCACGGCGGCGAAGTACCCGATGCCGGCGTTGTTGACCAGCACGTCGATGCCGCCGAAGTGCTTCTCCGCGGCCTCGACGGCCTCCTTGACCTGCGCGGTGTCGGTCACGTCGAGGGGCAGCGCGAGCGCCTGCTCGTTGCCTTCGACGAGATCCTTGACCTGAGCGACGTCGCGGGCGGTGACGACCGCCTGGTGGCCGGCGGCGAGGACCTCCCGGGCCAGGGCGCGGCCGAAGCCGGTCGAGCAGCCGGTGATGAACCAGACCTTCTGCGAAGCAGTCACGATGCGAATCTCCCTCAGAACGGGCACACCCCTCCCACGGCGATCACAACAGGTGACGGTGACGGGGTGCTGTGTACGGGGTGAAGCGGCGCCCGCCCCGGCCGGTGCCACACACGGCGGGCGGGCCGCGGACCTTTTGAAGGTCACTGCGATGGCCGCCCCACCATTCATGCACGCCGAAAAGCAACCGTCCAAGCCGTGAACGGGGGCCAGTGCTGCCGGGGAAAAACCTTCCCCCCCACGTCAGTGGAACCCCACCACGCGCCGGGGAACACTGGCAGGCATGGCGAACAATGCCGAGGAGATCAAGAAGTTCCTGCGCGCCCGGCGTGACGCGGTCCGCCCCTCGCAGGTCGGTCTGGCGAACTACCCGGGCCGGCGGGTGCCCGGTCTGCGCCGTGAGGAGGTCGCACAGCTCGCCGGGGTGAGCGTGGACTACTACACCCGCCTGGAGCAAGGTCGGCTCACCAGTGCCTCCGAGGGCGTCATCCTCTCCATCGCCGAGGCCCTCCGGCTCACCCCGGCCGAGACCCAGTACCTGCGCGACCTGCTGCGCCCCCAGCCCCGCCGCGGCGCGGAAGCGGCGCCGCCGCAGCAGGTGCGGCCGGAGCTGCTGCGCATGCTGAACGGGCTGCACGACCAGCCCGCCTTCGTCCTCGGCCGCCGCAACGAGGTCCTGGCCTCCAACGACCTCCTCGACGCGCTGTTCACCCCGTTCAACCACCGCCCGGCCAATGAGCGCAACCTGCTGCGCTGGATGCTCCTGGACCCAGCCGCCCGCTCCCTGTACCTGGACTGGGCACAGGTCACCTCCGAGGTCGTCGGCGTGCTGCGCGCCGAGGCCGGCCGCAACCCCGACGACCCGCAGATCGCCGCATTCGTCGCCGAGCTGCGTGCAGTCTCGTCTGAGTTCCGCACCTGGTGGGCCGAGCGGACCGTGGTCGAACGCACCTGGGGCAGCAAACGGTTCAACCACCCCGTCGTCGGCCGCCTCGACATCACCTACGAAGCCCTCTCCCTGCCGGGCGACCCCGACCAGATTCTTTTCGTCTACGCCGGCAAGACCGACGACGACCTCGGGAAGCTACGCATCCTCGCCAGCTGGTACGCCCAGTCCGTCCTTCACCGCGCCGCCGGCAAGGACACAGCCCAGTCGCAACCGGACGAGGCGGCCGGCCAGAACTCCCGCCACGCGTAGGCTCGCCGCGCCCGCGAACCTCCCGCTCGTCTTTGTCGTCGGACGAGACGGTCCACGGGCCGTCGAAGGCGTTCGGCTACCCCGTCGCCGGGTCTCCGTCGTTCGGGACGACCATCATGCAGTCTGGAGACAAACCATCAGGAGTCGTTCTTGCCGGGAGTGGTCGCGGCGAGGTCGTCGGCGGCGCTGATCAGGGTGGGGTGGAAGGCGCTCATCCTGCTATCTCCGTATCGGGACCGAGGACCCGCAGCTGCGTGATCAGTCCGCTCGCGTCGACGGTCACGTGCTCGACGGCGCCCTGGGACGCGAGTTGTCCGTCGGTGGTGCGCCAGGCGGCTATGAAGCGGACTTCGAGTGTCCCGTCGTCGAGCACCGTGGTGGTCCACACGTGCTTGCTGTCGGCCATCTCGGAGTAGAAGTTCCGGTAGAACTCCGTGATGTCGGACAGGCCGGTCACCGGCGGGAGGTCGCCGAACTGCACGGTGGCCCCGGGCGCGAACACCGATCCGAGCTCCTGCAGTGCCTGCGGTTCGTGCACCGCGCGGTCCACGAGCGTGATGTAGCGATCGGCCACGGTCTCGGTCGTCTGAGTGGTCATCCCATGTTCTCTTTCTCGTGGGGTGGGTCAGCCCATCAGGGCTTTGCCGAGCTTGGCGCCGACCGGGGTGGAGACCGCGCGGATCAGGGTGCTGCGGGCGACGCGGCCGAAACGGTTGGCGGGCATGAAGAAGTGCTGCAGGAGCAGGGCTTCCTTCTGGTAGCGGGTGACGTGCGGGCGCAGTCGCTGTTCCCAGCTGCCCAGGGCGGTGGGCAGGTCGCCGTGTTCGGTGACCAGGCGGGCCAGGAGTTCGCCGCCGGCGATGCCCATGCCGGAACCCTGGCCGGAGTGCAGGGTCATGCACCAGGCGGAGTCACCGAGCAGGACCACCCGGCCCTGGCTCCAGCGGGTCAGGTGGATCTGGCTGACCTGGTCGAACAGGACGGACTCGGAGCGGTCCATCGCCTCCAGCATCGCGGGCACGAGGTCCCCGCCGAAGCCGTCGAACGCCTCGCGCAGGGCGGCCGAGGGCTTCTTGCGGATCTCGGCGGCGGGCCAGTCGGTGCGGTACAGCAGGAAGGCGACCGGGGGGTGGTCGCGGTAGCTGTTGATCCAGGCGGAGCGCCCGGGGGCAGTGGCCACCGCGCTGTCGCCCTCCTGCAGGCCGGGCAGCGGGCCGTCCATGACGCAGGCGGCCACGACGTGGTCGAAGTCCTTGCGGTAGAGGTCCTCGGGGCCGAAGACCATGGAACGGACGGTGGAGTGGATGCCGTCGGCGCCGATGAGCAGGTCCGCGCTCTCCACGGACCCGTCGGTGAGTGTCACCGTCACCTGGTCGCGGTCCTGGGTGATGGTCGCGGGCCCGGTGCCGTAGCGGATCTCCACCAGGTCCTGGACGGCCTCGTACAGGACACGTTCCAGGTCGCTGCGCAGCAGCATCCGCAGCGGGGTGCCGTTGACCTGTTCGGGAAAGGCCAGGCCCGGTGTGAGACGGCCGCGGGAGTCGACTTCGAACATGCGCCCTGCGGGGTCGCGGCGGTCCGGGAGCGACTCCAGGATGCCCAGGCGTTCTGCGGCGGTGTAGCCGGGGCCGTTGAAGCGGACGAAGTAGCCGCCGGTGCGGCGCTGAGGGGCCCGCTCGATGATCAGAGGCTGCCAGCCGGCCCGGTGCAGGCTCAGGGCCGCGGCCAGACCGGAGATGCCGGATCCGACGATGAGGGCGCGACGACCGCCCTGTGAGGGGAGTGGCGAAGAGGTCATGCCTCGACAATACTCGTGATTGATACTCGTTGACCAGATTAGAAATTTGGTCATCCTGTGAAGAGGGTGAGATGCTGTACCCATGACCTTGGACCGCTCGGCCGCCGCCCCACAGACCGACCACACACGCGCCGAGCGCATCCTGGCGGCGGCGCGCGAACTGCTGCTGGCGTGGGGCTACAAGCGGGTCACCGTGGATGAGATCGCGCGCCGCGCCCGTATCGGGAAGGGCACCGTCTACCTTCACTGGAAGACGAAACAGCTGCTGTTCGCCGAACTGCTGCGGCGTGAACTCCACGAGGAGCTCGGCGCCTTCGCTGCAGAAATCACGGACGACCCCGCTGCCGCCCTGCCCGGCAGGGTGGTCCGGGAGATCTTCCTGCAGCAGACCCGCAACCCCGTCACGCGGGCCATCCACGCCGGTGACAGCGAAATCCTCGGCGCGCTCGCCGTTACCTCGGCCGGCCGTCCCGTCATCCGGGAACTCGGCTTCCACACCCTGCTCGCCCGCCTCGTCGAGGTATGGCGCGCGCACGGGCTGATGGCCGTCACAATGCCGGCGGCGGACCAGATGTACACGATCGACGCGGTGCTGACCGGATTCATCACGGGGGGTCTCGCGGTCCCGGGGGAGGGCCTCCGTCCGGACCGTCGGGCGGACCTGCTCGGCCGCACGATCGAGGCGGCCCTGGAAACCTCCGCCACGCCGGACGAGGCCGCCCTCCGTGCCCTCGCGAGGGACGTGCTCGCCGCGCTGGGCGCCGCCCGGGACGCGCTCGTGACCTGACGACGGCCCTCCGCGCCGGCCACAGCTCCTTTGTCGCGTCCTGGTCCGTCCTCGTTGCCGTGACCACCGAGTTCGCGGTCCATGGTGTCGCCGTCCGCGCCGAGCTCGCCCAGGCGGTACCGGCTGGACGAGGATCTGGCAGGCTACGCCGGGCAGCTCTTCGACTACGACCGGGCTCGTGAGGCGCTGCGCCCGAAATCATCCGCACGGTGGCCTCGCTTTCCCAGTGGGTCGTCCTTCCCCGACCGGCTGCGGAGCCACAAGAGCCCATCAGGGACGCCCACGCCGCGCCACCTCGCCCAGCAATGGAATGTCGTACGCGATTCAGGGGCAAGGGCGACGACACACCGCACGCCTACGCCGTCCTCGACTCGCCACAGCGCGCCAGGTTCGTGCGGGTGCCCGGCGGCCGGATGCCGTTCGACGGCAATGTTCGCAGTCAGCGGCCTGCGTGTCTTCGGGACCGGTGACGCCCCGGCCCCGGCCGCCACGCGGGTCCGGGCCCGACGCGTCGACCAGCGCACCGCGTATCTGAAATGGAACGCCGTCGAGGGAGTCACCGGCTACACCATCCGCTACGGGCGGCACCCGCAGAAGCTCCGCCACAGCTGGCAGGTGTACGAGCGCACCGAGTTGGACCTGCGCTCACTCAACATGGACGTGCCGTAGTGGGTGGCCGTGGGCACGTCCGGGAGGGCGGGATCACGACCGGCGAGACCGTGCCCGTGTCCGTGCGGTGAAATGAAAGACATCAGCCGGCGTCGGCCGCGGCGGCGCCCTCGCAGCGCTGGAGAGGCGCGAACCCCGGGGTGTCGTCGTGGTGGCTCGTCATGCCGTCATGAGGTTCTGGCCGACGGCGTTGGCGAGCACCAGGAGCGGGGTGGCGTCATCCCACGGTCGAAATCGCTGGTAGATCGTGCGAGCCTTTCGCGCTCCTGGCTATTGCCTCGGCGCCGCCCGCTTCATAAGGTTACCGATTGGAAAGCATTGAAACGTTTCATTTACGCGGTCGGGATGGCCGACGTGAGCGAAAGGACCTGATCCTGTGGCCGAGGACAACAGAAACACGCCGAGCCGCCGACGCATGCTCGCTCTCATGACGGCGGCCGGCGCCGCTCTCCCGCTCACCACCGCGCCCAGCGCCCTGGCGCTGAGCGGGCCCGCTCCTCGGTCAGGCGGACTCGCGCCCACAGCTCTCCAGGTCAACTCCCGGACCCAGCCCCTCGGAATCCAGACGGCACCGGCGTTCAGCTGGATACCCCCAGTGAAGCGGCAGAGTGCGTACGAGATCAGGGTGGGCACACGTCCGGGCGGATCCGACGTCTGGACCAGCGGCAGGGTGACCGGCACGTCGAGCACCGAAGCCCCGTACAACGGCCCCGGACTCCACTCGGAGCGCACGTACTTCTGGCAGGTGCGCACCTGGGACGAGAGCGGCGCGCGCGGCCCGTGGAGCGCGCCCGCGCGGTGGGAGACGGGCCTGCTGAACGGCGAGAAGGACTGGTCCGGCGCACGCTGGATCGGCGGCCGGGTGGCCCAGGACCACGACTGGGAGGACCTTGAGGCGAGCGTCGTCTTCCGCGGCGGCGCCGACCCGGCGGGCGGCCTGTCGCTGCTGCTGCGCGCCGAGGCCGTCGGCAAGACCTGGAGCGAGGGCCTCAACTGGACCGTCCGGCGCACCGGCGACGACATGCAGCTGGTCATGCAGACCCGTCACTGGGCCGGCAACACCTGGGTGGACGACGGGACGTCCGAGCCCGACTGGGGCGTCAACCACTACGACCCGCAGAGCGAGACCAACCCCACCACCGACGGCACCCGCACCGTCCCGGTCGCCACGGTCCCCCTCCCGGCCACGACGGGACTGACCAAGGACACGTGGAACACCAACGACCACACGGTGGTCGTGGCGGTGCGGGGTCTGACCGTGACAACCATCGTCAACGACGTCGAGGTCGACAGCCGCACCCTGACCGGCGACCAGATCCGCCGCCATGGCAGCTTCGGCTTCGCCGGCGGCACCTCCGCCGTCGTCCGCAGCGTCAAGGTGACCGGCACCGGAGCACCCGACTTCGCCGTCGACCTCACCACCGGCGCCAACCCCTTCGAGGCCGGCATCGCCACCCTCGACGGCCTGACCTTCCCGCCCAAGAACCCCTTCATCCCGGCCCGCAACAACGTCCTGCCGATCGCCAACCCGGCGCCGCTGCTGCGCCGTTCGTTCACCCTCCCCAAGGGCCGCGAGATCGCCAAGGCTCGCCTGCACCTGAGCGCAGCCGGCAATGTGACCCTCACAGTGAACGGCGCCCCGCTCACCGTCGACGGCAAGCCGGCGGACCGTGAGGGCACGAACGTGCCCCGGCTGCTCACCGACCACAGCACGTACGACCGTACCGTCCTGTACGACACCTTCGACGTCACCGCGCTGCTGCGGGCCAGCGGGAAGAACGTGCTCGCCGCCGAGCTCGGCCGCGGCTGGTACGGGCTGACCACGCCCCAGCTGTGGTTCTGGCAGCTCGCCCCGTACGCCGGCCAGCCCCGCCTGCGCGCCAAACTCGTCGTCACTTACACCGACGGCCACGCCACCACTCTCGTCACGGACAGGGACTGGCTGAGCGCGGACGGGCCGACCACCTTCGACTCCGTGTACTCGGGCGAGAAATACGACGCACGACGGGCCGACCGGCTCGGCGACTGGCGCTCGGCGGACTACCGCACCGGCCGCGACTGGCGACCGGCCACCGCCCTGATCCCGCCCGGCAGTTGCGCGGGCCCGGCGCCGAAGTACCACGGCGTGCTGCCGGCCACGAAGATCCCCGAGGGCTTCACGCCCGCCGTCGTACGCGCGCACGAGGCCGAGCCCGTCCTGGTCAACCGGACGCTGCGCCCGGTCGCCCTCACCGAGACCGTGCCCGGCTCCGGCGTCTGGATCCTCGACTACGGCCAGATCATGACCGGGCTGGTACGCCTGTCCCTGACCGGAGTCGGCCCGGACAAGGAGGGGCTCACCCTGCGCCTGCGCGGCGGCAACCGGGCATCAGGCTCCCCACTGTCGGTCGAGGAGGAGAACTTCCAGCACGACGCGAACCTGCAGACGCACTACTACACCGTCGGCCGGCGCGCCACGCAGCGCTGGGAGCAGCAGTTCAGCCACTTCGGCTTCCGCTACCTGGAAGTGAGCAACCTCGAAGCCGTCCTGGGGCGCGCACCCGACCTGGACCGCGACGCCCAGCTGCTCACGGTCGCCGTCGCCCGCACCGGCTTCGCCCGCACCGGCACCTTCGCCACGGACAACGCCCTGCTCAACCGGCTGCAGCAGAACCTCGAATGGGCCGAGCAGAACAACCTGGTGCAAAAGCCCACCGACACCCCGTCCCGCGAGAAGAACGGCTGGACCGGCGACGCCATGGCCAGCTCCGAGTCCCAGTCACTGACCTGGGACGTGAACGGCGTGTTCACCACCTACCTACGGCATTTCCCCGACAACCAGATCTCCAGCGGCCAGCTGCCCATGGTCGTCCCCATGCCCAAGGGCGGTTACGGCTACGACCACACCCCCGGCTGGGACAAGGCCTGGAAGGCGGTCCCCGCGTGGGACGCCGCGTACTTCGTGATGCCGCGCGAGCTGTACACGTACTACGGCAACAGCAGCCTGTTCGCCGAGCTCTACGACCACCAGGACAGGCTCCTGAAGTACTACGAGGCCCTCTTCACCCCCGAGAACAACTACATCTTCGAGGCCTCGCTCGGCGCCTACTCGGGAGCCGAGAGCCCGGGCAGCAACGCGGTCATCAGCCTCGCCTACTACATCCACTTCTGCGACTACATGGACGAGGTCGGCCGCCTCATCGGCCGCACCGAACGCGCCGCGCACTACGCCCGGTTGGCGCGCACCCTGCGCAAGGCGTTCATCGGCAACTACTGGGACGCCGACAAGGGCCACTTCACCCAGGGCAGCATCTCCAGCGAGAACACCCTGGCCATCGCGTTCGACCTGGTACCCGGCTCGGATCTGAAGCCCTCCGATCCGCGCTACCTCGCGGGCACGAAGAGCGTCTCAGAGAACGAGAAGGCACTCGTCAAGCTGCTCGCCGATCGGATAGTCGCAGCGGACCACCACATCCAGAACGACATGTACGGCTCGCGCTATGAGTTCAACCTCCTCAGCGACCACGGCTACACCGACATCGCCCTGAAGGCCGTCACGCAGACCGGCGCCCCCGGGTACGTGGACCAGATCGCCCGCGGCGCCACCTCGCTGTGGGAGCAGTGGGGCGAGCGGCTCTCGGTCAACCACCACTACCGCTCCACCGTGGCGACGTGGTTCTACCAGAGCTTGGCCGGCATCCGTCCGACGGACATTGCCTACGAGTCCCTCAGGATCCGCCCGTTTGTGCCTTCGGCGGCGGTCAACAGCCGCGTCCCCAAGGACACGCAGGACACCGACCTGTCGCCGAAGACCCTCGACCGCGTGAGCGCGTCGATCGACACGGTCCGCGGCAAGGTGGCCTCGCAATGGGAGCGGCGCGCGGACGGCAGGATCGAGCTGGAGGTCACCGTCCCGTACAACACGAAAGCCGAGATCTGGGTGCCCACGCAGGGCAAGCCGGTGGACGCGCCGCGAGGCGTCGGCTTCGTCCGGGACGACACGGCTGGCGGGGCCGCCTACAAGGTCTACCGGGCTTCGGCCGGGTCGTACCGGTTCAACGCCGGCTGACGGACCCGGGGAGTGCGGCTGCCGGATGAACGGCAGCCGCACATTCGCAGCAGCGGCGCGAGGACCAGACCGTTTCCGCGGGGACCGGGACAGTGGCCTTGATCCCGCGTTTGCGCAGGTAGGAGCGGGTTTCCGCGAGAGTCGTGCGTCTTGTTGGCCCGGACGAGGGCGTCACGTCCCTCCCACAGGCGACTCCCACAGTCTCAGCGGCGTGTGCTGCCGCCGTCCGCGACGATGATCTGCCCCGTGATGAACGATGCGTCTTCGGAGGCGAGGAACGCCACGACGCCGGAGACGTCGGTCGGCATCTGCACCCGTTTGATGTCCTGGATCTGCACGGCCTGCTCGAAGAAGGCCTCGCTCGTGTTCTCCACGGCCGCTGCGGTCCGGACCAGACCTGCCGCGACGCCGTTGACGGTGATGCCGTGAGCGGCGAGGTTGGCGGCCAGGACGGAGGTGAATCCGTTCAGGGCGCCTTTGGCGGAGATGTAGGAGACGAAGGGCGGCGGCGCGGTCCAGTAGCTCGACGAGGTGATGTTGACGATGCGTCCCGACCCGGACGCCTTCAGGTCCGGCAGGAACGCCTTGGAAGCAAGGAAGGCGCCGTCCACGTTGACGGCGAAGGTGCGACGCCACTGGTCGAGGGTCACGTGCTCGAAGTCCGCCAGGAGTACGACGGCCGCGTTGTTCACCAGGATGTCGGCGGCACCCAGTTCGCTTCGCACGCGCGCGGCAAATCCGTGGATCGCCTCCTCATCGGAGATGTCGACCTTGTCGCTGAGGAATCGCCGGCCGGTTTCCGCCACGAGTTCCCTTGTCTCGTCGGCCGGATCGACGTCCGCGACCGCGATGTCCGCCCCCTCTGCCGCGAGCCTGCGGGCGATCTCCTGCCCGATGCCGGTGCTGCCCCCCGTCACGACGGCTGTCTTGCCGGTCAGTTTTCCAGCCATGACTCGGTTCTCCTGTCGGTGCTCGAAAGGAACCGGGGCGGCGCACGCCGTGTGCGAGGACCTGTCCCGGTACGGCGGTCACTGCTGAATGGTGGGCATCGGGGCGGCCGCCGAGGGGCGCTCTGTTCGTCTGATGAACATGTCCATTGAGCGTGACGGGGGTCACTTCCTACCTTGTCGCTGCCCGGCAGGTCGCTCACCGCGCCGGGCGACCTGAATCAGGGTTGGTCACAGAGCCACGCGGAGCGGGTCCGCGCAGGCCCCCGGGGCGGTTCGGCGGCGGTGTCTGCGCATGCCCGGACAAGAGCACCCCAGCAAGGTCCGGCTGAGAACGCCGGTTCCGACAGCAGCGCGCGCCGCGCGCAAGGAGTCGTCCATGGTCCAGACCGATTCACCCGCCGAGGCGAGCGGGGAGAGCGCCAGATACACCCTGGGGCGCGGCACGCTGGCCGCGGTGGTGCTCGCCGTGTGCCTGTCGCAGATGGCCCTTTCCGTCCCCTCGCTCATCACCGGGCTGATCCAGCAGGATCTCGCGCCGTCCTCGGCGCAGCTGACGTGGATCGTCGACGCCTTCTTCATCCCCGTCGCCGCGCTGGAGCTGGGCTTCGGCGTGTTCGGTGACCTCTTCGGCCGCAAGCGCCTGCTCGTCGGGGGTGCCGTGCTCATCGTCGTCGGCTCGGCCGTCGCGGTCCTGGTGCCGGGTGAGGGGTCGTCGACGGACACCCGGGTGACGTTGCTGATCATCGGTCAGCTCCTCAGCGGCATCGGGGCCGCGGCCATCTTCCCCACGAGCCTCGCCATGGTGGCGGCCGGCACCCACACCACCGCCACCCGCGCCCGTGGCGTGGCGGTCTGGGCCGCCGCACTCTCCATCGGCGGCTTCCTCGGACCGCTGCTGGCAGGCGTCGCCGCCAAGATCCACACCGGCTGGGACGGGACCGGGAACTGGCGCTGGGCCTACGTCGGCATCATGGTCATCGCCTTGGTCAGCGTGACGCTGTCGCTGATCCTCGCCCAGAACTCCGCCGCGCCCGAAGGCCGTTCCCTCGACTGGCCGGGGCAGATCACCGCCGCGCTCGGCCTGTTCGCTCTGCTCTACGCCGTGATCCAGGGTCCCGAGAGCGGCTGGGGGAGCCCGCAGATCGTCATCGCGTTCGTCGCCGCGGGGATCTTCCTGGTGCTGTTCGTGGTCGTGGAGGGCAAGGTCGCCCAGCCGCTCCTCCTCCTGAGCGCGTTCAAGAACCGGGCGTTCGCCATCAACTCGGTGGTCACCGTGATCGGTATGTTCGGCTTCCTCGCGATCATGTACTCCACCAGCATCCGCCTGACCACCGTCCAGGGATTCAGCCCGCTGAAGAGTTCCATCGCCTACCTCTTCTTCGGAGGCATCGGCCTGGTGCTGCTGCCGCTCACGGCGAAGCTGCTGGAGCGCTACAACCCCCGGTGGGTCCTCTTCGCCGGCCTGGTCCTCATCGGGGTCGGCGGGCTGTGGTTCGCCGGAGTTCCGGCGAGCGACCGGGCGCTGGGCTCCATCGTCGGGCCGCTCATCCTTGCGGGCACCGGCTCGGGACTCGCCTTCGCCGCCATGAGCGCGGTCGCGGTCAACGCGCTGCCCAACCGCCTCGCCGGCATGGCGAGCGGTGCCACGAGCACGTTCCGGGACCTCGGGTTTGCCTTCGGCCCCGCGATCGCGGGCGCCGTCGCGCTGGGCCAGGCCGCCAAGGAGATGGCCCGCGAGGTGGCCGCCAACCCCGCACTGAGCAAGGCGTACGAGGCTTTCCAGGCCGCCCCGGCACACGCCCCCGCGGACCAGAGACCGCAGCTGGAGGCGGCGGTGCACGCCGTGTCCTCGGGACCCCTCGGCGCCAACTCCGTGCCGGCCACTGTCACTTCGCCGGACGGCCAGGTCATCCCCTTCAACCCGCTCAAGGACGTCGCCTTCCAGGCACTCAGCGACAGCTACTCCCACGCCTACGTGCTCGGGGGCGTGGCCGCTCTCGTTGCCGCGGCACTCACTCTCCTGGGTGGGCGCGGCGGCCCGGGAGAGACACATCTCGATGACGACCCGCACACCCTCGACGGCTGACGCCGACGAACCAGCGCCGCCGGACAGCCGCCGCGCCCGCCGCGACTCCTCCCCGGGAGCAGCCCATCGCGGCGGGTCGCGGCGTACCACGCACAACGACCGACGACCCACTCGGACAGGAGCCGGACCATGACCACCACACAGTCAGCACCGAGCAGCAAGGACGACGTCCGCATGCCGGACGCGGTCGCCCGGGCGGAGGCGGCATGGCTCGTCGCGATCACGAAAGGAGACCAGGAGCAGCGCGCGCTGATGCTTCCTGACTGCGTGATCGTGCATGGGCCGGTCGGCCATGTCCACGACCGCGAGCGCTTCCTTGCCTACAACGCGTCGATGGGAGCGACCATCGAGGCCGAGACCAGCGAGGTGACGTGCCAGGAGCGAGAGGAGCGGGCCGTCGTGACCTGCTTTCAGAAGATGCGCATCCGGCGGGTGCCAGACCTGCCGCCGTTCCTGGTGCAGGCGGTGGCCACCCGGGTGTGGTTCGCGACCGGGGAGGGATGGCGGCTCGGCCACATGCAGCTCTCCCGGCGGCAACCTGCGCTATGACGCGTCGGTTGCCCTGCCGCGTGCGAGGTCATGACGTGCGAATGGGGATGCCCGGCCGCCAGCCGAGACTCCTCGACAGTCCCAGTCCGCTCGCGACCAGCGAGGGCACGGCCGCCTGCAGTTTGATCGAGCCCGCTGCCACCACGACGGACAGGGCCGCGACGACCCTGCCGGTGCCGTCGACGATCCGGGTCGCGACCGACTCGGCCCCCTCGCTCAGCTCCTCCTTGACGACCACCGTTCCCGTCGAACGGCAGGACGCCAGTTCACGCCGCAGTTCGGCCGGGTCCACGATCGTCTTCGGAGTGAAGCGCCGCAGCCTGCCTGCCAGTACCTCGTAGATGAACTCCGGACTGCTGTGGCTCAGCAGCACCTTGCCGACACCCGAGCAGTGCAGGGGCAGATGGCCGCCGACCTGCGAGGTGAGACCGACGGCGTTGACCGCCGAGAGCCGTTCGATGATCACGGCCTGGTCACCCTGGAGCACGGCCAGCTGCACATGCTGGCGCAGAGCCGTGTATAGGTCCTCCACGAACGGCTGGGCGGCGCTGCGCAGGGTCTCGGCGCGCGGTGCGAGTGTGCCCAGACGCCACAGCTGCAGGCCGATCGCGAACCGGTTGTCGCCGGTGCGCTCCAGCGCGCCGGCCTCCACGAGTTCGAGCGTGAGCCGCCGCGCGGTGGCGTGCGGGATGCCGGTACGCCTGACCAGGTCGGCGAGGCTCAGCTCGGTGTGGTCCTGGTCGAAGGCGAACAGCAGATCCCACAGCCGGGAACTGACGGTCCGTCCGGGCTCGTTCGCGCGGGGCATGGGCCTCTCCTACGTCGTTCTTGACCCCGGCCACCCTACCTCCTCTGTCCGTTGAACGGATGAGGTGATTCCTCCAATGGTCAGCGTGCCGAACTCTAGGAGCATGATGAGCACAGAAGACAGCCCCAGGATCGCGATCCTCGGCGGCGGCATCGGGGGCCTGGCTGCCGCGGCTTTCCTGCATGAACAGGGTTTCGAGAGCCACGTCTATGAGCAGGCGTCCGCCCTGACCGAGGTCGGCGCGGGTCTGGTGATCGCGCCCAACGCCGCCCGCCTGCTACGGCGCCTCGGCGTCCTGGACCGGTTCATCGAGCGCGCGGTCCGGATGGAGACAGGCTGGGAGTTCCGGCGCTGGCAGAACGGCACCGTCCTCTCGGCGGAGAACCTGGAGGAGGGGTGCATCCGCCTGTACGGCGAGCACACCTACACCGCCCACCGCGCCGACCTGCTGGACGCCCTGCGCTCCGCCGTACCCGAGCACTCGCTCCACCTCGGCAGACGCTGTGTCGCGGTCGAGTTCGAAGGCGACCAGGCCGTTCTGCGGTTCGAGGACGGCGAGACGGTCCGCCCGGACATCCTCATCGGCGCCGACGGGGTCCACTCACGGGTGCGCGGCGCCATCGTCGGCCCGACCCAGGCGCGGGAGTCGGGCATCTGTGCCTTCCGGGCCCTCGTGCCGGCGCAGAAGGCCCCCGACTTCGCCAGGCGGCGCGCCCAGACCCTCTGGATCGGCCCCGACCACCACCTCGTGCACTACCCGGTCTCCGGCGGGGAGTACGTCAACCTCGTCGCCTTCGCGCCGGCCGGAGCCGACAGCGTGGAGTCCTGGACGGCCACCGCGACGGTCCAGGAACTGCTCGACGAGTTCGCCGGCTGGGACCCCCGGCTGGTGCAGCTGATCAAGTCGGCCGAGACCCCAGGCCGCTGGGCGCTCCTCGACCGTGAACCCCTCGACCACTGGAACCGCGGCAACGCGACGCTGCTGGGCGACGCGGCACACCCGATGTTCCCGTTCTTCGCCCAGGGCGCCGCCCAGGCGATCGAGGACGGCGCCGCCCTCGCCCTGTGCCTCGCGGCCGACCCGGACCACCCGATCGCCGCGCTGGGCCGCTACGAGGAACTGCGCCGGCGCCGCACGGCCCGCCTCCAGGAGGTGTCGCACGGCAGGTCCCACATCAACCACCTCCCCGACGGCCCCGAGCAGCAGGCACGCGACCGGCAGTACGCGCAGGCCGACCCACTCAGGGAGAACGGCTGGATCTACGAGTACGACCCGGAGGCCGCCTTCTCATGAAGATCACCGCAGCGGTCTCCCGCGAGAGCGGCACCGTCCCCGGGCTGGAACAGGCCGACCTCGGTGAACCGAGGCCGGACGAGGTCCTGGTGCGCATCACAGCGACAGGTATCTGCCACACCGACATCAACGCGCACGCCGGCCGTGGAGTCCCCGTTCCCCGCCCGATCGTGCTGGGGCACGAGGGCGCGGGTGTCGTGGAGGCGGTCGGCGCCGGGGTGACCCGCCTCGTACCCGGTGACCACGTGGTGCTCTCGGGCAACTCCTGCGGTGTGTGCCCCCGCTGCCTGGACGCCCGGCCCACCTACTGCCGGGAGGCGATGCGGGTGGCCTTCGGCGGTGCGCGGCTCGACGGCAGCTCACCGCTCACCCAGGCCGGTGACCGGATCGCGGCCATGTTCTTCGGACAGTCCTCCTTCGCGACCTACGCGCTGGCACCCGCACGCAGCGCGGTCCTGCTGCCGAAGGACGTCCCGCTACACCTGATGGGGCCGCTCGGCTGCGGTGTCATCACGGGCGCGGGCTCGGTCCTGGAGGCGTTCCGCCTGCGCCCGGGACAGTCGATCGCGGTGTTCGGCACCGGAGGCGTGGGGCTCGCGGCCGTCATGGCCGCCCGTCTCGCAGGCGCCCGGCACATCGTCGCCGTCGACATCAACCCGCCCCGGCTCGACCTCGCCCGGGAACTGGGCGCGACCGACACCGTGCTCGGCGGCGCCGGAGCCGAACAGGCACTGCGGGACATCGACCCCGACGGCTTCGACTTCGCGTACGTCACCACCGACGTACCCTCCGTCTACGCGACCGCGACGAGGTGCCTCGCTGTCGAAGGCACCCTCGGCTGCGTGGTGGCGCCCGCGGGCGAATGGGTCCCGGACACCGGCTTCCTCCTCGCCGGGGGCCGCAGGCTCCAGGGGATCATCGGAGGCTCGGCCAACCCCCACGTCCTGATCCCCCAGCTCGTCGAGTACTGGCGGGCGGGCCGGTTCCCCTTCGACCGGATGATCGAGGAGTTCGAGTTCAGCGACTTCGCCCATGCGTGGACCGAGACCGGTTCCGGACGGGTGATCAAGGCCGTGCTCAGGATGCCGGAAACCTGACACCGCTTCCCCGAGCAGCCCGGCCGGCGGGGTTACGACCGGACGAGGCCGCTCAAGGCACAGGCCGTTCAACGAACACAGCCATTGCCGTCCCCCACGACCCCACCCAGACTGCGGCACGGGCTGCCCGAGACACGGCCCGGCCTCAGCGCCCCCCTTGTCGAAACCCCGAGTACGTCCAGAGAGGCGGACCCTCGCATGGCAACCGCAACCGGTAGTGCACTCGTCGTACGAGCCCTGCAACGAGCCGGGGTCGACGTGGCCTTCGGCCTGCCCGGCGCGCACATCGACGGCATCCTCCAGGACGCCCTGGACGCCAAGCTGCGGGTCGTCGACGTGCGCCACGAGATGAACGCCGGCCACGCGGCGGAGGGCTACGCACGGGTCACCGGGGATCTGGGGGTCGCCGTCGTCACGGCCGGCGGCGGCTTCACCAACGTCCTGACCTCCGTCGCCAACGCCCACCTGGACCGGACCCCCGTCCTGTACATCGCGGGCTCAGGTCCTCTGGAGACGGACCAGGTCAACGACCAGCAGGCCGGCTTCGACCAGGTCGCCATGGCGGCCCCCGTGACCAAGTTCGCGCACCGCGTCACCCGTACCGACCTGATCCCGCGTCTGGTCGCCCAGGCGATCCGTATCGCCCGGTCGGAGCCCAGAGGGCCGGTGCTCCTGGACATTCCCTGGGACGTCCTGCGCCAGTCGGTGGACGTCGACGAGGTCGACGACTACCGCACCGGGGCCGACGGCACCGGCGTATCCCCGGCCGGTGCCGTCGACCGCATCCTCGACGCGCTGAACACCGCCCGGCGCCCGGTCGCGCTGGTCGGCAAGTCCTTCGTGACCGCCGAGGCACGGGCCCTGTTGCACGAGTTCGCCGCCCGTGCCGGTGTGCCCCTCTTCTCCGACTGGGAGGGTCTCGGGGCGATCGCCGGCTCCGCACAGCACGTCGGCCTCGTCCAGACCCTGGCCACCGCCGTCGAGGACGAGCGGCCCGACCTGGTCCTGATGCTCGGGCTGCGCTTCGGAATGGCCACCCAGTTCGGCACCGGCCGACTGCTCCCGAAGAGTGCGCGGATCTTCCAGATCGATCCGGACGGCCGTGAGCTGGGCCGACTGCAGGACGTCGAACTCGGCGTCCAGGCCGACCCGGTCGGCACGATCGGCCTGCTGAACGAGCGCCTGGGCGACACCGCCGCGCCCGCGGGCCGCGACGACTGGCTGGCGGCCCTGCGCGACATCTCCGCCACTCGGCGGTCCGCGCTCGCCACCGAGACCGAGCAACACGAGGACGCCGCTATCCATCCCTACCTCGCCGTGCGCACGATCGCCGAGAACGTGCCCGACCAGGCCACCGTCGTCGTCGACGGCGCCCTGACCGAACTGTGGCTCTCCGAGACCATCGCGCTCGCACCGCTGGCCCACTACCTCGGCCACGGCTACCTCAGCGCGATGGGCAGCAACTTCGGAGTGGCACTGGGCGCGCAGTACGCCGCCCCCGACAAGGCGACGATCCTCGTCACCGGCGACGGCGCCGTCGGCTACAGCCTGGCCGAGTTCGACTCGCTTGTCAGGGCGGGCCTCCCGGTCGTCGTGATCGTTCTCAACAACCGGGCCTGGGGCGCCACCCTGCACACCCAGCAGTTCCTCTTCGGCGAGGACCGCGTCATCAACAACCGCCTGGAGAACGGCTCCTACAGCGCAGTGGCACGGTCCCTCGGCGCGGACGGCGTCGACGTCACCGAACTGGACCAGCTCGGCCCGGCGATCGAGGCGGCCCTGGCGGCCCGCCGGCCGACCTGCATCGACGTACGCGTGAGCCTCGCGCCCATTCCTCCCGAGGAGCGCGTCCTGAACGGCGGAGCCCCGTTCGGCGGCATCGAGGTCGACGCATGAACCGCGACCTGCCCGTCACAGACCGGCGCCGGCGCTTCTCCGGCAAGACCTGCCTCGTCACCGGCGGCAGCCGGGGCCTGGGGCTTGCAGCGGCACAGGCCTTCGCGCGTGAGGGCGCGCGCGTGGTGGTCATCGCCCGCGACACCGACCAGCTGAAGACCGCAGCTGAGCTGATCGGCGACGGCACGGTCACCGTCGCGGCCGACCTCTCCACCGTCGACGGCATCAGGGCCGCGATCAGCGAGGTCGCCGCACAAGTCGACCGTGTGGACGCCGCGTACATCAACGCGGGACACGCGGGCATGAAGCGCATCGACGACATGGACGAGGCCACCTGGGACCGGGTGTTCGATACCAACGTCAAGGGCGCGTTCTTCCTCATGCAAGCTCTCCGGCCCCTGCTCGCACCTGGCGGGGCCGTCGTCTTCTGCGGCTCGGCGGCCGGCCGCAGGGCCAGCGCGGGAACCGCCGCGTACGGAGCCAGCAAGGCCGCCCTGGAGCACCTGACGCGGATTCTCGCCGCCGAGGTCGTCGCCGACGGTATCCGCGTCAACATCGTCATCCCGGCGGGCATGAACACCGACATCGCCTCTCGCACGACGGGCCTGGCGCCCGGGGGAGCGGACGCCTTCCGGGAGAGGATCAGGCTCAGCACGCCCATGCTTCGCGAGGGCGAACCGGACGAACTTGCCGACGCTGTGCTCTTCCTCGCGTCGGCCGAGGCCGGATACATCACCGGTTCGGCCCTCCTGGTGGACGGCGGCCTCACCAGCTTCATCCGTCCTCCGGTCAGATGAGGAGAACCACCGTGGAGTTCCCCTTCGGCCAGCCGACCGATGCCGTCGTCCAGGTCGCGTACGCCGTCCCCGACCTCACCGCCGGAATGCGCTGGTGGACCGAACACCTCGGCGTCGGCCCCTGGTTCGTGAACCACAGGATCGGCGGCGAGGGCTCCACCTACCGTGGTGCGCCGGGCAGGGCCGAGTTCACCCTGGCACTCGCCTTCTCGGGGCACATGATGATCGAGCTGATCCAGACCCTGGACGACGAGCCGTCCATCTACAAGGACGCCCGCGAACGCCACGGCTACGGCTTCCACCATGTCGCCAAGATCGTGCCGGACGTCAGGGCGGAGGTCGAACGCCGCGAGGCGAGCGGGGCGGTGGTGCGTTTCCACGATGTGGCACCGGGGGGTGAGGTCTTCTTCCTGGACGGCGGCGAAGACGCCCCGGCGATGATCGAGCTGGTTCAGGACAACGAGATCACCCGGCAGTTGTTCACATCCGTCTGGCGGGCATCGGTCGACTGGGACGGGTCGCGACCTGTCAGGGACTTCGCGGAGTTGCTACCGGCCTGATCATTCGGCCGAAAACGACGGAGGGGCGGGCCCGCAGGCCCGCCCCTCCGTCGTTTTCGGGTCACACGTCCCCGGGAGCGAGGACGATGTCGAAGCGGACCCGGCTCCACGTGCCGTCGATGACACGCCCGTCGGGCGTCGGTGCACCCGCGGGCTGCTGCTCGAACCGTTTGACCAGCGAGTCCTTGACGCCGAAGACGGTGTCCTTGCGGCCGATCGGGTCTCCCTCGGGGAAGATGTGGGTCACCAGGGTGCGCGCCCCCTCGTGGGAGACCATGAAGTGCAGGTGGGCCGCGCGCAGCGGCGAGCGGCCCACCGCGTCGAGCATCTGACCGACAGGCCCGTCGTTCGGGATGGGGTACGGCGTCGGCGTGAGGCCCCAGAAGCGGTAGGTGCCGTCGGCCGCGGTGAACAGGTGCGCGCGGCCGGCGCGTTTGCCGGCGTCGTACTGCACGTCGTAGAGCCCGTCCTCGTCGGCCTCCCAGACCTCGATCCGGGCACCGGCGAGCGGGCGGCCGTCGGTGTCGGTGACGGTGCCCTCGACCCAGCAGGGCTCGCCCGGGGCCCCGAAGGCCATGTCCTGGCCGAGGTCGATGCGGGGGGCGTCCTCGACGAAGAACGGTCCGAAGACGGTCGCCTCGGTGGCGCCCTGGTAGGCCTGATTGTTGACGTTGATCGTCTGCATGCTCGCGCCGAGGGTGTCGGACAGCAGGATGAACTCCTGCCGGACGTCGTCGGTGATGTGCCCGGCCCGGGTGAGGAAGTCGATCGCCGCTCCCCATTCCTCCTCGGTGAGCCGCACCTCGCGGATGAAGGAGTGCAGGTGCCCGATCAGACCGACCATGAGTTCCTTCAGCCGCTGGTCCCCGCAGCCGCCGAAAGAGGCCACGACGTCGTCGAGGAGCCGCTGCTCGACCGCCTGTTGCTCCGGCGGCACCTCGCGGTGGATCGCGTCAGTGCCGTCGGTCCGGGCCGAGGCGGGGTTGACGTAGGTAGCCATGACGGCCTCTTTCAGCTGACGGGTTCGCCGACCCACGCCGCTTGCAGCAGCAGGGTCAGGTTCGCGTAGGTGACGGGGGTGGGGTTGTTGGCCGGGATCGCCTTCATGATCGGCCCCAGCGCCTTGGCGATACCGTCCTCGGGCATGCCGTAGTCGCGCAGGGAGCGCGGCGCGTCCAGTGCCTCGCACAGGGCGGCCAGGCCGGCGTTCGCCGTGTCGGTGCCGAAGGCACGGGCGACCCGCCTCTCGGCCTCGGGCGCGTGCGGGGCGTTGAAGGCCAGCACGTGGGGCAGTACGACCGCGTGGGTCTGGGCGTGCGGGAGGTTGAACATGCCGCCGAGGACATGGCAGATCTTGTGATGCATGCCGGAGCCGGCCGAGGCGAAGGAGACGGCGGCGAGGTAGGCGCCGTACAGAGTCTGCTCGATGCCCTGGACGCTCGTCGAATCGCCAGCCACCGCCGGCAGGCCTGTCGCCAGTGCGCGGATGCCCTCCTGCGCCAGCGCCCGGTCGATCGGGTCGGTACGCGGGCCCCACATCGAGTCCACGCAGTGCGCCATCGCGTTCAGGCCGCTGGCCACGGTCATCCGGCCGGGCAGCGTGGTCAGGAGGCCTGCGTCGTAGACGACCGACGCGGGCAGTACCTTGTCGTCCACGCCGGTGGTCTTGGTCTCGCCCTCGGTCAGTCCCCAGACGTTGGTCGCCTCGGAGCCGGCGTAGGTGGTGGGTACGGCCACGATCGGCAGTCCGGTGGTCAGCGCCACCGCCTTGGCCAGGCCCGTGGTCGAGCCGCCCCCGACGCTGACCAGGATGTCCGCGTCCGTGTCGGAGGCCGCCCGAAGGGCCCGCCCGGCGACCTCGACCGGTACGTGCATCACGACTTCCTCGTGGCGCAGTACGACGGGGATCTCCTTGGCGATGGGGTCGGCCAGTTCCTTCTCGCGGTCCGAGGCGATCAGCATGGCCCTGGTACCGCCGAGTGCCTCGACCTCCGCCGCCACGGCGGCAGGGGATCCACCCGCGGCGAACACCACCCGTTGCGCAAGGGTCTGGTGGGTGAACCGCATCAGGCTTGTGTCAGCCATTGCTTGCCTTCCGCGTAGAGCTGTTCGACTGCTGTGCCGGTGAGGCCCGGGAGACCCTGTTTCACTGTGAAACCCGCCTTGGTCTGCAGGTAGGCCAGGTGCCGGTAACCGGTCGGGAACCGGTTCAGGAGGTGAGGGTCCAGCGTGAGTGAGGCGGCGGGATCGACGACGTCGAGCCGGTCCTGCTCGTAGACCGGCTGCCGGCGTACGAGGGTCCAGCGCCCCTGGTGGCGGGCGAGGAAGTCGTAGAAGCGGCCGGTGCAGACGACGTCGACCTCGACGCCGTTGATGCTCGCGCGCTGGTTGATGGTCATCTTCGTCTGGGCGACGGCCCGGTCGCCGACGATGTCGGCGGTGTGTCCGCCGAGGAAGTGGAGGATGCTGACGCCGTTCTCGAAGCCCTCACGGCTGGCTTTGATGAAGTCGGTGGCGCTGCCCTGGAACCAGGTGGCGTTCATCCAGCCGTCGCGTGGGTGCCAGAGGGTGGCGAAGCGGTCCCAGTCCCCGGCGTCGCGCCACAGCGCCCAGTTCTCGACGAGTTGCCGGATCTCGTGGCGGTCGTTGTCGCTCTGCGACATCGGTGACTCCTTGGAAGGGGCGGAGGGAACGAGGGTTTCGTCAGGGAGTCCGGAAGAACTCCTCCCACTTCCGGTCGAGCTGTCTGGAGGCTTGCGTCTCCCGGGCGTCCGCGAGCCATGCCGTTCCCACCGCCGGGCTGAACGCCGCGGCGAGGAACCACAGGCGGGGGAGGAGGGGCCGCGGGCGGGGCGCACGCCGAGTGACGTGCGCCGTGCGGCCTTGTCGCACCGTCAGATGGGGTAGTGGCGGGATCCGGACTGGAGGGTGATCCAGCGCAGTTCGGTGAATTCCTCCAGTGCGGCGCGGGAGCCGAAGCGGCCCCAGCCGCTGGCGCCGACGCCGCCGAAGGGCATCTGGGGTTCGTCGTGCACGGTGGCGCCGTTGATGTGGCAGATACCGGACCTGATGCGGCGGGCCACGTCCAGCGCTGCGGCGGCGTCCTTGCCGAAGACGGCGGCGGAGAGTCCGTACTCGGTGTCGTTGGCGACCGCGACGGCCTCGTCGGTGGAGTCGACCTCGATGATCGAGACCACCGGGCCGAAGGTCTCCTCGGTGTAGATGCGCATGTCCGGTGTGACACCACGTAGCACGGTGGGCTTCACGAACAGGCCGTCGTGGGTGCCGCCGGTCAGGACCTGCGCACCCTTGGCACGGGCGTCCTCGATCAGCGCCACCACATGGTCACGGGCGCCCGCGTGGACCAGCGGACCGATCTGCGAGGTGGGGTCGCTCGGGGGGCCGACGACGAGCTTGGCGGCGCGCTCGGCGAGGCGGGAGGAGAGTTCGTCGGCGACGGTCCGGTCGACGATGACGCGCTCGGTGGACATGCAGATCTCGCCCTGGTTCATGAAGGCGCCGAAGCTCGCTGCCGCGGCGGCCTCCTCCAGGTCCGCGTCGGGGAGGACCAGGAAGGGTGCCTTGCCGCCGAGTTCGAGGACGACGCGGGTCAGGTGGCGGCCGCCGAGTTCGCCGATGATGCGGCCGACCCTGCTGGATCCGGTGAAGTTGACGCGGGTCACGGCCGGGTGGGCGATGAGGGCCTCGACGACGGCCGGGCCGTCCTCGGGGGCGTTGCTGATGAGGTTGACCGCTCCGGCGGGCACGCCGGCGTCGTGCAGGACCTGGACGATGGCGGCCTGGGTGAGCGGGGTCTGCTCGGACGACTTCAGCACCACGGTGTTGCCCCACACCAGCGGCCATACGATGGCGCGCACGCCGAGGATGAGCGGCGCGTTCCAGGGCGCGATGCCGACGACGACGCCGACCGGCTGGCGCACGGCGAGGGCGGTGAGGCCGGGCACGTCCGAGGGGATGACCTCGCCGACGGCCGCGTAGGCCTGGGCGGCGGCCTCGACGAGCATGCCCTTGGCGACGTGCACGTTGAAGCCGCACCACGGGAGGGTGGCGCCCATCTCGCGGCTCATCGTGGCGACGATCTCGTCGGTGCGCTCACCGAGCAGCACGGCCGCGCGTTCCAGGACCGCCCGCCGTGCGGCCGGCGCGAGGCCCGACCACTCGGGCAGCGCCGCCGCCGCGGCGTCCACCGCGAGGTTGACGTCCTCGGCTGAGGCAGCCGCGACCCGTGCGATCGGTTCACCGGTCAGGGCCTCGACGGTCTCGAAGTAGCGGCCGTCCCTGGCCGCGACGTGCTCGCCCGCGATGAGGAGGTCGCTGGTCCGGACCGCGCCGGACGTGGGTGCCTCGATCTCAGTAGCTGACATGGTTGTTGCCTCGCCTCCACAACAGCGGCGATCGTCGTCGATCGCCGCGGGAACCCTGCATGTCGAACTCTCTTCGGCCGGCCGCCCGTCCTGAACCCGTTTGTCCGTTCATCGGACAGCGATGTGAGGACACGACCGCCGGCTGTCCGGGTGTCAGGCCGGCGGCATGCGCTTGGCCTGGTGCATGTGCGCCAGACGCCAGCCCTCGGCAGTCTCCTCCCACACACGCGTCACGGCCTCCTGGACCGGGAACGGCGGGAGGTTCTCGTCGAAGACGATGTGCATCTCCTGGAGACACGTGGTGATCGCGGTGTTGCCGCGCACAGTGACGGCGAGACCCTCGGCCTTGGCGAAGACGGTGCGGCGGCGGGTCGAGGCGAAGTGGGCGAAGGTCTCCGGGCCGTCGATCTTCCCGACCGGTCCGTGGACGACGTGGCTGTCGTCGAGCATGAGGGCGGTCATCGCCTTCTCACCCTCGACGAGAGCGACGAGCCATGCGGCTTCCGCCTGTTCGATCGCTTCGATGGTCGTGGGGGACGTGGGGGACGTGGGGGACGTGGGGGACGTGGGGGACGTGGGGGACGTGGGGGATGTGGTCACAGGTCCAGCTCCAGAGTCGGTGAGAGTGCCCGGGACGAGCACGTGGTGAACATGCCGTCGGCGCGTTCCCGGTCGGTGAGGATGTCGTCGCGGTGGTCGGGCTCCCCGGCGAGCACGCGCACGATGCACTCGCCGCAGATGCCCTGCTGGCAGGAGTAGGGGGCTTCGACGCCGCCCGCGAGCAGGACGTCGAGGACGCTCTCGCCTTCCTTGACCTCGAACTCGCCCCCGGACTTGGCGAGCCGCACGGTGAAGGTCCCGCCGGCCGTGTGTACTTCGGCGTCCTGCACGGGTGCGAAGCGCTCCTTGCGGATCGCTTCGGCGGGCCATCCCGCTTCCTGCGCGGAGGAGATCACGAAGTCCATGAAGCCGCCGGGGCCGCAGACGTAGACCGCGGTGTCGGGGGAGGGCGGTCCGAGGTCGGCGGCGATGCTGAACCGCTGGTCGTCCGGGCCGTCGTCGAAGTGGAGCCGGACACGGGGGTCGCGTTCCAGCTCGTCGAGGAAGGCCGCGTCCGCGCGGCTTCGGGCGCAGTAGTGCAACTCGTAGTCGCAGTCCGTGATCTGGAGCGCGTGTGCCATGGCCAGCAGGGGGGTGACGCCGATGCCGCCGGCCACCAGCAGATGGCGATGTGCCTGGTCCGAGACCCCGAACCTGTTGCGCGGACGCGAGATCCGCAGCCGGTCGCCCTCGCGCAGGCGGTGCATTCCCAGTGAGCCGCCGCGTGACGCCGTCTCGGCCAGCACGGCCAGCCGGTAGTGGGTGAGGTCGTGCGGCGGCCCGCACAGGGAGTACTGGCGGACCAGTCCGGCGGCGTCGTCCACGAGTACGTCGACATGGGCGCCGGCGGCGAACTCCGGGAGGTCGGCGTCGTCGGGGCTGACCAGATCGAGGACCGCGATCCGGGCCGTCGCGTCGTGCCGGGCGGCCACGATGGTGTCGAGCCAGTCGTTGTTCATGGTGCTCGCTCAGTTTCCGGCAGTGGCCGTGGCCGTGGCGTCGGTGCTGTCACCCGCCGGTCGTTTGCCGATGGTGAACAGACCGGACTGGGTGTGATGGACCTCGGAAGCGTCGCGGATGATGTTGATCGGGTCGCGCCCGGCCTCGACGTCGTCGGCCATCGTCAGGAGCATGCGGCGCAGCATGACGACGCCGCGGTCGCCGGTGGCCAGGGTCTCCTCGGAGTCGAGGGTGATCGTTCCCTGGGAGCCCTGGGCCTCGGTGTCGCCGGGGAACAGTTGGCGTTCCTCGTCGGTCAGTTCGTGGTTCTGCTTGCCGTTCTGTGTGATGCCGATAACGAAGCGGACCATGCGCTCGGGGTCGTTGGTGCGGATGGAGAAGAAGAGCCGGTGGCTGGTGTCGTCGGAGGGCACGACCCACAGCAGTTGGTCCGGGCGGGCGTCGGGGGTGACCTTCACGTAGTCGGGCAGGCCGAAGACGTTGGGCAGGTGCTGCTCGACGGCGAAGCCGTACTCGGTGACCTCGCCGTTCTCGCCCTCGACTTCGAATCGCTGGGTGTACTTCACGCCGTGGTCGGTGCGCTCGTAGGTCAGGCGCTCGGCGATGGTGGCGGGGTCGAAGAAGTTCTCGGGGTAGCCGAAGGTGCCGGTGCCGAGCATCTGGTAGCCGCTGTGCGTGGAGTGCAGCCAGGTGACGTGGGTCGGGTCGGCGGAGTTCTCGTAGATGTTGAGCCAGCTGAAGTCGGCCGGCATGCCGAGGACCGCAGCGTGGGGGACCGGCCAGCTGGCGAAGTACCGCTCGTCCTCGGCGGGGTTCTCCAGGGCGTCGTAGCGGGGGAGTTCGGGCTTGAGCTCGGGCGGGCCCATGTAGACGAAGACCAGGCCGTAGCGCTCCGCGACGGGGTACCAGGGCTGACGGGCGGCATCGCGCCTGCGTCCCAGGGCCGGCTCGCAGGCCTGCTCGACACAGCGGCCCTGCACGTCGAACTTCCAGCCGTGGTAACAGCAGCGGATCCCGTCGTCCTCGACCCGGCCGTAGAAGAGGCTGGCACCGCGGTGGGTGCAGCGCTCGATCACGACGCCGGGGTTGCCCTGCCCGTCCCGGAACACGACCAGGTCCTCGCCCAGGACGCGGGTCTTGTGCGGCAGGGCGCCGGCGACGAGCGTCTCCGAGCTGGCGATCGGGTGCCAGTAGCGGCGCAGAGCCTCGCCCATGGGCGTACCGGGCCCGACCTCGCGCAGGCGGGCGTTGTACGAGGGCTTCGGGCGGCCGTAGCCCGTGCCGGTGTCGAGCTCTGAGGTGGTGGTCATCGTGCTGTCTCCCGTGCGGCTCGGGGACACAGCCGGTGGCCCGTGCAGGGCTGTGGGGGGATCGCCTGCGAGGGCACCGTCCTGTGCGACCCTCAAACTGATAAGTGGATTCACATTCGCATTCTTCTTCGCGAGGCGTCAAGAGGCAGTTCCCGTTCCGCCCTGACCGGTGACCTGATCAGGGGGCGCGGGGCTGCCGGAGCGGATGCCGGCCCCGTATACGGTTGTCGGGTGACTACCGAACCGTCGCTCGATCTGCCGCCGGCACAGCAGGCGCGCAGTCGGCGGACCCAGCAGCGGATCCTGGACGCGGGAACCGCCCTCCTCGAGGAGGGCGGCACCGAAGCGCTCACCATTGCGGCCGTCGCCGCCCGGGCGGGCGTCTCCGTGGGCAGTGTCTACCGGCGCTTCGGCGGCAAAGACCGCCTGATCGCGGGGCTGCAACACGCCATGATCGACGAGTTCCGCGCCGACATCATCCGCCGCTTCGCTCCGCTGCGCACCGATCCGGCCACGATGGTCGCCTCGGCGGTCGCCGGTCTCACCGAGACCTTCGAGGCGCACGAACGTCTGATGCGGGTCTTCATCACCGCGGGCACCATCGATCCCGCGGTGGCCCAGGTGGGATCCGCGGCCAGCATCGACGCCGGCCATGTCTTCAAGCGATTCCTGGAGCCGGTCGTGGCGATGATCGACGCGCCGGAGCCTGAGCTGCGGCTGGACGTCGCCTTCCGTCTGGTGTACGCGGCCTGCATGAACCGCGTACTGCACGGCGAACGCTTCGAGTCCGAACGGCCGCTGACATGGCGTCAGCTCACCGATGAACTGGTCAACGCCGTCTGCCTGTACCTGCTCGGCACGTCGCCACACTGAACGCGGCGGTGGATCTCTAGATGTGAATGTGATTCTATCTTCATGTTCGCATCTGGCGGCGGCACACCGGCCCCACTCGAGGAAGACGGCCGGTTGACCGTTGAGTCGACAAGGGAAGGGGCCGCTCCATGCGAGAGCCGCTCAGCTACGAGATCGCCCACGGCGCCGCACTCGCCGCTCTGGAAGCGGGAAGGGCCGAGGGACACAGCGTGTGCGCGGTCGTGGTCAACCGAAGCGGCGTCACCAAGGTCCTGCTCAGCGACGACGGCGTCGGCCTTCTCGGCATGGAGACCGCGCGACGCAAGGCCTACACCTCGGCCGTGAGCGGCGTCCCCACGGCCAAGTTCGCGGCCTTCGCCGCCTCCCCGCAGATGCAGGTGGCGCCTCCCCACCTGGTTGACTCCAACCTTCTACCGGTCGCCGGCGGCGTGCCGATCGTCACGGCCGACGGGGAGGTCATCGGCGCCATCGGCGTGGGCGGGGCCGACGACACCACGGACGACCGCATCGCGCAGCAGGCCCGGGACGCCGTCGCGAAGGCTGTCGCCTAGGCCGTGCTCCTGCTCGCCGGGCCGGCTGTGTCCGGCCCTGGCGGACGTCTCAGAACATCGCCCGGATGATCCCCACCGTGCGGTCCAGGTGCGGCTCGACCGCTGTCTGCCCTTTCTCAATTGTCGCTGGTCAGCCCCCGGACATCGGTACCCACCCCGCTCCCGGAGTACCGCGAAGCACGGCAACCGCCATGAACCGGACACCACGCGACTACGCCGAAGCCTTGGGGTCTGCCCGGCTCTGCCTGTGCCCGGCCGACACGGCGGGCGGTTCGTAACTTCTTCACTGCAACTCATAAGCTATGATCCGCCAAAATCCTGAGTCAGATCTGTAGACAGCATGGGCATGGTCCATACCCGTCGTCGGCGAATTGCATTCCCTAACTGTCTTGCAATGGATGACCGTTGGGCCCGCTCGCGATGAGAGCAGACCCGGTCGTGGGGGTGCTCACCCAACGGCCCTACCCACACGAGCTATGGAGGTGCAGCATGGCTGCCGTAACACCGAAGAACAAATTTCTCAGAAAGAGGGCGATGCGTGCGGGAGCGATGTCGGTTCTCTGCGCCGCTGTCTTCACGGGACTCGCGACCATACCCGCGCACGCCGCTGGGCAGGATTGGGGATTCTCATCCGATTTCTTCACCAGTGCAAGCGAACGCGACAGTGCCCAAAAGGCTAAAGAGGGCGAGTGTCGGCGAATGGACGGAGTTGTCGTGTTCAGCGACGCACACGAGGTGACAAATGACGATGGGAGCATCTCTTATTTTTACTATTTTTTTGTCGGCTGTCAGCCTAAGCGCTGATCCGGGAGTGTCCAGGGATCGTGCAGTCGGTCTTTCAGCCGTTGGCCTGGACGGTCAGCGGTTCCTCCCGGTGCCGTCGGTCCCGGCGTAGTGAACCCTTCTCGGTAACGTCTTGTGACGGTTCGTGATCTTTGCTCAGGCGGTGCGGCCGTGTTCGATGTGGAGCAGGACGAGGGCGGCCCGGGCGATGCGGGTGATGGCTGCTGGGTCGAGGCTGACCCGCCGCAGGGCCTTGAAGGTGACCTTCAGCAGGGCGTTCGCACGCTCCGCCATGCCGTGCACGCTGCGGATCACCGCGTTGAACGTCCGGTCCGGCTCGGTGAGTTCGCCGCCCTTGGGCTTCTTGACCGGGTGGCGGAACCCATCGCCGATGTTCTCGTAGCCGAGGTCGGTCAGAGTGGGGATGCCCAGGGTGGCGGCGAGCCGGTTGAGGGCGTCGACCAGGCCGTGGGCCCGGGCGCAGGTGGTGTCGTGCTCGCGGCCCGGGCGGACCGGCGACACCCACAGCGGCCAGCCGTCCGGGGCCGCGATGACCTGTACGTTCCCGCCGTGGTGCCGGTGTTTCCCGGACCACCACAGGTCCGCGCCGTTGGGGCCGGCGGCGGCCCGGAACTGGGCGTCGCGGTCGGGGTGTTGGGTGCCTTCGAGGGTCTTGGCGTTGCCCTGCAGGCTGAAACCGGCCCGTTTGAGCAGCCGTCCCACCGTCGGCGCGGAGACCGGGTGGCCCTGCCGGGCCAGTTCCTCGGCCAAGTGGCGCAGCGACTTCGTCGTCCAGCGCAGCGGGGATTCCGGATCACCGCGCTCATCAGGCTCGACCAGTGCCATCAGCGCGTTCACCAGGCCGGGATCGAGCTCCTCGACGAGTTTGCGGCCCCCACCCTCGGCGCGGATGCGTCCGCCGGGCAGCGGCCCGACACCGGACTCCAGTTCTACGATCCCCCGGCGCACGGTGGTCTCGCTCACGGCTGCCGCCCGGTCGGCAGCGCGCACCCCGCCGTGTCCGAGCAGCCTCGCCTCGGCCGCCACCGCCAGACGCCGCTGCCGCTCGTTCAGATGCGGCAGCAACACCGTGAAACGGTGGCGGAGTTGGGACAGCATCTCGTCCGTGATCGCCATAACAGGCCAACGAGCCGCTGATCACGAAGCAACAGGTTGATTCTTGACGGCTCCACTACGCCCGAAATTTGCTGAGCCAGGTTCCGAAATCAGCCCAGCCCTGGGTCGCGACGCTGCTGCGGACGGTCTTCGAACAGCCCGACACTGACGCGGTGAAGGACCAGATGCGGCACGTCCTGGATGCGTTGGAGGCCAAGTTCCCCAAGGCCGCAGCCCACTCGGACACCGCGCAGCACGACCTGCTGGCGTTCACCGCGTTCCCACGTGAGAGCTGGCGGCAGATCTGGTCGAACAACCCGCAGGAACGGCTGAACAAGGAGATCCGGCGTCGCACCGACGTGGTCGGCATCTTCCCCGACCGCACCGCCGTCATCCGCCTGGTCGGCGCGGTGCTGGCCGAGCAGAACGACGAATGGACCGAAGCCCGCCGCTACATGGGCATCGAACTCCTCGCCAAGGCCCGCCTCCACCCGATCGAGTCAGAAACCAGCGAGACCGACCTACCCACCGAACTCACCGCATAGCCTTAAAACGAGATCACCGAGTGGCCGTCAATACACCACTCCCGCGGACGTGACCGTCCCCGTCATGGCGGCCAGGGTGAACCGTCCCGGCGCGTCCTCTGCCAGCCAGCCCCGTTCCACCAGACGCTTCAGCTTCCCCCGCGTCCCCTCGATCTTCGCCGTGGTGGCCTCCAGCCCGATCCGCGGCACGATCTGCTTGGCCTGCAACGGACCCGAAGCATCAGCGACGATCTCCACGATGTCCCGGTACACATCCGGCAGCACCCCAACGACCAGGCCCTCCCGCCACGGCGGCACCGCCATCACCCCGATGCCGTGAGGCGCCGGCGCTTCCTGGGGTTCTGGCACATCCTCCGCGGCCGACAACTCCGCCAGCACCTGCGCGACGATCTCCCGCGTGATCTCCAACCGCGACAGATCCTCCCGGGCTTTCTCCAGCCGGACGGCCAACTCCGCAGCCTCCACCTGGAGTTCTTCCACTCGCTGTCGAGCCGCGGCCTCCCGCGCCTGGAGCTCTTCCGGCAACGACACCATCGCGCCCCACCTCCACCTCGCCACAGTAGAAGTACGACGGCACCGCCCACACGTCAATCAGCGTCTTCCCAGCTCAGCTATCCCTCGAAAGGATCCGCACCCATGTGCGTTCTATGCATGCTCGCCGGTTCGGGTGATTCGCGCGGCGCGCCAGGCCTGACGCGACCGGAGTCAGGCGCCCTTGGTCCCGGGTGGGGTGTGGTCGTCGCAGAGCGAGCCGAGCAGTTCCTCGATGGGGACATCGAAGGCGTGCGCGAGGGCGTGCCAGGTGGTGACGGTGCCGACGGCCCGGCCATGTTCCAGGTCGATCAGCGTGCGCCGGGCCAGGCCGCCGAGGCCGGCAAGTTCGTCGAAGGTCCACTCGAGCGCGTTCCTCAGCCGCGCCAGCGTCACACGCAGGGCATCGCGGTCCGGGTCGGGTCGGCAAGATCGTCACCCCACCATCCGACGGTGCAGACACCTGCCCTGTCAGTGCGGATTTCTGCACTATCAGTCAGGTGGGCGCGTCCGGCACCCGCCCTGCGCGAGTGCAGGGATCTGCACTACGGTGCGGGCGGCGCGCGCGTACGTCCGGGAGGCCACCGCGCGAGAACGACGCGGACCGGAACGGAGGGACACGAGCCGATGCGGCTTGCTGGCACACACGCCGCGGTGCAGCGCATCTGGACTGTGCACCTGCGCCTGCAGGCGGGCGGGCCGGCCCTGACCTGTCCCCGCTGCGCGCACAGCCCACTGGGCGCTCTGAACGCATGCTCCGTAACAGCTCATGCAACAAATCCATCAAGACTGTTTGGAGGCTGAGATGCCGCCGCGCGGCGGCTGCAACGTCCTTCCGCTTTGCTGGAGTTCACCAGGGCACCCACTTCGGGAACCCGCCAGTGAAACGAGGGATGAGCATGAGCCTCCGACTGTTCTCAAGAAAGGGCCCGCGCGCGGGGGCGGCCGCGCCGCTCCCGTCCAGGCAGACAAGGCACAAAAGGAAGACTATCCGGTACGTCATGGCGGCGGGCCTGACGCTGACCGCGGGAGCGGGTCTCCTCGGCACCTTCCCCGCCCAGGCAGAAGACACGCCCGCATCCCTGACCACGGACCAGTGGAGCCAGGTCGACGCCTACTCCAGGGCCAATGACGCGTTGGGAGTAGCGCCAGGAGCATCCGGCGCGCTTGTACGGTTGCCCGCCGACCGGATTGAGCCGGTGATCGAGAAGGATGCGCCGCCTTCTACGACCGTCAAGGCGAGCCGTTTCACCAAGGGCGACATCACATCCATCGACGGCGCTGTCAGGGAGGCGCTGCGCCCGGACCACTCGACCGAATACGGGTTGATGAGCCAGTACGACGTGGCCACCGACAGGGTCGTCGTGACCACCGACGCCCCGTCGACCCTCAGCGAGCCGCTGGTCCGCGAGTACGGGGACAAGATCAAGATCGAGTCCGGCAAGTTCGCGGCCCAGCGCGGGCGATACAGGGACACCGTCCCGTTCTACGGCGGCCTGTCCCTCACCCGCGAGGGCAGTGGCCGGTGTAGCGGAGGGGTGAGCGTGATGCGTGCGGACACCGCCTACATGACCACCGCGGCGCACTGCTACCCGATCAACCCCAATGTGGGTGTGTACAACTACACGACAGACTGGGAGGAGGTCGGCAAGGTCACCAACCGGTACAATGGGATCGACCAGGAGCTCTTGCATCGGGATGTGACGCCCATCCGCGGGGCCTACTTCGGGAGGATCTGGAGCGGGCAGAGCCCAAACGCTCTCGACTACCTCAACATCGAGGGCCAGCTGCCGGCTTTCCTCGGCCTGGACAACATCTGTGTGACCGGTCAGACGACCTATGCCCACTGCGGCAACAAAGTCACGGACATGTCGCCCGGCAGCATCTGCTGGCCCGACACCCAGATCTGCGTCGAAGGCGGCGGCTCCTTCCTGTACCGGCCGGACCCCTGCGCCAACTGCACGGTGAAGTTCACCGAGGGCGGCGACTCCGGAGCCCCCATCTACAAGTGGACCAGGAACGAAACCGCCAAGATCGTCGGCCTGCACACGGGCGTGGTCTGGCGGAGCGGTGTCCAGTACATGGTCGGTGTCCGCATCGGGCCCGCCTTGGACAAGATGGGCGCCACGTTGAACACGGCGCCGTAGCGCCCACGCGCGCCGGGCATCACCACAGCACAGCTCACAGCCTTCTCGGGGGCATCCGCGCCCGGGAAGGCTGGACCCGGAGCTCATGTTCCCTTGGCCCATCGGTGGTCGACGAGGAACCGGACCTGCCTCCACCTGCCGCCCGAAGTGCGTGGCTGAGGCGTCCGGTTGCCTTGCCTCTCCCCGGCCGCCGGCACTCCCCGCCGTAACGATTGCCGACTCCCCCTGAGGATTCCCATGTACCGAGCTACCGTACTCGCGGCCTTCTCGTCCCTGGCTGTACCGCTGTTGCTCTCCGGGTGCAGCGTGGGCGGCGATTCCCCGGACGTCAACCGCGTGCCCACCCCCAGCGTCGCGACCACCGCCCCTTCCGACACGGCTGGAGGTGACAAGGGCACGGAGAGCGTGCCCGATCCGGTTCGTTACGCCGCCCCCATGCCTTCCGTCTCCGGCCCGGTGGGTGGCAAGGCGGAGATACGTCTTCCATCCGGCCGGCCCAGTGGCAAGTTCGTCGTCTCCACCGTGGTGAAGGGCACGGGAGCCGTGGTGCGGCGGACGGACTGGGTGACCGTTCGCTACAGCGCCGAGAACTGGACAGCGCGCAAGTCCGTGCCCGGTGCTTATCAACTGACCCAAGCGGGTTCCGGAAAGCTGTTGCCCGCCTTCGAGGAGGCGCTGATCGGCCGCAGGGTCGGGAGTCGGGTGCTGGTGGTGGCACCGCCCGCCGCGGCGTTCGGCGGCAGGGGCAGCTCGACCTTGGGGGTCGGAGCGGGCGCCACCGTGGTCTTCGCCATCGACATCGTCGCCGACACACCTGCCGCCACCGTGCTCACTGGCCCGCACACCGCTCCGCCAGCCGGCATGCCGCAGGTCCGCGTAAAGGGCAAGGCCGCCCCGACCATCACGCCGGTCAAGGGTGCATCGGCCCCGAGGAAACTGCGCCGCGCGGTCATCTTTCCAGGCGACGGACCGACCGTCCGAGCAGGCCAAGCCGTCCTCGCCCAAGTCACCTATGCCGGCTGGAAGGACGGCAAGGTGTACGAGTCCACCTTGCAGCATGGCGGTGCGACAGCTTTCCGTGTCGGCGAGAACAAGGTCATCAAGGCCATGGACCTGGGGATAGTCGGTCAGCGGGTGGGCAGCCGTGTCGAACTGGCGGTACCGCCCGACATGGTCAACGGCGGACACACATGGCGTCACGCCCCGCCCGGTACGCCGCTGGTCTTCGTCATCGACATCCTGCACGCGGTGAAGTGCAAGCTGCCGTGAACGCCGTTCCACGAACCTGCAGGGCCCGCGGTGATCACCGCCCGGGCCTGCCCTGCGCAGAAGGGGCTGATCGGTGGTGGTGATGTCGACCTGGGAGCCCGATGGCACGTCCTCCCGACCAACATAGGAGACAGTCGGCGAACCCACGCCACCTGACCGCGAGGCATCCGCAGCACTCGCTCAGGGGTGAACACGGAGAATACTCTTGGCGGCCACGAACAAAGGGTTCGCGGTGCGCCGTAGGAGCGGAGCTTCTAGGTGACGATCCCCCGGGGCACCGCGTGTGTCTTCTTCATCAGGCGGTGGAAGAAGCGACTGGCCGCGGCCTTGTCCCGGCGGTGCTGCACGAGGATGTCCAGGACGTTGCCGTCCTGGTCGACGGCCCGCCACAGGTACCGCTGCTCGCCGTTGATTTTGATGAAGCCCCCTCGTCCAGGTGCCATTTGTCACCTGGCCGGGGCTGCCGCCGGCGCAGCGCGCCTGCGTACCGCTGCCCGAACTTGGCGCACCAGCGGCGCACCGTCTCGTACGAGACGGCGATCCCGCGCTCGAGCATGAGCTCCTCGACCTCGCGGAACGACAGCGGGAAACGGAAGTACAGCCATACGCAGTGGGAGATGACCTCGACCGGGTACCGGCGCCCCTTGTACGACGGCGACACGGCCCCCACGGACAGCCCCTACCAGCACGATCAACCAGAAGATCATCCCACCGGCTAACCAACTTGACAGCGCCGTCAGCTGGCCCGTGTCACGGCGGTGTGCAGTTCGCGTACGCCGCTGGTTCGCGGGTGCCGCTCGGCGAGCTCGGTGACGATGCGGCGGATCGCGGGCCGGTCGCGGACTTCGCCGGGGCTGGCCCTATAGGCGTCCAGCAGCGCGCGGGCGGTCTGCTCGGGCCGCTGCCAGGCCCACCAGGCGCGCGCCATGTCGGTGCCCAGGCGGGCCTTGCGCTCGGCGGTCGGGAACTGCTCGGGCCGCAGGTTCTTCCCGGCGTCCAGGGCGGCGCCGGCGTCACCGAGGGCCCAGTGCACGCCGACCGCGTACAGGTCGACGGCGGCCGGGCTGATGGCGAACAGCCGGCCGGGCGGAGCGGCCTGGGGCAGTCGGCTGGCGGCGCGGCGGGCCTCCTCGGTCATCGCCAGGGCCTCGGTGCGCTGCCCGGCCCGAGCGGCGGTGTAGGCCAGGGTGCACAGCATCTGTGCGTAGGCGGCGGCCGTGGCGTCGGTGCGCAGCCCGCTCGCCTCGAGGTCGTCGGTTGCCGAGGACATCAGGCGCTGAGCGGCGCCGTGCTGGTCCTGGTGGCGCAGCACGATGGCCAACTCCCGTGCTGCGGCCGCGGCTGCGAGCGGGGAGCCGGAGATCTCGGCCCAGGTACGGGCACGGTCCGCGGTGAGCCGGGCGCGGTCGTAGGAGCCGAGCTTGATGAGCACGGCGGAGGCGAGGCTGTACACGGCGGACAGCCGGGCCTGGTCGAGACTGCGGCGGGAGACGGCGCCCTGATGCGCGTCGGCGATGAGGCCGGGCAGGGCGACCAGGAGCCGTGCGTGCGCGCCGCGGTCGTACAGTGCGCGGGCGCCCGTCAGACGGCTGTCCAGCGGCCCAGCACCGGACGGGGCGGGGGTGTCGGCCAGAGCGTCGTCCAGGCCCATCAGCAGGGCGGCGGGGCCTGCGGCCGCCGTGGCGGCGAGCAGCGTACGGCGGCGCATGGGGTCCTCCTCGGCGTCACGCTGACTGGCCGTCACTCTAGTGGCCGTCGTTGCCGTAGCGGGGGGTGGCGCGAGGGATGTCATGAGGATGTGTCGGGGCACGCCGACTTCCCGTGCGGCACGGTGCACCAGGGCCAGGTCAGCGATCCGGGTGCGGCGCTCCAGACGGGAGACGGTCGCGGGCGAGCAGCCGATCCGGTCTGCGAGAGCGGCCAGCGTCCAGCAGTGGTGCTGGCGTCCGATCCGGATGAGCGCGCCGGGGCGCCGCTGCGCGGCTAACTGCAGTGCTGTCGTGCTGTTCCAGAGCGGGTCAACGGGCACGCGTCCCTCCCACACCGCACAGACAGGGGGACCCCACGCTACGGGCGCTGGCCGGGCGCGTCGAGGCCGCTTGCACGACGTGCAAACGCCTTGCACAGATGGAGAGTTGATCACCGCGAGTCCGGTCGGCGCGGTGTGCTCGGTGCACCGCCCCGCGCCGCGGGGCACCGTCCATCGGAGGCACCCCATGGCAGCCACCGCCGCTGTTGCATCCCCTTGGGCCGCAGACCCGGCGACCGGCCCGGTCCGCTACGCACGCAACGTCGTGCCGGCCGACCTGTGGGAGAAGCAGGTCGGGCTCCTCATCCGGGACTACCCCTACGACTCGGTCATGGCCGCCCGGGTCCTCGGTCAGGGCTACGCCTACCTGCTGACCGCGATGAACCACCGGGGCGAGCGGCTGGGGCTGGCGCCCAGCAAGCTCGTCGACATCGGCGTCCACACGGTCATCCTGGACACGGTCGCGTACGCCGAGCTGTGCGAGAAGTTCAACGGCGGACAGTTCTTGCACCACGTGCCCAAGGTGGACATGAAGAACGACGGCTCCGTGATCAAGACGGCCCACATCGTCGCCGCCGACGGCTGGGAGGTCGACCTGCCGTTGTGGACGGACGCCGCCGACTGCGGCCCGTGCCACCCCGGCAGCGACTCGCACTGATCACGCCGCAGCTACGAGCGCCTCGGGCCCCGGCCGCACGGCTGGGGCCCGACGGCATGCCCGGGTGAGATTTCGGCGAACCGGCCCACGGCCCGGTTGAGGCCGCCAGGATGGTCCGGGTGACCACCAGCACCGCAGACCTCTGGCACCACTACGGCCGCGCCCGCGCCACCAGTGACCGCGCCGTTCCCGGCACCTTCTACTGGAGTTGGGGCCAGGACGCCGGGCCCGGTCCCGAGGTCCTCGGTGAGGTGACCGGCCGCTGTGTGGGCGACCTCGGCGCCGGCACATCCCGGCATGCAGCGCACCTGGCCGTCCATCACCAGCCGGCCCGGATCGTCGCCGTCGACGCCTCGCCCGCCCAGCACGCCATGGCAGCCGACCTCTATGCCCACCTCGCTCCGCGCCTGCGCATCGTGCAGTCCGACGCGGTGCCCCACCTGCAGGCGATGACGTGCGCGTACGACGTGTTGTACAGCGTCTTCGGCGCCGTGGACTTCACCGACCCGCGCGAGCTGCTGCCTGCGGCGGCCGCCGCCCTCAAGCCGGGCGGACGACTGGTGTTCGCAACCCTCGCCCACTACCTGAACGGGGCACCTGCCCAGCCCGATGCCACGGCCGCCGACATTCCGGCAAAGACACCGGACGGCCGAACCACCACAATGCGCCGCTGGGTCCTCCAGGAGCACGTGTGGACCAAGCTGCTCGACGAGGCCGGATTTACCGACATCACTGTTGACGTGCTGCCCGCCGCCACCGGCGGGCCTCGCACCGCCGACACCCTGCTGGTGAGCGCGTACCACCCGTCTTAAGGGCGGGGCTGTCTATGAGCGGCCGAAGCCGGCTGGGGCCCGGATGCAGTGGTGCCCCGCCGGTTTCCCGTGAGGGGTCTGGCGGGGCGCGACTGCGTCCTGTCGGCGAGAGATCAGGGGGCGAAGGCTGTGTAGGTGCCGGCGGTGAGGCTGGAGAAGGTGATGAGTTGGCGGGGCTTGAGGCAGGTGAAGGCGGCGTGCATGGTGATGCCGGCGGTGATGGCGTAGGGCGTGGTCTGTTCGATGAGCAGGGCGGGTGGCAGGGCGATCTCCGCGGTGATGACGGTCGCGGCGACCAGACGCCACAGCCGGACGTCACGACTGTTGAGGTTGCCCATGTGGCGGCGGACGGGGCCGGGGATGGCGTGCTGGCCCCGGTAGGGAAGCCGGTCCTTGACTTGAGTGTAGGTGTGGACCCATTGAGCCAGGTACAGGCCGGTGCGGAACTGTGGTGAGCGGAGTTTGTGCCAGGCGCTGTTCCAGTAGACGTCGGTGGTGATCAGCACGAGGAGACACAGTGCCCAGGTGTTGGCCGTGCTGGAGCCGTGCTCGATCGCCGGTCCGCGGCCGAGGTCGCCGGCGACGAGGAGGCAGCCGCCGGTGAGCAGGGTGTAGCGCACGGCGTTGGGGCTCTTGAGGTAGCACAGCTCCATCGCGGCACCGGCCAGGACCATCACGAGCGCCGCCCGGGGCGCCAGACCCGCCGCGAAGGCGGCGGCCGCCATCGTGCGGGCGATCAGCACGGGCCGGTAGGCGCCGCTCAGGCACCGGGCCCGTGCGGGGCCGTAGCGCTGCTCGGCGGTGTGGGTGCTGAGTGAGCCGGGGGCGAACCGGTCCCATCCGCCCTGGCCGAAGGAGAGGGCGAACCGCAGGGTGCAGACGGTGCCGTAGAGGATGCGGAACAGGTGGAGCCGTCCGGGATCGGTGGGGTGCTGGAACCCGGAGGCGAGGGCGTCAACGAACCACACTGTCAATCACCTCGATCGGCTGCTCGCCCTGCGTGGAGAGGACTCGTCCGCGGCCGTCGATCCGGTCGTACCCGCCGGGGCGGGTCAGGTGGGTGATGATCGTCTGGAGCCGTTCGGGGCTGAGGAGGAAGCTGCCTGGGGAGAGGTAGCGGTAGGGGTTCACCGGTTCGGTGTGGCCGTTCTTGGTGCCGTCGAGGGTGATGATCGTGAAGCGGGCGCGGCAGAACATTTTCCAGCGCAGCCACCTGCCGGGCAGGTGGGTGAACCCGGTGAGCATCCAGCCCACGAGGGCGGCGGTGACGGCGAGTTGGACAGCGGACGGCACAGGTGTGGCGTGCATGGGAAAGGGGCCTCCGTGATGGGGAGGGTGACGTGGTGAGGGGCGCTGCGCGAGGGGCGCCCGGGGGTCAGTGCTCGGGCTTGGGGGGCCGCTGCATGAGTGCGGCGGCGGCCTCATCGAGCGTGACCTTCTCGTGCAGGAGTGCAGAGACGATGTCCGTGATCGGCATCTCGACGCCGTGGGCGCGGGCGAGTTCGAGGACGGCCCCTGCGGACTTGACGCCTTCGGTGGTCTGCCGGGTGGCGGCTGTGGCCTCCTCGACGCTCATGCCCTGGCCCAGGTGGGTGCCGAAGGTGCGGTTGCGTGAACGCGG
The DNA here is from genome assembly GCF_030294945.1 of Streptomyces graminofaciens. Taxonomy (NCBI): domain Bacteria; kingdom Bacillati; phylum Actinomycetota; class Actinomycetes; order Kitasatosporales; family Streptomycetaceae; genus Streptomyces; species Streptomyces graminofaciens. Next base: position 59,355 of record NZ_AP018448.1, on the reverse strand, counting down.
TGAGGAACACGTGGCCACGAGGTCGCCGAGTCCGGCCAGTCCCGCGAGGGTGACCGGGCTGGCGCCCATGGCCACGGCCAGGCGGGTGGTCTCCGCCAGTCCGCGGGTGATGAGCATGGCGGTGGCGTTGTGGCCCATACCCATGCCGGCCGCGATGCCCACGGCGAGCGCGATGACGTTCTTGACCGCGCCGCCCATCTCGCAGCCGACGACGTCGGTGCTGGTGTAGGGCCGGAAGTACGGGGTGAGACAGGCCGTCTGGACGCGTCGGGCGACGCTGTCGTCCGGGCAGGCCACCGTGGCGGCCGCTGGCTGGCCCTGCATGATCTCGCCCGCCAGGTTCGGCCCGGACAGCACCGCGATCCGCTCCGCGCCGATGCCGGTCACCTCGGCGATGATCTGACTGGCGCGCTTGCCGCTTGCGGTCTCGATGCCCTTCATCAGCGACACGACCACGGTGTCCGCTGCGATGAGCGGCGCCCACGCGGTCAGGTTCTCGCGCAGAGCCTGCGCGGGAATGGACAGGACCAGGAAGTCCGCGCCGTCCAGGGCGGCCGCCGGCTCGGTCGTGGCCGTGAGCAGAGCGGGAAGCTCGGTCTCGGGGAAGTAGGCCGGGTTGCGGTGCCGGATGTTGATCGCGTCGGCGATCTCGGGGCGGCGGGCGTGTACGGTGACCCGGCTGCCGGCGTCCGCCATGATTTTGGCGACGGCCGTGCCCCAGGACCCGGCCGAGAACACCGCCGCGCGGCTGTGCTTGCGCTGGCTCACTGCGGGGTCCTCTCGCTGGTCACAGTGCCCTCCGCGCGGCGGCCGGGCTCGGGCATCCTATCGGCCTCCTCGTCCTCTGCGTGTGGCGTCGGGGGGCGTCGCAGGGTCAGCAGTACCGCGCGGCGGCCGTTCAGGGCGGGCAGCATCCGGCGCGCCTCGTGGAGCATGAACCGCGCCTGGTCGCCGAGTTCGCGGTGCAGGTCGTCGGCGTGCGCGAGCCACAGCCGGTAGAGCCGCTCCCACATGGCCGGTTCGCCGGGGCGTTCGTCGATGTGCTCCACGGTGAGGCCGGCCGCATGGGCCTGCTCCTCCCAGGCGGGTTCGGCGCCCGGGCGCAGGGACCGGGTGAGGGTGAGGCGGCCGCCGGGCGCGAGGATGCGGCCCAGCTCGCGGACCGCCTTGCCGCGGTCCTGGGTGAAGCTGAGGGCGTCGATGCAGATGATGCCGTGGGCGTGACGGTCGGGCAGGCCGGTTGCGTCGATTGAGGCGACGTGGAAGGCGGCGCGGTCGGCGGGCACGAACCGGCTGCGGCGCCTGGTCGCGCGGGCGAGGGCGACGGGTGAGATGTCGATGCCCTCCAGGCGGGCGTTCAGGGCGCGGGCCAGCCACAGCCCGATCCCGCCGGTGCCGCATCCCGCGTCCACGAGCCTCTGCCCGGGACGCATCCGCAGCCGGGTCGTCATCAGCCCGAGCAGGGGCCAGTCACACGAGGTGGAGGCGTTGACTTCGTGCGGGTAGTCCTCGCCCATCGCCGCCTCGTACAGGCGGGCGACGAGATCGGTGCGGGCCCGCGCGGCGTGGAAGGCGTCGAAGTGGTCCGCGGGGTCTTCGGTGGGCGGCAGGGGCGCGGGCTGGCGCGCGGTGGGGTGTGTCATCGGGGCATCGCCCTCCTGATCCGTGAGCGGGTGCCGGGACAGACGGCCTGCACCGTGTGGACGGGCAGGCCCGGCGCGGACAGGTCCAGGACCACCGGGTCGTGCCCGGTGACGATCTCGATCCGCTCGGCCACCTCCCCGATGTGGCCGGTGAACCCGCCTAGGGGCGACGGGAAGTGGGCTGTCGCCTGCGGCCACGGCATCGCCGAGCGTGCTGTGGCCGGCCGGTGCGGCAGGCTGCCGAAATCGGGGCTGTCGCTGGGCAGGTCGTCGCGGGTGCCGGCGATGACGGCCGCGCGGGACTGGGCGGCCTCGGTCAGGGCGCGGGTGGCCGCGATGCCGGGGCGGGCGTGGCAGCCGCCGCCGGCGAACACCTGCGGGTGGTCCTCCGACCACAGGTAGGCCACGCACACCGGAAGCCCGTACGGCCCGTCGACGAGGAAGAACTCCAGCCCCATCCCTGCGTCGAGGAGCCGGTTGATCACCTCCCGGGCGTCGGGGTCGGTGACGGTGTGCGGGGCGATCAGTATCCGGTTCCGCCCGCCGCTCCACCCGTCCCGGTACAGCACGTCGCGCTCGACGACCTCGTACAGCGCGTGCAACAGCGCCTCGTCGCGGGTGCTGCCGCACGCCAGGCCGGTGCTGGTCGCCCGCAGCAGATCAGGGGCCCACTCGGGCCGCTGGGCGCGGCGGCGGACCAGATCGACCGGCACCACGGCCGGCTCGCCGCTGATCAGGTGGGTGCCGGGCGTCCACTCCCACGCGATGCGGGCGAGTACATCCGCGCTGTGGGGGACGGTCAGCGGCAGGTCGGCGACGGGGCAGTCGGGGGCGACTTCCGCGGCCGGGCCAGCCGCGGCGATGGGCAGGGGCTGCTCCACGTGCCACAGCTCGATGGCCTCCATGACCGCCGACAGCCGCGCCAGGCCGTCGGTCAGGCCTTTGCCCTGGGAGGTGGTCAGGGTCAGGGAGGCGGGCCGGATCGCTGTCCACACCGGCACTCCGATGCAGTCCAGGCCGGTCAGCCGGGCCACGCGGGTGATCCCGAACCCCGGCAGATAGGGGGCCAGGGCCTGCCATGTCTCCTCGGGGCCCCGGGCCCGCAGGGTGCCCGGCAGGACCGCCATGTCGTCCTCGCGCCTCAACGGGCCGCCTCCGTCCGCTCGTCCATGAATCCGGGCATCAGCCGCTTCGCCGCCTCGACGGCGCGGGCCCCGCTGACCAGTCCCCGCGCGGACGCGACGGTGTCGAAATCACCGGCCGGGCACCGCCAGATCTGCCGGAGCGTGCGGCCGGTGAGGTCGTCGCACACGGCCGCGGTCGAGAACCCCGCCACACTGCGGCGCACCCGGTTCAGGGCCTCGGCGTACCGGGCGACCGCCTGGCGGTCCTCGGGTGTCTCCTCGGCCAGCAGCAGGGCCACGGTCTCCTCGTCGCGTAGGTCGATGGCCGGGTGGAACACCTGATGCGCGGCGAGAGACCCGCCCTGGCCGGTGACCTGCTGCAGCCGGGCGCCGAGCGGCAGTCCCGGCCCGTGCTGGGGACGCAGCGAGCGGTGTTCGAGGTAGGCCGTCCACGTCCGCGTGAACTCCGGGGCGAACGCCTGTTGATAGATCAGCCGGTCCTCGGTGGCCAGGTCTAGCCCGTCAACCCGTGAGCGGGCGAAGGTGTTTGACCAGCGCTGGAAGTGCACCGTCCGCCATACCGGCGGCTCCTCGGCAGGGGCCCCGCGGTGCGGGCTGCGCAGGGCGGCCCGGACCGCGCTGAGTGCCTCGGCCCGCTTGAGGTCACCGAAGTGCGGGTTGCGCCGGCGGCGTTCGGTCAGCCACCGGTCGAACTGCTCCTCGCCGCAGGTGCGGGACACGGCCCGCACCGCGGCCCGGGTGCGCTGCGGGTAGTAGACCTCCCGCAGGGCCTCCAGGAGCACATCTGCCTGCTCCGGGCCGACGATGCCGCGTGCGGTGGCCGTCTTCAGGATGTACCTGAGGTTGACCAGCGGCCACGTCAGTGACTCCTCCTGGCCGTCCGGGGCCTGCCCCACCGCCACCTCGTCATCCCCGCACAGGGCGCCGACGGCGTACCCGCGGTAGATGGTGCCGATGCCGCGCATCCCGTACGGCGCGAGTTCGGCCGCCCGCAGGGCGCCGATGCTCGCCGCCCCGATCACCCGGACCCCGCGGGCCATCGCCGCGATGATCTCCTTGTGCCGCAGCGCGGGGGCCTGGTGGTACAGCCCGTCGATGATCACCGCCGTGTCGCCGTCGGGGACCGACTCGGGGAACAGGTCGCCGTGCCGCACCGGCGGCCGGGACCGTACCTGGGGCGCTGTCAGTAACGGCTCAGGCCGGGACAGGGTCGGCCCGGCAAATACATGGATCACTGCTGAAACCTCCTCGAAAGGGCGGGCGCCCTTCCCCGGCCACCGTCGGCCGGAGAAGGGCGCCCAGGTGAGAACTAGCGGTGAGGACTACTCCTCGTCGTCGACGTCGACCGCGATGACCACCTCTTCGGTGGCGAGGTTCTCGGGCGTCTGCGTGGTCGAGGTCCTGGCGGCGGCCTGCGACTTGGCTTCCATGGGCTTCTCCTTCTTCCTTGTGGTGGTGCGGGCCGGCTGCCCGCACCGGGTGGCGCTGCGGGGCCCTCGGGCTCTCGCCCGGCGGGTCCCGCCTGCCCGCCCAGGCGGGGGCGGGAAGCTCTGGGTCAGTCGATCCGGGGAATCCGCCGCGCGAGTCGGACGACGGCGAACGCGTCCGTGCCGCCTACATATCCGCATACGCCCCAGGTCGAGGGACGGGGCTGGAGGCTCATCGCAGACTCGGCGCTCGTGAGGCTCTCGGCACTGCGCACGCTGACCATCGCCTGGTGATCGGCCCACCCGACGGCGACCTTCACGTAGGGGCTGCGCCGGAAGCTCCCGGCGAACTCCCACGCGAGATCACCGAGGAGGTCGGCGACAGACGGCGTGAAACCCCAGTGGGTGAACGCCTCTGTGACGGTGCGCACCAGATCTTCCGTCCCGGGGCCCACGGGCCAGGTCCAGCGCAGGTATTCGCCCTGCATGCGGGCCGGTCCCGCCGCATGCACGGCAGAGAGCGCGAGCGTGTCGTCAGCGGCGTGCATCGAAAGTGTCCTCGGGGGTGTGGGGGGCTGTGCGGTGTTCTGGGGGGAGGGCGATGTGGGCCCGCACGGCGGTGCCGCAGGCCGTGGGGAAGCTCTCCCACCGGGTCGCCAGGGCCTCGACCAGCACCAGCCCCCGGCCGCCCTCCGCGTCCGCTCCGGCCTGCCGGGCCGAAAGCGTCCGGTAGGCGCTCTGGTCGGTCACGACCACGCAGACCTGCTCGCCGGTGAGGTAGAGGCTCACCTCGATCTCGGAACTCTTCGTGTGCGTCACCGCGTTGGTCGCGAGTTCGGACACGATCAGCGTGAGGTCGTCGGCAACCAGCATCGGGACACGCCACAGACGGCACCCCTCGGCGACCCGGTGACGGGCCTCGGCGGGCGTGCGCGGGTCCCGGCCGTCGAGCGTCCACGTCACCCCGAGATACGGCACCAGCGGCGCCGTCGACCCTCCCGTTCCCGGCTCGGTCCCGGAGACCGGCTGGGGCTCGCTCCAGTTCCGGGCCACCTCCGCGGCGGCGTCGTCGTACTCGTCCACTGGTTCCTCTTCCAGGTGGCTCACCAGGGGCTTCAGGGCCAACCCCGCCTGGTAGGCGGTCAGCCCGTACTTCTCCCCGAGGCTCTGCCGCGACGGAATCTGTGAGTGCAGGGGATACGTGCCCTCTTCGATCGCGCGGCGGACGTACCGCTCCGGCTCCGCCTTGGCGGCCTCCTCGTGTCCTTAGGCCGGGGTCTGGGGCCCTGCGGGTCCAGGACGATCCGGCCGCGGGAGGTGACTGTGCTGAGGAGCCCGCCATCCACGAGCTTGGCGATCACGTTGAGCAGGACGTACAGGGTCACGCCGAACTCGTCGAGGAGCCTCGCCTGGGCCGGGAACCAGGTACTGACGGGGTACACGCCGTGCTCCAGCCGCGTCCGCAGGATCGTCTCCACCCGCTCGGCTGCAGCCTCAGCAGACTCAAGACGGGGCAGCCGGGCGACGAACATCCCCTGACCGGGCACATCGCACACCGTGCCCTCGTTGGCGAGCGCCCGCAGCGCCGTGGCGATCACCTCCTTGGGCAGGCCGAACTCGGCTGCAAGCCGTGCCGTGTCGGGCAGCGGCCTTGTGATGGCGTAGGCACCGTGGAGGATCCGCCCGCGCAGAGCGTCGGTGATGACCTCGTCGGTCGCCAGGCATCGCGCTGGCTCCGACGTCGGGGCCTGTGGGATGGAGCTCAAGAAAACCCGTCCTTATCGGATGTATTGGTGGGGTCCCGGCTGTCTTTGCCGGAGGGGACAGCGACGAAGACAGCCGGCCGTCTACGCGGCGGCTGGCTGCCGCTTGATGAAGTACTGCTCGGCCTGGGCCCGGAGGCGGCTGAGGCACGGCCCGCACGTCATGAACGGGGAGTGTTGTCCGTCCCACTGCACCGGGCCGAGCCAGGTCACCAGCACGCCGGTGCTCTGGCACCCGAGCCGGCAGTCGCCGAAGACCCACCTCGACTCCATGCGCCGGATCACCTCTCGCCTCCCCTGCGCGGCGTCCGCAACTGAGCGGCTCCGCAGACCGCTGCGACGGCGAGGCCCCCGGCCAGCATGTGTGGAACGGGGGCTTCGGCCAGCCAGTTGGCGAGGACGGTGAGGTCGAACACGAAGTGCCCGATCACCACAGGAACGACACCCCCGTACCGCCGGTACAGCCAGACGCGGCCCGCGGCGTACAAGGCGATCGTGAGGGCGACCGCGCCCATGTAGGAGTGGAGAGCGATCTCAACGAGGCAGACCACGCCGTAGATCTGCCACGCCGGGCGGCGACCAGCGGCGAGCAGGGTGACGACCGCCGCCACGATCACGACGTCCTCGATGACGACCGTCGTGACGAACGCGAGAACGCCGTCCGCGACCGTCACCACACCGATGCTGGAGCGCTGCTCCAGCCCCACGACGAGAGCGTCGTCGACCCCGAGGGCCCACAGGCCAGCCGTGATCTGCGCGGTCAGGAAGCCCGAGACCACGCAGATCAGATACGACAGTGAGGTGACCATCCACGTCCGGCGCCGCTGCTCAGTGTCCGAGACGGGAAAGCCTGGGCGCAGCCGAACCCCTTGCGAGCGGCACACCTCGACGGCCAGCCACGCCAAGGCGCATCCGTACACGGCGTCACCCAGGTGCTGGGCGAGCGCGGTCGAGGCCGGCGTCGTCGTGTAGAGGAAGACCGCACCGCCGACGCCGAACCCGAGCAGCTGCGGCCAGCGGGATCCGTGTGACGTTCTGGTGATGACCACCCCGGTGAGCCAGACCGTCACGATCAATGCCCCGCCGAACCGGACCCACTCGGCCAGCACGTCCGGCGCGGCCTGCACGACCCGTGTCGTTCCGGTCGCCAGCGACGGACCGGAGGCGAGCGCCAAGAGCCCGCCAGCCGGTAACAGCGTGCCCCGCGAGGGGGAGTGTTCAGAAACCTCTAAGAGGTCCTAACAAAGGCGTTGGACGTGTCGGTGGGTGATGAGACAGGTGGCGAGGCCGAGGAAGGCTTCATGGATGTCGTCGCGTCGTTCCCAGCGGATGCGCAGGCGACGGAAGCCGTGGAGCCAGGAGATGGTGCGCTCGACGACCCAGCGGAAGATGCCCAGGCCGGAGCCATGTGGCTGGCCCCGTTCGGCGATCGCGGGCCGGATGCCGCGTTTCCGCAGCAGTCGCCGGTACTTGTCGTGGTCGTAGCCGCGGTCCGCGAAGAGCATGTCCGGCCGTCTCCGCGGCCTCCCGACCGCGCCGGCCACGGGTGGAATCTTGTCCAGCAGCGGGATCAGCTGAGTGACGTCATTGCGATTGCCGCCGGTCAGCGACACCGCGAGCGGGATGCCCTGCCCGTCGACAAGGACGTGGTGCTTGCTGCCCGGCCGTGCGCGGTCGACCGGGCTGGGACCGCTTTTGGGCCCCGTCGGGCCGCCCGCACGTGGGAGGAGTCGATCACCGCCCTCGACCAGTCCAGCTGCTTCGCCGACCGCAGCTTCTTCAGCAGCACCAGGTGCAGCTTCTCCCACACACCGGCCTCGTTCCATGCGGCCAGGCGCCGCCAGCAGGTCATGCCCGAGCCGAAGCCCAGTTCCTGGGGCAGGTACTCCCACTGGATGCCCGTGTGCAGCACGAACAGGATCCCGCACAGGGCTTGTCGGTCCGGCACCCGCGGCCGGCCCGCCACCAGCTTCGGCCCCGGCTCGGGCAGTAACGGCTCGATGAGCGACCACAGTTCGTCCGACACGATCCACGGCCGCGACTGACGTTTCCCCACGACTAGACCAACGACCACCCAAGTCGAAAGTCACTTGATCAACAACTTCTGTTAGGACCTCTAAGACGACGGGCGTACCGCCGGGCGGCATCATGCGCTCGCCGCCTCTCGTGCAGCCGGGCCCATCCCCAGCTCGTCCAGGTCGAAGACCGTGACGTCCATGAGGGTGGCGGCCAGCTGCGCGCCAACCGTCCACTTCCTGCGCCAGTCGTCAGGGAACACGACCTCCTTCCCGACCGGGACGGGGAAAGGCCCACGGCTGCTGGCATAGACCGTGCCGTATACGCCGTCGAGAAAGACGCGGCGGGCCCGGACCGCGACGGCCCTGTCCCGCAGGTGCGGGCACAGCCGCGCGGCCAACGGCACGCACGTGAGACACAACGGCGGATGCACCGTGACCTCCCGCTCGGGCCAGCCGTCCACGCCCCTGTAGTCCTCCAACAGCCACAGCCGGCCCTGCTCGTTCTCGTCCGACGGTCCTCCGCACACCTGACACAGCAGCTTCCGCATCGCGCGCTTCTGCCGGGGCGCATGCGCCACGTCAAAAAGCGCGGCCCCGTCTCCCTGACGCAGCGCCCAGCGCTTCCACAGCACCCCGGCCGTGCCACGGCCCTGAGCGTGTCCGTTGGCGCCCACAGCGTCTTCGAATGCGATGCCGTCGGCGGCCTGGACAACGGCCGGCTCCGGCAGGCGCTCGTTGCTCCATGCGGCGATGTAGGGGACGGGAAGGCCCTTGTAACTGAGGGAAGGGGGTCGGGACATGTCTCTCTCACGATGGCGGGTTGGGGTGGTGGAAGGCGTCGATCGTGCCGTACGAGGGGAGAGCACGGCCGGCGCCGGTCTATACCCGGAAGGCCGTCGGCGTGGCGCCTTCGGAACCGTCGGCTGCCTGCTGCGTCTCCACCTGCCGCAGCCTGCCGATCGAGACGAGCTGGGAGACCATGTCCGGGACAGCGAGGAGGCCGGGCCCCTCCGGCGGCACGCACCAGTAGGAGCGCTCTCCAGGCCCGGTCGCGTCTGGTCGCGGAACACCGATAACGCTGTTGATCCCGAGGAACTCAGCCTTCGGGGCGAGGCGGCCGCTCCTCCACTCCTGGCGCTCCCCGGTGCTCCTCGGCACGAGGACGTAGTACCGGCGAGCGTGCTGGTCCTGGAAGACCGGAGCGCCACGCAACGCCGCCGCGAGGAAGACGTTGACCTCCGCGCTGTCCTTGATGCCGGCCGCCGCGTGGATCAGGTCGGCCTCGATGCGGATCGCACCGAAGACGCCACCGCAACGCAGGAGCGCGATCCCGTTTCGTTTCGTCCACGCTGCCTTGGCCTCAGCCCTGTCCTGAGCCGCAGCCAGAAGCCAGGTGAAGGACGCGAAGGCACGGTCGCTGCCGGAGTGCACGAGCACACCGGCCCCGGCCTCCACGGGCGTGCGCACCTCGACACGAACGGCGGGTTCTAAATCTCTGGGGTGGGGCATGGGGGACTCCCTGGTCCACGGTCGTGCTCGTCCTGGGCATCCAGAAAACAGCCGCACCACCGCCGCTGTCGCTGCCGTCACACCCGAAAGTTGCCTGCAAGCACCCTGCCGTTTTGACTATCCTTTTACCCGTCGCTTCGATGAGCCGCTCTAACGTTGCGTCATGTCGGGGACACGGAACGAGGCGCTCGCATCATGGATGGCGGCGCACGGCTTGGTTGTCAAGGAGCTGACGTCCCAGGTCAACACAGAGATCGAGAAGCTGACGGGCCACCCCGGCACAGTCAACGAAAGACACGTCTGGAAGCTGCTCAAGGGAGAGCACCGATCCCCCAACGCTCTGCTGCGGACTGCGCTGGAGAGGCTGACGGGTCTCCCAGCCACAGAGTTAGGCTTCGCATCCCGGGGGAGAAAGACATCAAACCTCTCCCCAGCATCCGAGGACGACGACTTGTACCGCCGCACCTTCCTAGCCGCGGCCACCGCCGCCGGTGTCTCCACGGCAACGCCATCAGGTCCCCGCCGTCACCGCCTCAACTCCAATGACGTCGAGGTGCTACGGGCTGAACTCGTCGCCTGGACCACCGCAGAGAGCATGCACGGCGGCACCCCAGAGTTGGAGAAGCGCGCCCAGGACATCACCGACAACGTGATCAGCCTCCAGCAGGCGAACACCTCCTCAGCGCGCATCCGCTCCGAGCTGTACACAGTCGCCGCGGCCTTCTCCAACAGCGCCATGTGGGCAGCCATCGACGGCGAACGCTTCGAGTTGGCGGAGTACCACCTCGACAGAACCATCCGCCTCGCCGGCCTGTCCGGAGACCCCGCCACCGAGTTCCGCGTATGGAGTCACGCGAGCGTCCTGTTCCGGAACCTGGACCGCCCTGCCGACGCCCTGGCCGCAGCCGAGAAAGCGCGGGCCTCCTCCATCACACGGCGCGACCCCCTGTTCGCGTCGCTCGCGATGTCCCGCATAGCGCTCACGCAGGCCGAACTCGGCGACGCCAGGAGCGCCATGCGCTACCTGGACCTGGCCCAAAAGGCACTCGACCGCTCAGACCCGAACAAGCACCGCCCGGCCTGGATTCACTACTACGACCAGGCCGAACACGACCACCTCGCCATGGTCACGAGCATGCGCCTCACCCGTTGGCCCGAGGCTGAGAAGCACGCACACCGCAGCCTCGCGTACGTGCGGCCGGACCTCCAGCGGAACAAGGCGCTCCTCCGCGCCAACCTCGCCGTTGCCCAGCTTGGTCAACACGACATCGAACAGGCCGTATCCACTGCGCACTGCATCCCCGCCGGGATGATGCGGCACGCCCGCGTCCGCGGTCTCCTGGACCGCTTCACCGAACAGGTCACCACCCTCGCCCCCCGAAACCCCGAGGCCCGCGGCTGGCGGGCCTACTACCGAACGGCGGTCGCATGACGGACACCGGCTCCCTGCACCTCCTGCGCACCGACGACGTGGACAAGCACCGGCAGCTCATCCTCGACATCCACGTGGAGGTCCGCACACAATTCGGGCTGATGGACGACCCCTTCAACGCCGTGGACCGATTCGACGAGCGCCTAACCAGCTACGCGTCCCGGGACGGCTGGGAGGTCATCATCGCCTACCAGGACGACGAGCCAGCGGGCTACATCTTCGGCTCACCCCTCGTGCGCGGATCGCTGTGGTGGTCCTCAATGCGAGAGCCTCAGCCGGACGACTTCACCCACGAGACAGGCAGCCGCACCTTCGCTGTCCAAGAGGTCCTGGTCCGCGAGGCGTTCCGAGGCACAGCGGGCGCGGGGACCTCCCGCCTCCTGCACGAAACCCTGCTCGCCGAACGCACCGAGGAGCGAGCCACCCTCCTCGTCGACCCCACCCGCTCCAATGGCAGGCTGAAGGCGGTCTACGAATCCTGGGGCTACCGGGACATCGGCGCCCAGCAGCCATTCGCCGACTCACCGGTCTTCGCCACGATGCTGCGGGACCCACTGCACCAGTAGCGTCGGCGAGGGGCGGATTCCGGGGGATGCTCACATCTGGGGCTCATAAGGCGCTCTGCGCGCGAGCGGAGGTGACCTGTGGGCTTGCCCCATGGGGCTCGATGGTCGCGATTCCTTCTCCGTGTGAGCGGAGGTAGACGGGCCCTCGGCGACGGGGGCCTTCGTCGTGCCCGTCCCTGCAGGGTTGTCACAGGAGGGTCAGCAGCTCGTGCAGGACGGCGTTGAGCCGCACGGGCGCTGGCAGATCGCTCATGTCCAAGACCGGTACACGGGTGCCGATCTGCCGGTGCAAGGCCTCGTGCGATGTTCAGGCGGAGCGGCCGTCAGGAACTGCTCAGAGCAAGGGATGGATACATTCCGACGAGCACCATCGGGGCTGTTGAAGGTTCTCGCAGCTCACGCCCGGTTCACTGGGTGTACGAGCCCAGGATCACGCCGGCGAATGCCCCGGCGAGCAGGAACGGGCCGAACGGGATCCTGGTCGCCGGGCCACCGCGGCCTGCGAGCATGAGGGCGATGCCGTACAGGGCGCCGAGCAGGTACCCGGCAAAAGTCCCGATCAGGAGGAGGGGCCAGCCGTACCAGCCCAGGACAGCGCCCAGCACGAGGGCGAGTTTCACATCACCGAACCCGAAGCCCTTGCTGATGAGGAAGAGCACCAAGAAGCAGGCTCCCAGAAGGAGGGAACCGAGCAGCGCGGGCGTCCAGCTCCCTTCGGCATCGGGGAGCAACGAGGCACCACCGAGCAGCACAAGCGCCGCCGCGGCGAGCGGCAACGTGAGCACGTCGGGCAGCCGGTGTGCCGCAAAGTCGACGGCGGCGAGTAGCACGCTAACGGGGGTGAGCAGCAGCCAGACCACCAGCTCGGGGCGGGCTCCCACGGCGGCCGCCAACGCCGCGCAGACCATGGCGACGACGACGGCGATGGTGAGGGTGCGCGGACCGTACGCATTCCCGTCGGTGCAGCGGGCCCGCCCGAGCCATCCGTTGCCGGCACCGACGAAGGGGTGTCCGGCAGGACACGCTGTCCGCCACGGCTCGTCGGGGGGCACGGAAAGCCGGTACGCGGCGCGCGGTATGAGCACGCCTGTGCCGGCGCCCCACAGGGCCGCTGCCGTGATGATCCAGAACATCTCCACCGGACGGAGCTTAAGCCTCGGAAAACCGGCAGTCCCGGCTGCACCCTCTTCTGCGATGAGCCCGAATCTCATCAGGCATGGTGGAGGCCGGATTGCCGTTGGAGCGTGCTGTAGCGGCGTTGGAAGTGCGGGAGATATTTGTGGATGTGGGTGGGGTGGAGGGGCTTGTTGTACTGGGCGGTGATGCCTTTGCGGGTGAGTTGCTCGGTGAGGGTGTTGAGGTCGGGGTTTTCTGTCGTGGTGCGGTAGCGGGCCCATGCGGTGTAGATGCGGAATTGAAGGTAGTAGCGGGCGAGGGTCTTGGGCTTGACGGGTTGGCGGGTGGTGTCGAGGACGTTGTCGGCGGCGAGGGCTGTGGAGAGTTCCTGGGGTGTGGGTTCGCGTCCGTGGTGTTGCAGGAAGGCGTGCCAGGCGAGGTAGTAGCGGTCGGCTGAGGTGAGTTGGCTGTCTTTGCCCTGCGTCCGGTCGGCTCGGCGGTGCTGAGGGTGTTCATCCTGTGTGTGACCAGGCGGCTGGAGGTCCGGCCGGGAGGAAGCTGGTGTTGCTTCCCTCTTATCCGGCAGGGGCGTTTTTGTTTTCTCATGCTGATGAGTCTCGTCTTCACCGGCTGGGCTTTTGCGTACTTCTCCGCGTTGATGGCGCGGTTTCGGGTTGGTGGCAAAGGATTGACCTGCCGACATACCTGACCGGTATTTCTCGCGGGTCTCCTCGCGGGCTTCGGGCGGGCGGGGGCGGGGGCGGGACAGAGCGGCGGAAGCGGGGGCCTGGTTGTGGGGTGAGGTGGTGTCGTTGGAGCGGGGCGTGTGGTCTGCCGGATCCGTGCTGGCAGGGGTGTCCGTACGGGGAGGGGGTGTGGTTGGTGCTGTGCGGGCGGGAGCCGTGTGGCCGACGGTGTGGGGGTGGGGGCGGGTTGTCGCCCGCTCGTTCGTGACTGCCGCAGGGACGGGAGCCGGTTGCGGTGCAGGAGCAGGCGAAGCCGGCGGGGACTGGGGATGTGCCGGGTGTGGTGGGATGGGCTGGATGCCTGCCGCCGCCAGGCCTGCCGGGGCGGTTTCCGCCAGGGGGATGCCGTAGCGCGCGAGGCGGAGCGGCATCAGGGACTCCACCGGGGCCTTGCGGCGCCAGGCCCGGCCGAAGCGGGAGCGCAGGCGGGCCTGGTAGACGAGACGTTCCTGCTCCAGCTTGATCACCTGCTCGTAGGAGCGCAGCTCCCAGAGCTTCATCCGGCGCCAGAGGAGGAAGGTCGGCACGGGGGAGAGGATCCAGCGGGTGAGGCGGACGCCCTCCATGTGCTTGTCGGCGGTGATGTCGGCGATCCGGCCGACCGCGTGCCGGGCCGCCTCGACCGAGACGACGAAGAGGATCGGGATCACCGAGTGCATGCCCACGCCCAGCGGGTCCGGCCAGGCCGCCGCGCCGTTGAACGCGATCGTCGCCGCCGTCAGCAGCCAGGCCGTCTGGCGCAGCAGGGGGAAGGGGATGCGGATCCAGGTCAGCAGGAGGTCCAGGGCCAGCAGGACGCAGATGCCCGCGTCGATGCCGATCGGGAAGACGTGAGCGAAGTTGCCGAAGCCCTTCTGGAGGGCCAGTTCCCGTACCGCCGCGTAGGAACCCGCGAAGCCGATTCCGGCGATGATGACGGTGCCGATGCCGGTGAGGGCGATCAGCACGGCGTGTGTGCGGCGCATTGTGCAGGGCGGGTCCTGCCGGGCTGGCTGAGGGCTGGCTGCGGGCGCGGCACGGGACGTGGCGGGTGGTGTGGGAGTCTTCCTGCCGGCTGGTTTGGCGGGCTGCCGGGCTGTCGTCATGGTGTTCACCGGTTCCGCCGTGGTCCTTGGCCGGTGGTGTTGAGGAGTTCGTTGATGAGCTGTTCGGTCTCGGTCTCCAGCGAGCAGTCCAGCGCCTGGTTGACCTGCTGGACGCGGGTGATGGCGGTGTGCAGTCCCTGCCGGTTTCCGGCCGCGTATTCGAGGCGGCACCAGTCCCGGTACAAGAGTTCAGCGGTGTCGTCGACGTCGAGGCCGGTCGCGACGGCCTGGCGGGCGGCGCTGAGATCGTGGTGCGGGCCTGCGGGGGTCCGGTAGGTGGCCACGGTGTGCGCCACGTCGATGATCCGCGTGATCATCTCCTGCTGGTAGGGCTCGGCCCAGGGCAGTGGCGTGCCCCCGAACGGCTTGCCGCGGACCAGGGTGAGCGCGTTTTCCAGATCGGGCAGGCCGGCCGGGCCCAGCGGCAGCGCGCGTTCGACGAGCTGAAGGAAGCGGCTCCAGTCGCACCGCACGCCGGGGGAGAGCCGGTAGGGGTCCTCGCCGGACTTGCGCCGTGGAACGTAGGGGTTGCCGGCGGGATCGCTGCCCAGGGAACGGCGCAGGCCCTGCATCCGGGCGTTGAGGGTGCTCAGTCCCCACGGACTGATGGGATCCATGTCGGAGCACACGGCGTCCGCGCTCCGCCCGGCCCGGAAATACAACAGCGCGGCGAGCTGGGCCATGCGCGGGCCGTGGCCGGTGCTGTCCACTCCCGTCACCTCGACCGGGCCCAGAACCCGGATCTCCGGCGCGTGCAGGTCTTGAGCCGCGCTCTCCACCGCCCCCGTCTCCGCCCCCGTGCCCGCCGCAGGGGCATCCGCGGCGTCCGATTCCTTTTCCTGGGGCTCCGATTCCTGTGCGCCCTGGGGCGCCGGAGTGCCGGTGCCCGGAGCTTGGTCCTCCTCGGCCTGAGGCACCGGTGAGGTTGCCGGCAGCCGCAGGAGGCGCAGTCCGGTCGGGTCGATGGTGGCGGCGAGCAGGGCTGGGAAGACCTCGACGCTCACATCTGCTGCCGGCGTCACCGAGGGGCTCGTGCCCGGGCGGGGCGCAGGCACGGCAGTCTCCTGCGGCCCGGTCTGCTCGGCCTGGGCCACGTGGTCGGGCTCTTCTGGGACGTCCTTCCACGGACCCTCAGCCGGATGGGCCGACTGCGCGGACACCCTCAGCGCGGTGGTGATCTGCAGATACGAGGCGTGCTCCAGGCGCTGCACCGTGATCTCTGAGCCGACGGAGTCGAGTTGCTGCGGTGTGCTGAGCGAGGCGTTGAGGATCTCCGCCTCGGGGAAGTGTGCGGCCGCCGTGCTCGCCGGGGCGATGAGGGTCACGGGAACCGTCCCCGCCTTGTCGATGACGTCGGCGAACTCCCAGGCCGCGTCGGGGTCCAGCGACGATGCGCACAGCACCAGGTAGGGCTGGTGACTGGTCTCGGGCATCTGGTGGGCCTCGAGCAGTCGCTCGCTCAGATCGCGCAGCGCGTGCGTGGCGTGGCGCATGTGGGCGATCCGCGCGGTGGGCAGCAGCTGCGGCAGGTCCTCGCCGAACCCGACCGTCACGACCTCGACTTCGCTCGCCCACGGGCTCATCCCGAGCTCCAGGGCGAGCGAGGTGCACACTTCGGTGATGTGCACCGGATTGCCGTCCAGCAAAACGGCGGACACCCGGGCGAGATTGAGCAGCAGAAGGTCGCCCGCTTCGGTGCTGCCGACCGTGACCAGTCCCGGATACGGTGCCGGCACTTCGCGGGCGGCCTCCTCGCTCAGGACGACCGCATCGGAGTCAAGGACCCACCAGCCGCCCTTCCCGGAGACGAAGGGTGCCTGCGGCGTCTGGGCAAGGTCCTCGGGCAGCACCTCCACTGTGCGGGCGCCGATCCGTGCGGCCCGCAGCTGCGGCAGGACCGCAGGACCCTCCTGCTGTGCCACCTGGTGGGCCATGGTCCTCAGTACCGTGTCCAGGCGAGCGGCGCCGCCCGGTTCGGCGGCCGCAGCCAACTTCGCCTCCGCCGGGGACGTCTCCGACGCGATGGCGATCTTCTCGCCCGGCTTGCGGCGGCGGCGCTGCAGCGCCCTTCTCAGAGCGAGAGCACCGGTGATGGCGGCGGCCAGCAGCGCACCGGCGCCCAGCACCGTGCGCAGCACCAGCGGACCGTCGGCCGGAGCCGACGCCGGCGTCTTTGACGCCGCGGCGGTGGGGGAGGAGCCAGCGGCACCAGGCTGCTCACCCGACGCCGACGGCAAGGAGGAAGAGGACGAGGCGCCGCTGCTGGGCTGCGGCTTCGCTGAAGCCGTTGCGGAAGGAGAGTGCTCCTGGCCGGGCTGCTCGGCGGGCCGGCTGCTCGGGGTACGGGGAGCCGACGACTCCGGTGTGGGCGCGGTGCTCTGGCCTGGCGCGGGTGCCTGCCCATCGCCCGTATCATCGCCCGGCGTCTGCTCGCTGTCCGGCGCCTGAGTAGCCGGGGGAGTGCTCTCCTGGTTGTCCCCCGCATCCCTGTTACTGCTCTCGCGCGGCGGCGTCTGCTGGTCGGCCTGCGCGCCGGGCACGGTGATCTGCTGTCCTGGGTAGATGACATCCGGATCGGTGATCTCGGGCAGGCCGTGCGGCTGCGGCTTGCCCTCGCTGGCCTCGAATAATTCGGGCCACTTGGTGCCGTCGCCGAGCTCCTCCTGTGCGATCTTCGACAGGTAGTCGCCCGAGTGGACCGTGACGGCGTGCTCGCTCTGGCCAGCAGAAGTGGCAGGACCGTCCCCCAACTGCGTGCGGACACCTCCCGCCGCAGCGGCGTCGGGCATCTGAAGCTGCCAGCCGGGCTGCAGAAAGCTGTTCGCTCGGAAGACCTGCCCGTCGGGCATGACACGGCCCTCGTTCAGAGAAGCGATCTCCCGCCACCGCTCGCCGTCGCCCAACTCCCGCTCGGCGATGCCCCACAGGCTCTCGGCCGGCCGCGCCTCGCGCACCGTGTACGACGTACCGGACGCGGGTGTGCGCGCCGTGGAGGACGGCGAGGGTTGATCGGTCTCGCCTCCTTGCGAGGCCTGGACCGTCTGGCCGGGGATGACGGGCGCCGCAGTAGCCGGTGCGGCCTGAGCATCAAAGGCCAGGGCCGAACTCGTGGGCAACAGCACCAGGATGCTGCCGATCAGTAGCGCCGCAGCGCGCTGCGAGGCGCCCATCCCTCGCGGTGCGTGCCAGCTCCGGCCCCGCACCTGCGCGATCAGCTCGCGTACCGCACAGAAACTGAACTGCAGCCACCCGATCCAGCCCACGCAGGCGAGCAACAGCAAAAACGCCGCGCCCGTGTCCTGTCGGTCCAGCAGGTGCGTGAGGTCGTCGTGGGTGGAAGCCCAGATGACCGGAGTGACCCAGGCCAGCAGCAACGGCAGCCCTACGACCGCGGCGACCAGAACGAGCAGGCTCAAGCCGGCCTTGAGAAGACGGGCCAGGGTGCGGGCAGCCGCTGCGGTGGGGGAGTGGGTGGTGCGCATCAGTTTCCTTCGGGAGCGGTGATGCCATGCAGGAGGGTGGCCTTGCCCTGGCCGGTCACCGACAGCGAGCCGATCCCGACCACCGACAGGAACTTCGTGTCGTAGGTGCTGGTGATGTTCACGGTGAGGGTCTTGCCGTCGCCGGACACGCTGACCGTGCCGGTGGCGCCGACGGAGCGCAGGTACGCCTGAGCGGCGGCCTGCGCGTTCTGCGGATCCACGACGATCGCATTGCCGCTGATGGCCTCAGCGGGGTCGATGGCCTGTCCGCCGGCCCGGGCTGCCTCGCCGGCGATGTAGTCGGCTCGTTCGACCGCGCGCATTTTGCTGCCGCCGTCGACGGCGACGCCGATGATGCCGATCAGTGCCATGACGCATACGGCGACGAACACGGTGACGCCTCCGCGGTCATCCCACTGTGGATGGCTCTGCCTCATGTGCCGGAAGATCATCAGTCGCTCCGCTGCCGGTACTGGTCCACCACCGAGGTCGCCGTTGACGTGAGCGTCCGCGCCCCGGGAGCGCCCGGCAGCAAGAGGTCGGAGAGGTTGACGGTGCAGGTCACGGTTGCGGTGACCGTGCCGACCTGGCCCACCGGCACGCTCAGGCCACCGGTGTCGATCCTGACGGAAGCCGACGCGCACGTGATGCCCTGGTCGTTCAGGGCGTTGGCGGCCGCCGCCTGCGCGGCGCCCTGGGCGGAGGCGGCGGTGCGGTGAATGGAGGCTTCCCTGGCCGCGTCCTCAGCCGCAGAGTCGATCTTCGCTCCGGAGGTGACGAGGCGTCCGCCAGCGATCGCCAGACACAAGAACATGATCAAAGACGGGAGGATGATGGCGGCCTCAATCGCGGCACTGCCGTCATCGCTGCGAAGCCTGCGAGCCCATCGGGCCATGTTGTTCACCTTCCCGGGACCGTCCAGCGTTCCACGGCCCCGGACGCCGACTGGGTGACCTGCAGGCCGGAGATGCCCGGGATCATCGACATTGCCGTTCCGGTGACCTCTACCCGCACACGCTGCCCGTTGCTGCTGGCCACGACGCTGTAGCCGCGCAGGCTGTCACCCGCGGTGCGCTCCAGCACGCTCCGCGCCTGGGCCGCGCCATCGGCCGGGCTCGACTGGTAGGCGCGGGCTGCGGTGGCTCCTTCGCGGGCAGCGGTCAGGGCGATCTGCCTCGCGTAGTACCACATGGAGGCCTGGATGACGGCGACCGTGGCGAGCAGCACGAAGGGGAAGACGATCGCCATCTGTATGGACGTGTCACCGCGGTCGTCGCGCCATCGTCGCCCGCGCCACCAGTCCTTCAGCCGCTCCGGACGGGACATCACAGCCCGTTGAGCTTGCCGTTGTACTTGGCTATCACGACGGCGATCGTCCCGGCGATCATCACGGCGCCGGTGACAGCGGCCACCCAGATGATGACGGTGGTGGTGCTGACGTCTCCGCGGTCCGGACGGCGCCTGGCTTCCTGAAGGCTCTCCTGCAGACGCGTGGTCAGCCAGTGCACCGCACGGTAGGTACGGGCTGCGGTGTGGTTCATGATCGGGACTCCTTGCTCCTACAGCGGTTCCGAGTTGAGACGGGGCTAGATGGTGAGCATGCGGATGACCGCAGGGAAGGCCATCAGAAGCATGACCAGGACGGCGAGCAGGGCTCCCGGGGCGGTCATCTTCTCGCTGGCGGCGTTGGCCTCCGTGGCCTGGTCGGCCAGCAGTTCGGCGTTGAGAGCGGCGGTACGGGCGCGCAGGGCCTTGTAGACGGCGGCGCCGTCGGTGGCCGAGCCCCGCATGATGTCGGCGACGTCGTCCAGGACGGGCAGGTCGTACTCGGCGGCCAGCTCAGTGAGTGCCTGATACGGCGGGATCTTCTCCAGCCGGGCCCGGCGCAGCGCGCCCTGCAGGTACAGGAAGGGCCAGCCGGCGCCGACTTCGGCGGCCTTCTCCAGGGCCTCGGTGGGACCGGCGTCGGCGGCTCGCTTGAGCGCGACCAGGTCCAGGTAGGCGGACAGGGCGTGCGCGAATTCCTCCCGCGCCCGCTTGGCCTGATCGCGTACTGCGAGATCGGGCGTGATGAACAGCAGCCCCGCGATGAGGAGTCCGACCGCTCCGGGCACGTAGAACGGCAGGGAGACGCCCGCGACGATCCACGGGATCGTCGCGATCACCGGGCAGAGCAGGCCGAGACCAGCGAGCGCCACCTTCTTCAGCATGAACTGGCCCGGCCCCTGGCCCAGAAGAGCCAAGTTGGTGGCAGGGATCCGCACGCCGGGCAGCCGCTCGAGACGGGCCAGCAGCCAACGGCCCCACACCTCCTCGCGGTCCAGCTCCGGCTCCGGCATCGTCAAGGCGGCCGGGGCGCTGCGCGCGAGGGCAGGCCCCAACGCGGGCTGGGGGCGCAGGAGTTCCCGCACCAGCAGCGCGAGGCCTGCACCGACCGTGCCGCCGGCCAGGAGGACGGGGAACAGGTTCACGAGCCGGCTCCTTCCGGCTCACGGCCGGCGACCGGTACGACGTCGGGCTCCGTCGATGGAGCAGGCAGCCGGACCGTGCTGGACGGATCGGTGATCAAGAATCGGGGGATGCGGCGGAAGGAGCCCAGCTGCCGCATCAGGGCGAGCACCCCGATGAACCCCGCCGTCAGGAAGGCGAGCACCAATTGTCCCAGCAGCGTCGAGTACGGCTTGGTGTAGCTGGGCACGAAGAACCCGGCCACCACCACGCCCACGGTGATGATGGTCATCCACCGCACCGTGGTCCGCGGTTTCGCCCGGTCGGCCTCGATGGCGCGCTTACGGGCGACCTCGTCGCGCACCGTTCCGGCCAGGTCCTCCAACGCCTGCGCCAGGCCCGGGCCGCGGTCGCCCGCCGACAAGATGAGCGCGGCGAGCACCTTGTCCGCGGTGACATCGTCCAGTTCATCGGCGAATGCGCGGAGCGCTCCCTCTGGCCGCCACCCCAGGCGCAGCCGGTCGGACAGGTTGATGATCTGCGGGGCAAGCTCGTCGGGCGCGCCCTTACGGCTGGTCATCATCGCCTGTTCCAGGCCCATGCCCAGTCGCAGCAGGCCGGCCAGCCGCTGGGTCCACTCGCTCAAGGCCTCCAGCTGGCCGATGCGCTCCTGTGCAGTCTGTGCTGGGGTGATCAGCCAGGGTACGCCGATGACGGCCGCACCCAGCAGGGCGCCGCCCACGAAGTTCCCCGAAACCAGCCACACGCCCGCGAAGACGGCGACCGCCACGACCGCGAGGGTCCGCCGGCGGAGCCGGACGTCCTCACTCTGGTCCTTCCCGGCGCCCAGTGAGCGCCACCGCTGCCACAACGGAGCTCGGCGCGGCGCCGTCGTTCCCACGAACCCGGCCACGACACCGATCAGCCCGCCGACGACGGCCATGCCGCTGAGCAGTCCCCATAACAGGGTCATCGGCGCGCCCCCACCTTCAGCGGCAGCGGGGCCTGCCAGGCCCCGTAGGGCTGTTGCAGCAGGGCGGAGTCGAACCCGACCCGGCGCAGGTCGTCGGCGCAGCCCGGATCCATCCGCGGGACCGCCCGCAGCTCGCCGAACTCCGCCCCGGGGGAGAAGACTTCGTTGGTGGCGGGGCGGCCGGACTCGCCGATCCCGGTCAGCTCCAGGATGTGAGAGACGTAGCGGTGGCGGCGGCCGCCGATCTGCGTCTCGTCCGTCATGTCGACGTACACGATGAAGTCCAGGCCGTTCGCGGTCTGCCGGTAGGCGAGCTGCTCGGACAGGTTGTCCTGGGCGAGCGCGTACAGTTCGGCGATCCTGTCGAAGATGATGTCCGGGCGGCGGGCGTGGATGGTGCACAGGTTGCCGCCCGAGCCGTTCGTCAGCGCCTGCATCATGGCGACGACTTCGGGCCCGCGGACCTCACCGACCACGATCCGCTCCAGCGACATGCGCAGCGCCGGGTGCATCAGGTCCAAGAGCGTGACCTCGCCGGCGCTGCGGCCGGTGACGTCCCTCTCCCCGTTCGACTCGCGCCCGACCAGGGAGACGACCTGGCGGTGGTAGCCGTTGGCGTGGGCGAAAAGCTCGTCCTCGGTCTGGATGGTGGCAAACCGTGTCTCGGGGTCGAACTCCTTGAGCATCGCCCGAAGCAGCGTTGTCTTCCCCGCCTTCTGCTTCCCCGCGATCATGATGTTCTTCTCCGCGCGGACACACGCGCCGAGGAACTCCCGCAGGATCGGGTCGATCGTGCCCAGCCGTACGAGGTCGTCCAGGTCGGCGTGGGAGACCCGGTGCCGGCGGATGACCGCGTAGGTCATCGGCCCGAGCCCGGTGATGGCCTGAAGGCGGGAACCGTCCTGCAGGGACAGGGCGAGGGTGGGGTTCGCGGTGGAGATGGTGCGCTCGTTGTGCCCGGAGCCCCGGGCCAACTCCCGCAGCAGATCCAGGAGTTCTTCTTCCGAGTCGGCGATCGGTCCGACCATGCGGCGTTCGCCGTCGCCGTAGTCGAGCCACACCTCGTTCGGGCCCTGAATGATGATGTCCTCGACCCGGTCATCGTCCAGGTACGGCTGGAGCCTTCCGGCACGGAACAGCAGGTCGTAGACGCCTCGCCGCAGTGCTTCGTCCTCCTGCGGCGCCATCGCCTGGGCGTCCGACCACAGGGCGACCGCCTCGTTGATCCAGTCCAGGCAGCGCTGCTCTTCGCTCGCCCGGTCCATATCCGGCGTGCTCTTCAGCAACTCCTCGCGCTGCTTGGCGACCTGGGCCGCGATATGCCGGGCGACCTTGTAGTCGACGGTGACCTGAGGAGCCGCGGCGCCGAGTACGCGCGTACTTGAGGCAACACCGGCCGGTGCCTGTGTGCCGTTCGCCTGGCGCGGCCACACCTGCTGGGGGCGGCCGGGCGGCGAAGCCACCGTGGGATCGGTGTGCAGAGGCCTACCGCGCACGGGTCACCTCGCCTCCTGCGGCACGCACGCCGCCCGGATCGAGGCGGGCCCGCCGCATTGCGGCCCGCTGCACCAGCAGCGTGGTGGCCGTCCGGGCGGCCTTCATCAGCGGCGACTTGGTGAAGTGACGCGGCTGTTCCACGCCGTCGGACAGAACCTTGGCGTCCTTCGGGGCGTACGGCAGGGTGGCCACCACGGGCACCTGGAGCACGCGCTGCACCTCGCCCGCGGGATACGGACCCTCATTGATCATCAGCACGCTGACGCCGCCGACCCGCTCCTGCAGAGCGCGCACCCGGCCCTCGGCTGCCTGCAAGCAGCGCAGGGTGTTGCGCACGACCATGAACACGGCGTCGGCCTGCTCGGCCAGGACGCCGGACGGCCCGAAAGCACCCCGGCGGCCGAGGTCAATCAGGACGTCGTGGCCGTGTTCGGCCTCGATGCCGCGGAAGATGACCCCCAGGGCTTTCCATACCGAGCCCAGGCTCGCCGCCTGCGCAGGATCGGTGATGCCCGGCAGCAGCAGCCGGTCGCGCGGCGATTCCTTCTTGCCGTCCTCGCTGCTCAGGTCGATCAGCTGACGAAAGAACGCGTCGCCGAGTTCGCCCTGCCGGGCGGCGACCGAAAGGTTACGCAGCCCGTAGCGGTCACCGAGCGTGCCCTGCAGCAGTCCGTGCAGTACGGCGCTGCCATCTGGGTCGCACTCGGCCAGGATCATCCGCCGGCCCGGCTCCAGAGGCCAGGACAGCAGCAAGGCGAGCGCGCTCGTCGTCACACCGGGTGCACCACTGCACCCGACCAGCGCGATGACAGCCATCAGCTGCCGTCCGGGGCAGCGAGGACCAGGCGCAGCGTGCCGGACGCCACCCACACGGCCGCTGTGGGGCCGTCCGTAGCGGATGTGGCAACGTCGACAACCACGACGCCGGTGCCGGGAGCAGCGGTGGACGCCTTCACGACCCGTCCGTCGATGGTCTGCGCGACGGCGTCCGATGTCTTGCCGGTGTCCGTCGCACCCTGGGCCGGAACATGGACCAGCTGCACCTTCTGGCCCGGCACCAGCGCGGTGGCCGGAATCTGCTTGGGCTCGAGCCCGATCGGCACCAACTGCTCGCCGGCTTTCACCAGCGAGTCCTTCGTCACCTGCGACAGGGCGAGAAGGGAACCGGGCTTGAGCTCCACCGCGGCCCGCTTGCCCACCACCGAGTCCAGGTCATCGCTGCGCACCGCCTTGACGGCCGGGTCCAAGGCGAGGGAGGCCTTGCCCAGGTCGTCCTCCGTGAGGACCTGGCCGACCTGGACGTCCCGGACGACGGTCACCACCTCGGTGCGGTTGCCAACCTGCAGCAGCAGGACGGCAACACCAGCCCCTCCGGCGGCGATCAGCGCCAGGGACAGGGCAATGACACCGGGACGCCGCCTGCGAGCCGACACCCGAGGCGGAGCCACCGGTCCGGCCATGCGCCCCTGCTGAGGAACTCCGTTCGGGGCTGTGCCTACACGTTCTTGGGTCTTGCTCAACGTTCAGTCCTTCCGGCGGCGTTACCTGACGACTTGCAGCTCGCCGATCGCCACCTGCCCGTTGGTTTGCCGGATCTCGGTGAGCTGGCCAGCCTGCCCGCCGCCCTGCCAGTCGATCGTCCACGTCGACGTCGCGGTGACCGGGAACTTGCCGTTCTTGGCACCGGCTGAGGTCTTGGAATACACGTGTCCGCAGGTCGGCGACTGCGCCATGCCCTCGGAGGCCTGGTAGGGCGTACCAGGGCCGTTGCACGTCACGCTGGCGCCGTCACCCATCTGCCAAACAATCTTCGACACCTTCGCCGTTGCGGTGACCGTTATCCCGCCCGCCGACGCCGTTGCGGTGTTCGGTCCGTAGGTCGTGGCGCTCTGGTTGACCCACATCCACATGGGGACACCGACGGTGTACTTCCCGGCCGCCTTGGGGCTGGCGATGTCCGGGCCGAGCAGCGTCATCGAGTCGACCGCGCTCTGTGCCAACTCCTGGGGGTCCACCTGCGGAACGGGAGGCTGGCCCTCTGGCACGACGATGAAGCCGTCCGGGTTGTCCAGACCGCCATCTGAGCAACCTCTGAAGTACATGTCGTACTTGGCCGGGTCCTGGCCCTTCCAAGCCGGGTGCTCGGCTGGCGGCTTCGGGTCAATCTTCGTGTACTTGCACTTCAGCTTGCTCTCGCTGGTTTCACTGCTGCCCTGCGGGCCGCCCGCCTGCCCGCCGCTGCCGCCGGTCTCGTCGTCGACGCCGACGCCGACACAGAACTTGACGACCTGGCACTTGCCGGCATCGACGTCGGGATCGTCACCTGCGTGCGCGATGCCGGCCGAGGCCAGGACGAGGGCACCGGTGAGTACGGTGAGACGCCGGGCTAACAGGTCTGCTCTTGAGCGGTCAACTTCGTGACCATCCACTTCGTCCCCCACTTTTCAAGCGTTGCGGTGCTGACGTATTTGGTGAGTCGCTCCGTTGGCAGCGGGACCGGCTTCTTCGAGGCCTTGTCGATCAGCGTCCAGTTCGTCGTGTCGACGCAGTCCGCGACCGTGGCCGTGGGGATCTCGGCGTCGGTGACCTTGACGACCTTCGGATGGATCACCGGTTTCCCGGTCGTGATCTGTCCGGCCTTACGCATGGCCGACAAGTCGTTCTCAATGTCGGCCAGGGCTTTGAAGGTGGTGTTCTTCTTCAGGTCGGTGCCCGTGGAGGAGGCATTCTTGTATGCCTCGGTCTGCGCGTCCCATGAGCTGGTGTACGCCGCGATGACGGCGGCGTCCTCGGCGTCGGCCGTGGGACTGGGGGACGACGAGCCAGCCGTCTGAGTGGGGCTGGGAGTGGACGGCGACGCGTCCGTGTCGCTGTCGCTGTCGCTGTCGCTGCAGCCGGCCAGTGCCAGCAGACTGCTCGCGAGAAGCAGGGCGGTTGCGTGCTTCCGGGTGCGAACAGCGGCGCTTACGATCCGTGTAGGGCGTGGTTGTGTTGCAGTCACGTTGTCTCCCCGTACGACGCGGTGCGGTTCGACCGCTTCCCCGGCATTCGGCGGCCAAGAACTGCGGTCTGGTCCAGCTGCGGTAATGCGTTTGCGTGACCGCCAGATTACGCATATGCCAGTCAACTTCCCACCTTGATACTTGACTTCACTCACACAACTTGGGACGTATCCGGTCACTTTCGGAACCGGATGTCGATTTGTGGTTCCGTGTCTTCGCTCAATGCGACCGCATGTGGTCTGTGTCGCTCCTTGGGTCGTTCGGACTGCGCGATTCCCCGCGCCCGAGAATGAGATGCGGGCCGCCGGGTTCTTCCGGCCTAGGCGCGGCCTGGGTTGATGTCGCCCAGGAATCACGGAGCGGGAGTCCCCGCCTGGTCGGGCGAGGAGATCGGCCATACGGTGATCACGTCTCCGTCAAGCGTCACGCGCCGGCCCGGGAGCCGGTGGCGTACCAGGTTCAGGTCGTCCAGGTCGAAGTCGTCGGCCCTTTCGGCCACGCAAGCGCTCCCGACGTAGGAGACGGCCTTCGTGTGGACGGGCCACGCGTCAGTGGGTTGCGTTTCAGGGATGCGAATCTCGCCAGTAGCTTGCAGCATCTGGATCTCCCAAGTTCAGAGCACACGGGGGACGGTTGAAGGGCTGGCCCCGTTATGCATAAGTAAACTAGTCATTCGCGCAAGCAAACATCAAGTGGATTCCGGAGCAGTTGCAAGGCTGCGACATTCGTTCGGACCGTGCCGCCGCGTCACAGGTCGGTCCACGGCCGCGGCTCGCCGCCGGCCAGAGGGACCCAGACATCGCCGGTAGGCCCCTGGAGTTCGAGGTCGTCCAGGACCGCCGCGCCCAGAGGCACCTGCCGGGCCAGCGTGCCCACGAGCGGGTGCTGCGCGACCATGGCCTGCAGGTCGTTGATCCTGTTGCCCAGGACGTACCGGGAGGCGCCGGTGAGCACGAACAGGACCCGGGGGAACACGGGATACCAGCGCAGCCAGACGGCACCGGGAACAACCGACTGACGCGCTCGGGACCGGCCGACAGGCTGTGGCTCGTACGACCACAGCCGCGCGTACTCGATCAACTTCAGTGCGAGGCGCTCGCTGCTCATGGTCGTCCGGTCGACCTCTACGAACGCCCTGAGCTTCGTCCGCTGATCCTCACCGATGAGCGTGTAGTACATCACCGCATCCGTGATGATCTTCTCGCCGTCGCTGAGGGGGTGGGAGATCTCAGGCGTCCAGTCCAGGTGGCCGTGCTCGTCGCCACGCCTGCGGGCATCGGCGACGAACGCCAGGTGGGTGCGGACCACGGTCAGGGTGTGAGGCGTCTTCAACGAGGCAGCGGCGGCCGAGGCGATCGAATACGGCGGCCGGCCCCTCAGCGCGGGGAAGCCCCTCACCAGCCGTGCCCCCTCACCCGTCAGATACCAGGCACGGGACCGGTTGGAAGCGGGCAGCACCGTGTAGTCCACCAGGCCCTCACGGCGCAGCTTGTTCAACGGTGTGGAGACGGTCTGCCGCGCCATGCCGGGCCGCAGCAGGTCGTGGAGCTGACCGGTAGTCGCCATCCGGTGCTGACCCAGCACGGCCAGGAGCTGATGCGGCAGCGGCTCGATGGGACTCGGAGTGCGGCCGGACGACACGGCCTCGAAGGTGGTGGTCACTCGTAACCCTTCTTCTGCAGCCGTCCGGCTGCCGGGGTGGTGGGGGCGAGTTGGGCAAGGAAGGCGCCCACCCGGCCCAGCTGATCGGTGGCGCGAATCGTGAGCTGGTCCAGGGGCGCGGCGCCGGCCGTGGCCCGGGCTGCGCGCTCCAATGCCGCCGCCTGGCGGGGACTGGCGTACTCCGCGAAGACCTCGTCGAGGTGCGGGCCGGTGATCCGGACGGGACCGACACGACGGCCCCTGACCGTCAGCGACATGTAGTGCTCGAACCGGTCCAGGGCGGCGACGACGTCAGGTCCGGGACTGTCGCCCCATTCCGAGGTGATCGGAGCGATAGCGGACTGCGAGCCGGCGGTGGACGCCAGAGTGGAGGCGTTCTGGACCAGGGACAGACGCACCGGGATGGGCAGGCGGGCCAGCAACTGGGTCATGCCGTGGACGTGGACTTTGTACTTGCGGAAGTCCTCAAACATGCTGGCGATCGTCTCTGCGGCCGCTCCGGTCAGGGTGATCAGCTCGTCGAAGTACGGGCGGAACGGCACCCGCCTGGCCTCGGGGGTATCCCGGCGGGAGCGCACCGCGCGCAGCAGGTCCCGGGCGAGCAGTGCGGTGATCAGCCGGTCGGTGGGCCCGTTTCCGCCCGGGCACACCCACACGATCATCTTCGAGTCCATCGCGGCGCGGATGTTGTAGCGGCCGGCCGGCTGCCCGAGGAATGCGCGAGTGACGGGGTTGGCGGCGAGGCGGGCGATTGGGTTGAGGACCACGGCGAAGGAGTCCGGCGGCAGCGTCGGGAGCACCGTCTGCCACCAGGCGCGGGTCTCCTCGTCCAGGCGCCCCTTAACCCCAGCGAGCGCCGCAGCGCGGAAAACCGAGTCGGTGAGCAGTGCCCGCACGTGGAAGACCGTGGCCTGGTCGTCGGGGCGCCCGGCCTGGCAGGCGGCTTCGTTGACGGCCACCAGCACCGCCAGGGAAGCGGTGAGGATGGTCAGCGCGCGGGGTGCGCTGGCGTCGTCCCAGCCGAGCGCGGACGCGAAGGCGTCCGTCGCTGCCTCGACGACCTCGTGTGCCACCTGGCCCTGGTGCATGCCGAGCGGGTTCCACGAACTCACCTGAGGCGCAGGCCCGTGGGCGTTGAGGTCGATGAGCGCGATCCGGTCCATCAGCGCGTCGTGGGCGAGGAACGGCACAGCGCGGGGCCAGGAGTCGCGGTGCGGGTCGACGAACATCAGCCCGCCTCCTGCATGAGCCCAGCCGATGGCCTGCGCGAGGGCGCGTTCGGTCTTGCCGCCGCCCGCCTTGCCCACGCCGACCTCGAACAGCGTCTCCTTCGCATAGCTGGCGACCAGACGCCTGCGGCCGTCGGGGCCGCGGTAGACGCCCTGCAGCAGCAACGTGGGGTTGTTGAACTCGAAGGTCGGCAGATCACCGGCGAGCAGCGGCAGCCGGCAGTGCACCGTGGGCGGCTTGAGCATGCCAGTCAGTTCCTCCAGGCGTACCCAGTTCGGACGGGGCGGCTGGCAGTGACCCAACGTCCAGCGGCGCTCGAAACCGCGACGGCTGGGCCAGCGGTCCGCCCCGAACCGCCACGGGCCGACCCGCCATCCGCGCATCGCCCACCGCGAGCCGCCACCGAACACGTCGAAGGCGGCCTGGAGCTGGGCGAGCCGGGCCTGGGAGCGGCCTTCGGTGTTCGACGCGCACATCACCAGCAGCTGCACGCGGACAAGGTGGTCGTCGTCGGCGAGTTTGCCCAGCGCCTCAGCCGGCTCGACCCGGCGGGGGACGGGCGGCATGACCAGACGGCGCCCGCCCCCGGCCTGCTTGCCGCTGACCAGCTGCTGCAGCTGCCAGGCCAGTGAGTCCTCGATGCCGCCTGCGTCTTGGCGCACCCACCGGGCGGCGCGCTGGGCCTCGCGCCGCTCCCTGCGCCGGGCGTCCGACATCAGCTGCAGACGCCGGGCCCGCAGCGCCCATTTGGGGGCCCGCTGGATGTCGAGCCGTATCTCGGCCAGGTCCCCCAGTTCCGCCCGCAGATCGGAGACGGCGTCGATCAGCGGCTGCAGCGGGTCGGGGTCCAGCGGGACGTCCCGCAGCGGGGCGATGGGCTTGCCGCGCAGGACGAACTCCGCCCGCACCACATGCTCACGCGGCTTGTCGACGAGCGGGCGGGCCCGGTTCACCGTGACGGCGGGACCGAACGGGGTGATCGACAGCAGACGTTCACCGCCGGCAGGGCCTTCGATCCGGTAGCGCAACGGGCTCGAGCCGTCGGCGCGCAGCCGGATCTGCACCGCCTTCGACCGCCTGGGCGCCCACCACGGCATGCTCGTTGAAGCTCGGGCGAGCTGAACCCCGCGGCGGAAGATCTCCTCCAGGCCGGGGTCGAAGTGCTGCGATGGCACGAGTTCCAGCGCCATCCGCTCGGCCGAGGCCTTCCTCGCCAGACGGCGCACCACCATCTCGCTCACGGCCCAGCAGGCGGCCGCGGCCGCCACGGGCACGTACCAATAGGTGATCACCCAGCCAGCGGCGTTGACCAGGCCGGCCAACAGACCGAGGACCTGACTGGCCGCCGTGTCATCCGCCTGCTCGGTCAGGTACGGGGATGAGGTGTCCACGTGGACCCTCCTTTCGTTGAAGTGCGGGTGAAGTACCAGTCGGTGATGCGCCGGTCGGTGTAGGTGCCGCTGCGGTCGGCAGCCGCCCACACCAGGTGCACTACCGCCTTGTCCCGGCTGCCGTCCCTGCGGGCAATGGCGGCCTGGATGCGGAAGCGGGCGGTGGAGAACGCCGGTGCGATCGCCTGGTCCTGGTTACCGAAGATCGCGGGCCACTTGGCGCGGCCGATCCCGGTGGCGTCCGCCCGCAGCAGGCCACGGCCGGCCGCGAGGAGCCTTTGCTCCTCGTCGGCGGCAAGGTCGGCGGGCCAGGCGTCTTCCAAGGACTTCTGGATGACGGCATCGCCGGCCACGCCCTCGCCGTGCGGCGGCAGCGCGGACGCACCGGCTGACTGCGTCGACCTCGGGGATGCCGTGGCCTGGGCAGAGCCGCTGGCCGGCGCAGTACGGCCGCGTGCGGCGGTCGCCGAGGGATACGGCGTGGGAGCGGTCGTGCGCGGTGGCGCCGAGGTTGCTGGTGCGCTTGGTGTGTGCGGCACCGTCAGCAGGATCACCCCGGCCACGGCCAGGACCACGGTGGCGATCAGCAGCAGGCGCGGCGAGCGCGCCGGGGGGTTGGTCATAGCAGCCGGGCCCCTCCCGCGTATCCCGGCATCGCGTTGACCGCGTCCAGGCGGACGACGGTTCCGGGACGGGGGGCGTTGACCATCTGTCCGCTGCCCAGGTAAATCCCGACGTGATAGATCGTGGCGTCGCGGCCGGGAGCGTCGGCGTAGAAGACGAGGTCGCCGGCCTTGAGCGCACCGGTGCCGAGACTGGCGGGGATGCGCTGGCCGACACCGGCCTGGGCGGCCGCGGTGCGCGGCAGTTGGATGCCGGCCTTGGCGTAGGCGTACACGGTCAGCCCCGAGCAGTCGAACCCCTTGATGCTTTCGCCGCTCTTCCCACTGGGGGAGCAGCAGATCCCGGTTGACTTGCCCTTGGCGTTGCCGCCGCCCCACGAGTAGGGCACACCGCGCTGGGAGAGCGCCGCTTCGATCACGGTGCGGACCTTCCCGGTCACGTTCTTCAGGTCCGGGTCCTTCGCGGCCGCCGTGTACTGGTCGATCCAGCCCAGCACGTTCGAGACGTACTCATTGGAGTGGTTGTACTGGAGGATCGCGGCCTTGAGCTGAGCCCGCTTGGTCAAGTCCCGGCCGTTGCCGCACAAGTAGACGGCGGCGCCGAGGGCTGCGTCGTCGGCGTTGTGCGGGTCGGCTGTCTTGTCCCCGCTGGCGTCCTTGCCGACGCCCTCCCAGGTGGACGGCAGGAATTGGAAGGGCCCGACTGCGCGCTCCCCGCTGGCTGTGCCGTCCCACTTGCCGCCGTCGGTGTCCGGGAAGACGGTGGTGTTCCCGCCGGCTCCGGAGCCGTTGAGGAGCACCCCGTAGATCTTCGGACGGATGTCGCCGCCTGCAGCGATGTTGCGGCCGACGGCATGGTTCGACTCGACCCTGGCGATTCCGGCAAGGATCGGCCAGCGCATGCCCTGGCACTTGGGCACGTACTTCCCGACTTGCTGTATGGCTTTGTTATAAGCAGCCAGCATCCGGGCGGGGATGTCCGCCGTGCTGCCGCCGTCGGCGATCCCACCATCGGCATCGTCCTGGAGCCCGGTCTGCAGCGCGACGTACGCGCTGATCGCGTTCGAGACAGGAGCCGCGCAGCACACGGCGGTGAACAGCAGCAGCACACTCACGCATCCCCACCGACCCAGGCGGCGCCGTGCCCGCTTCACTCGGCATCACCGTCCTCGGCCGGCGGCTGCTGGCCCCGCTCACGGCGCAGACGCTCCGCTTCGGGAGCGGTCCGACGCATCAGCTCCTGCATCCGCCGACGCGCCTCGTCGCGCGTGGTGTTGCCAGTGCTTCCTGCGCCGGGAAGGGCCGAACCCGTCCTGTTCGGCGCAGGACTCGCCGGACGCGGGGCGTTACCGCCCGCGAGCCGGTTCGGGGACGTCGGCGTGGCGCTGCCTCCCGCCGTAGACGCCGGCGCGCTCGGCCCAGATGGGGCTGGCCCCGGACGGCCCGCAGGGCTGCCGGTAGTCGCCGTCGGCGGCTGCACCGGGTTCGGCCGCGGGGAGGACACTGTCGTCGCTGTCGGCAGGCGGCGGCTGCGGAAGGGGCCGGACCGGGCTACCTGCCGTCCCGCCTCAGCCCAGGCACGGCCGTCCTCGCGGACGGTGTTGCTCCACACCCGCACCTGCTGGCGGGCGTCCTGCGCGTACTGCGATCCGCCCGATCGGGCCCGGCGGACGCCTGCCGGGAGACCTGCTGTCGCCCCGTACGCGGTGCGGCCGCCCCGGTTGAGGATGCGGTATCCGCGGAAACGGACCAGGCGGTTGTGTGCGCGCGTCGACAGCAAGGTGCGGTCGGTGTTCTGGTCGTGCAGCACCTCCCCCGAGCGGCGGTCGACGACCCGGCCGTCCTCGTCGCGGTAGCGGTCGGGCGGACCGCCGGGACGACGGGGCCCTCCGCCGCCCGACCCGCCGCCTGGTCCGCCGGACGGGCCGCCCGCGTCCGGGTCGCCGTCGGCGGTGGGCTTGCGCCACTTGGCCAGCTGCTCCTTGTCCGGCCGACGGCCGATCAGCAGCCAGTGACCGCCCTTCGCACCGAGCCGAGCACCGACCCCGCCCACAGCGGCCGCCGCGGTGAGTGGGGCGAGCCCGCGCCCTGCTTCGGCTGTGGCATCGGCCAGCACCCGTCCGGTGTCCACGGGCATGCCCGCGCCGTCGGCCAGCGACGTCAGCGCGCC
Organism: Streptomyces graminofaciens; assembly: GCF_030294945.1. Taxonomy (NCBI): domain Bacteria; kingdom Bacillati; phylum Actinomycetota; class Actinomycetes; order Kitasatosporales; family Streptomycetaceae; genus Streptomyces; species Streptomyces graminofaciens. The sequence goes on along the minus strand of NZ_AP018448.1, from coordinate 26,427 downwards.
CATCAGGCGCTGCCGGGTGCCGAGCAGCCCGAACCGGCCGCCCCCGCCACCGGTGAAGGCACGCAGGCCCCCGCCGTAACCGCCCAGCGCGGCGGGCGAGTTCATGGCGAGCGCCGCGCCGAGCTCAGAGGTGTCGCCGGGCATGTGGGTGCCGCCGACCTTGGCGTAGCGCATCCGCATGGCCATACGCCGCCCGAAGGAGGCGATCCCGGTCAGGAGCCTGCGGTGCCCGGCCGCGCCCGCGACGGCCAGGACGTCGATCAGCAGGATCCGCTCCACCATCAAGTCGGGCCCGTCGGTGATGGTGGCGTCCACGGCGATGCCAAAGAACGGGATGAACGCACAGATCCCGACCACGGTCAGGACCGAGATGCCCCAGATCGACAGCCATTTCCACACGGACTGGCGTGCGGGCCCGGGCAGCATGCCGGCGATGAAGGTGACACCGCCCGCAGCTGCGGCAGCCACGCAGATGCCCTGGGTGCCCAGCAGCACGATGGCGCTGGAGAGCAGCATGCCGCAGATGAACAGCGCGGCGATGAGCAGCAGGGCGGCGCCGCCGACGCGCCACCAGGTGGGCTTCTGCGCATAGTCGGCACACGCTTTGCCGACATCGCCGGCCTTCTTCATGTCCTGCATGAAGGCGTAGAACTCGCGGTCCTCGTCCGTGACGATCGCGTTGGAGGCGTCGAGCAGTTCCCCACCTGGGGTGAGCTCCGGCAGGGTGCCGTTTCCGTCGTTCCCAGGGGCGTCGTCGGTGTCGCGCTCGCAGTACTTCCTCGCCTCGCCCTTGATCAGACTGCAGGCGTCTTCCTTGTCCTCGTTGTCCTTCTTGGCGTCGGCCTTGTACCCACCGGTGATCCATTTCAGGTGGACCGCGTAGGCCTTGCGGTCGGCAGTCTTGGCCGGGTCGAGGATGCGCCCGTACTGCAGCAGCATGTACGGCTTCACGATCAGGGCGTTGGTGATCGAGTCCTGGATCGGGCGGGCCACCTCTTCGGCGGAGACAGGCTTGTCGCCTTCAAGTTCCAGGCACTTGACCTCCTGCATGCCGGCCATGCCAGCGCACGGGCCACGGCTAGCGAGCTTGCCGCCCCAGTCGTAGGAGTTGACGCTCTGCTGGGCGACCTCGGAGGCCACCTGCTGGGACTGTCCCAGGGGTCCGTCCTGGGCGAGCAGCGTGTCAGGGCGGATGAGAGCCGAAGCGGCGATCGCCCCGATGAGCAGGGTCAGGAAGATCTCGCCCAGACCGCGGCCGACACGACCGCGCACGATCATGAACCCTGCGAAAACAAACGCCCAGGCCAGCAGCAGACCCTTCAGCCCGAGCGTGTCGACGACCACGTTGTCGTAGGTGTCGGCGACCTTCTGAGCCGGACGGGTCAGGATCTTCAGCAGCGGGAACCGGAAGGCCAGCTCGATCGCCCACCCCGCCAGGCCGACCAGCAGCCGGATCAGCGTGAAAAGCCCGGACAGGGCGAAGGCCAAGGCCTGCATCTTGAAGGCGACGATCGAGCCGCCGTCGGCGTTCAGCTCGTAGCCGTTGATCGGTACCCCCTCGGAGGAGGTGATGTTCAGCGGCGCGAGCAGGTCTCCGGTCTCGCTGTTGCTGCTGGCCGCGTACACGACCTGGCTGTTCACCATGACGAACACGCCGGTGAGCAGCGCCACGAAGCCGGCCGAGCGCAGAGTTGCGCGGTCTGGACGGAACATCTCAAGCCCGCCCTCGCCCTGCCGGAGCGCGGCGCCAGATCACGAGCGCCCCCAGCACCGCCGCGGCGGGGACCAGCTTCCAGGCGGCGGCGCTGCTGCCCTGGGCGGGAGCGGCGCTCGTGGCGTGGCGGCCGCGCTCGCAGTACGCCTTGGCCGGACCGGCTATCAGATCGCACGCGCCTGCGGGCGTCCCGGCGGTGTCGGCGGCGAAGGCGTGTCCAGTGCGTGGCCACCAGGTCTCCGGCAGGCTCGCCCCGAGCACCAGGACGAGCACGCCGACGGCGACGGCGATGGCCGTGAGGGCGCTCGCGGCTGCGGCGAGACGCCTCGAGCGACGGGGAGCGAAAGAGGTCATCAAAGTTCCTTCTGACGGTCGCCCGCAGCGGCGCCGGCGAGCGGCGCGGGCGCGGTGGTGCGGCGTCCCGGCGTGGTGGTGATGGAGGAGGAGATCCGCTTGATGCGCGGGATGCTGACCTTGATCCGGCCGATGTTCTGCCGCGGGCACGCGATGAGGAACTCGCCTTCGCGGCCGCGCTGTCCGACGGGGGACAGGCCGGTGGTTACCAGCCGCAGCAGCTCAGGGTCGTTCGGATCGAGACCGAGGAACTCCAGCCCCCGGCGGGCGCGTTCGCGGTCGGTGGTGCGGGCGAGCGCGCGGTAGGCCATCAGCCCGCGGTCGGGGCCGAGTTCTTCCGCGTCGTGGGATCCGGCGATCAGCCCGGCGCCGTGCTTGCGGCCGTCGTGGAGGATCTCGTGGACCAGGGCGGTGCCTTCGGCGGACGAGGTGAGCCAGTACAGCTCGTCTGTCACCACCGCGGTGAACCGTTCGGGGTCCTCGAACGCGGTCTGCCGGGCGATCGCCGCGATCAGGTAGAGGACCGCGCGGCCGATCAGGGCTTCCAGGGGTTGCTGGTGGAGCACTTCGGGCTTGTCGAACGCGGCCTTGGGCGGCAGCTTCAGTCCGGTCGTCGTGATCACGATCATGTCGGAGGCACTGGAGGCGTCCAGCCGCACGGGCGGCAGGGCTGGGTCGAACACCATCGCGGCGAGAGGATTGCTGGCCACCACGCGGATGAGTCCGGCGAGCGTGGCGGCCGCGTCCTGCCGCTTGCCCGCCTCCGCCCCGCCCATCTCCTCGAGGACCTCCAGGACCCGGTGCATGGAGGGGGCTTCGCCGACTGCGGCCCGCTCCACGGCGTGGTGCAGGACTTCCCCGCTGGTGCTCATGGGGCCGATGCCGAGCTGGAGGGTGAGGTAGGACAGGGCGTAGTGGCGGCCTTCGGGGCCAGCGAAGATGCGCAGGGGGTCGATGGACACCTCGGCCTGGGCGGCGTCGATGATCTGGCAGCGGCCCGCGGCCGCGGTGCGGGCGAAGCCCGCCCACTCCCGCACAGGGGTGCGGTCGATGCAGATCGCGACCCCGCCGCGCGCCCACACTGCCTCGGAGATCAGCTTCTCCAGGACGCTTTTGCCTGCGCCGAGATCTCCGACGACGCCCATAGAGGCGGAGGCGTCCTGTTTCGGCGCGTCCGCCACGTTGATCATGACGGGGCGGGTGGTGCCGCAGTCCAGGTCGATACCGAGGAACATGCCGTTGGGGTCGCCGACCTCGGAGGCGGTGAAGGCTCCGCCCAGCGCCCAGTCTTCACTGACCTGGTGCTGGGTGAACTCCCTGACTACACCGGGCCGTGCGGTGCCGGGCAGACCGAGGGTGAACAGGGCCTCTTGAAGGCCAGCCGGGCGGACCGCACGGTAGTCGGCGCCGCCGAGCAGCGCGGCCAGGGCCCGGGCGCGGGCGTCGCAGACGGCGGCGGTCGGACCCCACACGGTCAGGACCGTCACGGACTGGACCTCGACCTCCACGCTGGTGCGGGACAGGCGGGCGTCGAGCTCGCCCAGGTCGCGGGCGGCCTCGGTGAGCGAGGCGGGCATGCCGGTGGGGCGGGCGTCGTACTGGTCGGCCTGGTCGATGATTTCGTTCTTCTTGCGCCGCACCTGGTCGCGGGCCTTCTCGGCCGGCACCAGCGTGAGGTCGACGGTGTAGTCGACGGGGAAATCCAGGGTCTCCAACTGGGCGAACAGGTCAGCAGCGTCCTGGCTCACCGCGGGGGGGCACTCGGCCAGCGCCAGCTGAGCCTGGTAGCCCACCCCGGCGTCGGACTCCACCTGCAGCCACCGCCGCTTGAGCGGCGACGACGTCCTCAGCCGCCACCACGCCTTGCTGCCCGACCGGCCGATCCGGTCCCCGCCGGTCAGGTCGTCGGCGTCGTCGAGAGCCGGGTCGACACCGCCCTCCTGCAGGCGGGCCTGGCCGAGGTCGGCGTAGCTGGGGGAGTGCAGCATCCCCGTCCTCAGCTGTCCGCCGTACAGGTCGCTGGTCTCGGCCTCGGTGAGCAGCGGCTCGTCCAGGCCGCGGTGGAGAGCGTGCTGGATCATCCACACGATCTCTGCCGGGCGGGCCGGGCGCAGGGCGACGCCGCCGGCGAGTGCGGCCTCCACCCGCAAGGCCTGCTCGCGGTAGGCGGTCACCTCGCGGCGTGCCACGGGTGCCGCTCGCATGCCCAGCATCGGTGCGACGTCCGCCCACATCGCGCCGAGCGATGCGGTCATCTGCCCGCCCGCGGCGTCGTTCTGCAGCGGCACCGCCAGCCAGAGGGTGCGCCGGTGCATCTCCTGGTCGTTCAGCAGGTCCAGGGTGGCTTCAACGTTCTCCACCCACGGATGCGCGTCGCCGGGAGGTTGGGCGCCGGGCTCGATGCCCTCGATCATGCGCAGGGCGATCTCGCCTGGGTCGACCTGTGCGCACAGCCCGAACAGGCGCGGCGCCCCCGTCAACGAACGGATCAAGTGCGTGATCTTCGCGAGCTGCTCGTCGCGGACCGCGGCCGGCACGTAGGTGCCCTGGACGGTCTCCTCCCGGCGGCCGCGGGCGTCCGGACCGGGGTGCAGCCGGTAGAGGGCCCACACACTGCCGTGCGTCGACCACACCAGATGCCCGGCGATGTGACGGATCGGCACCCTCACCGCGCACCCCCCGCCTGCTGGGCCAGGGCGAGCAACTGCTGCACACCCGACACCGGCACACCCGACACCGGCCCCGTCGGCGCCGGGCGAGCCTGCGGCTCTGAGCGCGGCCCTGCGGACGGACGGGCAGCCCGGCCCCGGGGCGCGCTCCGGCCGACTGCTGGCTGGTCGGCGCGCGGCGGCGCCGCCACCGCCGAGACAGCGGGATCAGCCTCTTCGACGGTGAAGCCGCCGAGCAGAGGACGGGAGAGGCGGTCCCGGGCGGCCCTCCCGCCCATCCGGCCGCCCTGCGGCTGCCAGGCGAGCAGCACCCAGCCCAGCGCCGCCTGCAACGGGGCGCGCCCCTTGATCTTCGGCCGGCGTACCGCCCAGACCGTCAACACCCAGGCCACGATGGGCACCGGGCCCATCCACGACCACCAGCCGATCGTCTTGACCAGCAGGAAGCCGCCGCCCACCGCGACCGCGATCTGGGCGGGCGTGTACGGGCCGAGCGGGATCTTCCAGTCGGCGACTTTGCCCAGCACCCACGGGTGGCGGCGGGCGGAGGTGTAGAAGCGGCCCACCCGCCCCGCGGCCGCCGCGCTCACAGCCGGCCTCCCGCGCCGTCCGAGTGCACCCGGGCGAGCGGCTCGGGACCCTGCACGACGCCGGGCACGGCGGGCGCGCCCTTGGCCGGGTTCTTCACCTCGTCGGTGAACATGTCCGCCAGGTCCTCGCGGGAGTCGTACAGCCCCAGCGCGATGATCATCAGCAGCAGGGCGCCGATCCCGGCCTTCAGGCTGAACTTCTGGATCATGATGACGACGACCAGCACGATCAGACCGGCCTGCAGGCCCTTGGTTGCCCAGTCCTCGAACATGTTGATCCAGCTGTCGCCGAGGTCGTCCAGCTGCCCGGCGAGCATCATGCTCTGCACCGTGTTCACCGGGCACCCCCGTCCCGGACGGTCCCGGACTCCAGCGCTGCGACTTCCCACCGGCCGGAGCGGGACTTGAGGGCGACGTCGTACGCCAGCGGCCAGCGCCCGGCGTCATCCCGGGCCTCGACCTGGACGCGGACGCGGACCTCGGTACCGTCGGCCGGCACCTGCTCGGCGGCCGCGGCCTCCTCAGCGCCCCACACCTCCTGGACCGCGACCGCCTGGTACGGGGCGGGCGAAACCGGCGACAGCTTCACCCCGGGCGCGAGGTAGCGATCCACCTCCCCGGCCCCGGTCAGGTACGCGCCGAAGAACTCCCCGACCGCGGACGCCAGATCGCTGCCGGACGGCACGCTCACGCCGTACGGCGACCGGGCCACCACGGCGCGCGCCGGGCCCGCCACCACCCCCGGGGCACCGGTCACGGCGAACGAACTCCCGCTCGCGTCGGCGGCCACGGGGACAACGAAGTAGCGCACCCGTCCGTCGGCGTACTGCGCAGCCACCGTCACCGCCCACTCGCCGGCGTCGCGCTGCGCACTGCGCACCGGGGTCACCGACCCCAGCTCCGGCTGCGCACCGGCGACCGGGTCCGGCAGATCGACGTCCGGCGCGAGCAACTGCGCAAGCCGCGCCTGCGCACTGCCCTCGTCGTCGGAACTGCTGCGCAACCACGCGCCGACGAACACCTGCGCATAGCCCACCGGGTCGGCCGCGGCGGCCGCGGTGCGCACAGCGGCCGGCTTGTCCGAGGGGGCGGCCTTGGCCGTGGTCGGGCCGGACATCACCGCCACGCCCAGGGCGACGGGACCGGCCGCGATCGCGGTGAACAGGGCCAGGCGCGACAGGCGGACGCGGCGCCTCATCTTCTCCAGCTCGATGCCTGCGGCCATCGGAGGAGCAGCGTCGCTCTCCGACGCCTGCTTGCCAGGGGACATGGTCAAACTCCCAGGTCAGAACGTGTACTTGCTGACCTTGAGAAAACCCGTCGACCCCGACCCGACCACCGACCATGAGCCCCCGACCACGGTCACGATGGGGACACAAAGCCCGTGGTCGGGCCCATGGTCGGCCCGACCACAGCCCCGACCACGGGGCACCGACAACGACCGGGCACGCCTGAACCGACCACCGGCGTAAAGGGCGGCGCGGACGGTTGAACTGGTGCAGCGAGCTCAGGGGGTAGAGAGGGAGAGGCCGCCGGTCGATCGGGCGCGCGCAGCCTTCAGGGGCAGGCCGTAGCAGCCCGGTTGCGCACGACTTGGCCTCCTGCGCAGAGCCAAGGCCGGCGGTGCCTGTCCGCTGTGCGCAGTCGGCTGCACATGCCGACTGCGCACGACCCGGACCCGTTGCGCAGCCGACTGCGCAACGAGTTCCGCTGTCACTGCGCAGCCGCGATTGCGCATCGTTCCCGAGCACGGGGAAGACCCGTGGTCGGCCCGACCACAAGCCCGACCACGGCAGCCCAGTGCGCATGTTGCCGGATCGTGACCGGTGGTCGGGGGCTGTGGCCGTCAGCCTGGTCGGGGGCGCCGGGTGAGCTGACGGCATGGATCTCGCCTACGTCTTCTCACCCAGCGGCCCCGGCCACCTCGCGCCCGCACGCCTGCTCCAAGGCGTCAGCGGCCGCGCGCACATGGCGTGCGAGGAAGCACGATGAGCCGCTTCGGGGCGGGGATCCGCCGTGGGGTGATGGCGGCGGACCAGTTCACCCAGATCGCCAACGGCCTGTTCCGCGACAGCCGGCTCTCCTTCAAGGCGAAGGGAATCTTCGGCTACATCAGCACCCACCGCGCCGGCTGGCACGTGACGGTCGCCGACCTCGTGCGCGCCGGACCCGACGGGCGGGACGCCGTACGCGGCGGCCTGAGCGAACTGCAGAGGCACGGCTACCTCGTCCGCGAACAGCTCAGGCACGACAACGGGACGCTCGGCGAGATCGTGTACTCGATCACGGACCGCCCGGCCTCCGGCGGTGCCGACCTCGCGCCGGCAGTCGGCACGGCGCTCGCCTTCGTGCCAGCGGGTGAGGCCGGGCCCGGCTTCGGGGCGGGGATCCGCCGTGGGGTGATGGCCGGGGACCAGTTCACCCAGATCGCCAACGGCCTGTTCCGCGACCCCCGGCTGTCGTTCAAAGCCCAGGGCCTGTTCGGGCTCATCAGCACGCACCGGGACGGCTGGCGGATGAGCGTCACCGACCTGGCGCGCCGCGGCCGCGACGGCGAGGCAGCCGTCAAGAGCGGGCTCAAGGAGCTGGAGAAGCACGGCTTCCTGCTCCGGGAACGCGAGCGCCACCCCGACGGCACCCTCGGCGCGGCCGCGTACTTCATCACCGACCTGCCCAGCCTGCAAAACAGCAGGTCCGGGCCGATGTCGGGTTTTCCACCGGTGGATAACCCGACGTCGGTTAATCGCCCCACTAAGAACACCAACAGAAAGAAGACCAACAAGCAGAAGACCAGATCCCTCCGTCCGTGCGACCGCGCCGACGTCGCGACACCTGCAGGGACGGACCAGCCGGACGCACCAGCGTCCCCGCCGGCCGCGCCTCCGGCGGACGAGATGCATCCGGGAATCCAGCTACTGCTCGAGATCGGCAGCAGCCGCCCCGAACTCCTGCTGACCGGGAAGGTGCTGACCGACCAGGGCCGCATGCTCACCGTGATGATGGAGTCCGGCTGGAGCAGCGAGCAGCTGCGCCACGTCATCACCGACCGGCCGTTGCCGAACCCAGTGCGCACCACGGTTGGTGCGATCATCGCCGCCCGTCTGCGGGCCGCTCAGGCCTATCCGCCGCCCGCCACTCTGGACAGCCGTCACCACCACGGCGACGTCCTGGACGACGAACCGTACGGGCGGCTGCCGGCCGAGCGGTCGTCCACGGCGTCCGCCGCCCGCACGGTGACCGAGGCCCTGACCTACCGAGCGCTCGTCGAGTGCGCCGGCTGCGGCGTTCCCACAACCGCCCCCGGCGAAGACCTCTGCCCCGCATGCCTGGGCTGGCCACCGTGCCGCACCTGCCCCGGCCCAACTCCCCGGCGCGCCCACCCCGACGGTGACGGCCGCTGCACCACCTGTGTCACCGCATCGACCAACCTGCTGGAAGGAAGCACACCATGACCACCCAGACACCGCCGACCAGCGAAATCGCTCAGCGGCTGCGCCCGTTCCAGCAACAGCAGCAGCGGTGGGAGAGGAAGCGGTCCCGCGCGGTGCACGGCGGCCACGTCTGCTGCGGCTCCGGTTGCGCGGATGGCTGCGAACCGGTCCTGATCCGTGAACGGGCCGGATGGGGGTGGATTGACTGGAGTGTCCCGGCCGACGGCAGCCTGCCCGAACAGCCCCACCGGATCGCCGTGTTCACCCCGATCGCGACTCGCTCCCAGCGCCTTGTCCTGCGCTGGCTGGCCAGGCGACCGGCACACCTCATCCGCCTCGGCCCCATGACCGTACGGCCGGCCACCGCCGTCGTCACGGCCCTCACTCTGATCGCGGCCATCTTCGCGATCACGCATGGCGTCCCCTTCAGCATCGTGGTGCCCGCGGCCGCCTTAGCCCCCCTGCTCGTGGAGCACCTGCCCGAGCGGTTCGATGCCCGCGCCGGCGAGAACGTCCGGATCGTCGAGGCCGAAGCCGCCTGCCGTTACCTGCAGCGCCTCGCCGCTCTTCACACCGGCCTCGTCGAAGCGGCTCTTCGCAGCGACCGCTACGAGGTGCGGCGCGCCGTCAAGGTCGGCCACCACCAGCTGTTCGACACGGCAGACCTGCTCCAGCGCCGCGACACCCGCTCGGCCTCCAGCGAGCTCATCGCCCGCGAGCGGCTGATGCTGCAACTCGCCGTCCAGACCAGCCGGATCGTCACGCCCACGAAGGGCGGCGCATCGCCCGACCGCCAAGACCGGTCTGGCCGACAGCAGCCGCTGGGTCCCTATCCGCCCCAACCCCGCCACCAGCCCGAGCCCTCAGCCGACCACACAACCCCCGTCACGACGAAGGAGGCAACGCACATGCCCCAAGACCGTCCCGAGCAGCCGACCGGTGAGGTGTACCTGCTCTTCGCCCACGAGGCCTACTACCCGGCCGCATCCCAGGAGATCAACACCTCGCTCGTGGCCGCAGCCTCGCTGCTGCACCCGCACGTCCGGCAGCCTGACGGCGCACGCATCTACGAACGCCTCACCCGCGGCCGCCGGCAGGGTGAGATCGTGCCGCTGTCCACGCTCACCCACGAGCTGGACGGCGGAGCGCGCTGGGGGGAGGTCGGCGACTGGGCTGCGGTCACCGCGGACCTGCTTCAGCTCATCCAGGACCGTGAATGCGACGGGCTCAGCTTGGGCCTGCCGGATATCGCCCGTGCCCTGGTGTGCTCCGGCCCGCGGAGCGAGGTCCGGGTCTACGATCCGGCGGCCGAGCGCTATCAGACGTACGGGCCCGCCGACCGTATCGAGGTCCTGGTCGAGGTCGGCAGGCAACTGGCCTGGGCGGAAGCCGGGTGCGCCCTGTGGCCGGGCGACGGCCTGCTGGTTTCCGTCAATCCCGGGGAAGCCACGTGATGTTCGGCTACGAGGCGTACGAAGTCTGGGCGGACTTCCGCAGACTGCTGTCCCGGTGTACACGCCCCAAGCGCCCTGGCAGCCGGCGGGCCGGGCCGAAGGAGACGGCGCCGCGTCCGGGAACGACGGCGGCAAAGACTTGCAGCCCGGCAGCTGAGGCGAGGCACAGGCCGTAACGGCGATGGCCGGTGCCGCGAAGCCGTGCGGCTTCGCGGCGGAGAGGTGGCTGGCCTCTCCATACCGGCCATCGTGCGGCGTCTGGCCCGCCGGGAGTTCGTCGATCCCTTAAACCAGAGGCCGCGGTCTTACGGTATCCCGCGTGTGACGCGGGGTTGGTGCGCTGTAGTCAGGGCGTCGAGGACCGGCGAGCGGCCAGCTCCTCGAGGCGGGAGCGTCTCCAGCGCTGCTGGCGCGGTCGGCCGGCACTGCCGCGGCGGTACTCGAACCCGTCGGGCTGCTCGAGATCGGGCAGGAGCCCGTGTCCGAGCGCGCTGATGAAGCTGTCGGCATCCTTGTATCCGAGGATCTGGGCCGCTTCGGCGGCGCCGACCAGGTCCTGGTTCTCGTCCTGGTCGGCGGCCGGCAGCACACCGCGCGTGCGGGCGGCGGCGACGACGGTGGCCCGCCGCCACTTCTTGCGGGCCCTGCCGCGGCTGCCCTCTTCCCTCTCCAGGGTCTCCGGCTCCGGCAGCTCGGGGATGCGCCCCTGGTAGAGGGCGCTGGAGAAGGAAGCGACACTGCCGTAGCCGAGCAGGCTCGCGACTTCGGCCGTACCGAGCAGCTCGTCGGGGTCCCCGTCGACCGACACCGGGGGCAGCGCGGCGGCCGGGGCGGAGCTGCGCCGGCCCTTGCCGGGCCGGTTGCTGGCCCAGGCGACGATCGTGCCGCGGCGCCACATCGGTCCGTCGACGTCCTCGTCGGGCTCGGGAAAGTACCCGGGCCGGTCGCGGAAGTAGGCGTCGATGGTGGAGGTACGGGTGTAGCCCAGGAGCTTGGCCACCTCCCGCTTGGTCAGCAGCTCGTCCTGGTCGGCCTCGAGTACCGCGGCCGGCAGCGTGCGCTTCTTCGGGGCGCGCTGCGCGAAGAACTCCGCGACCTCAGTGTGGTGCCAGAACCGCTTGCGGCCCTCGGTGTGCGCGACCGCGGGGAATCCGCTGTCCGGGTCGTTGCTCCACTCGCTGATCCGGGGCTTGCTCGTGCCGAACTCGGACACGATCTGCGCGGTGTCCACGAGCCGCTCGGCGGGAGACATCTGGGCCCCTTTGGAAGGATCGGCAAGACGGTGCCGGCGCCCGGTCGAGCGCGACAGGTTCGATAATGCCAAAGCTGGGGGGTTCGTGTCCAGCCCAGCGCGAGAGGCGGCTACAGAAGTTCCTCGCCAAGAAGGCAGACACCGAAGAGCGCAGCGCGCTCTTCCAGCTCCGCGTAGGCCATGGCAGCCGGCGCGGCATCCCAGGTGGCAAACGCGAGCGCGGAGACCGCCTCGCCGCGCGTCATCCCCTCCTCCCACGGAGCGCCGACAGCAGAGCACCGCTCGGCGAGCTGGGCGTCGGACAGGCTCGCGACTTCCCGGCGGATGCCGGACTGGACGTCGGCGACGCCCTCGCACCAGGCGTGGTGGCCCGTGGCGAGAAGGTTCTGCAGCGCCTCCCGGTCACTCAGGTCCTGGGCGCTGGCGGCGAGGTCGAGAAGCAGGGCGGTGGGGTTGGTGTCCATGGTCATCTCCTTGAATCCACTGTAAAGGGAGACGTGTGCCGGGCCGGGTCCGTCCAGACCCGGCCCGGCACACGCGGGTATCAGTTGTGGTCGGTGCAGCCGTCGCACAGGGCTCGCCCGCTGTGCCGGGCCATCTCGGGTTCCTTGCGGGGGTCCTTCTTCAGCGTTTCCCGGACCTGCTCCTGCAGGGCGGTGAACTCGGGCCCGTCGTCCGGGCAGACGACGCCGGGGTCGGGTGCCCCGCAGGTGTTGGCGTGGCGGATCAGGTCGGTGATGCGCCAGTCCGCGCGGAAGCTGTCGCCCCGCACCTGCTCGACCTCGGCGTACAGGTCAGCCAGCCGCGGCCGCCGGCCGACAGAGAGCAGCACGTCGGCGCGGGAGGCGAAGACACACAGCGAGCACGAGCAGCGGGAGGTTCCGGCCCAGTCGCCCGCGCCGGGCACCGAGTCGTACGTCCAGCAGTACGGCACGGGTGCGTCGGCGTGCCACTCCTTGACCGCGTCCGTCGACCAGTCCTTGACGGGCAGCCACTCGTCCACGACCCGCGCACTGTTGGCCAGCACCGTACGGAAGGCAGGGCGCTTCTTACGGTCGGCTCCTTCGTCGCTGCGCAGGCCCATGACCTTCAGGATCCGCACCGGGCGGCCGAGCTCGCGCTTGAGGCGGCTGACCATCGGCGTCCAGGCGCTGGAGACCACGCTCTCCTTCGCGGCCTTTCGGCAGTAGGGGCTGCCCATGCGGGGGAAGCGACCGTACGCCGCGATCTCGGTCAGCAGACTGTGCGGCATCCGGGTGCCGTCCGGGCCCGGCATCGTGCGGGTGACCTCGACGTGCCGGTCGGGCGGAACGCCGAAGGCGTTGCTCTGCAGCGCAGCGAGTTCGGACACCCCCGGGTAGCGGATGCCGTCGAAGACCACGGGCGGCCACTCCAGCACACCGAGGCTGGAGTGGTAGGAGATGACGCGGTCGGCTACGCCGGCGGTCCGGGCTTCTTCCATGAACACGGCCATCATGACCGCGCTGTCCTTGCCGCCGGACAGCTGGGGTGCGAGGAGATCGTAGGAGGTCAAAACGGGGGTGCGGGGCGGGCGGTTGGCGGTTCGCGAAGGCATGTCAGCTCCAGTTGCGTCGAGGAGTGGGCGGTGGGACTGGGTGCGCAGGACGGCGTGCAGTCCGCGGTCGGACGGCTATGCCGGGGACTCCGCCCAGGTGGCCGCGGGCTCGGCGTCGGCTTGCTTGGGGTAGGGCCACAGAGCGGGGAGGCCGAGCTCGATCTCCTCCCGCTCGCGGCGGGTTCGGCCGAGCCGGAACACGTAGCGGTGCGCACCGCGGTGGCGGAGGTTGCGGGCGCCGACCGCGGTCAGGGCCTCGCGCAGCCACAGGGCCGGGTCGCTGCCGGGCCGCAGCCGCGGAGCGCCGAGCGCGGTGAGCTGGGCGGCGGCGTACTCACAGCCCTGCTCCTGGCGGCGGATCTTCTGGGCCGCGCGGTCGTGGAATACGGTGCCGTCGGGCAGCAGCTTGACCGTGCGGGCGGTTGCCCGGCCGGCGTACACCGCGTTCGTCGCCGCGTAGATCGTCCCGACGTGCCCGGGCATGACCAGAGCGCCTGAGGCGGTCCGGCGCGGCACAGGGTCGGCGAACGAGACCACGCCGCGCACCCCGGCAGCGAGCAAGGCGTCGAAGCAGCGGGCGAGGAACCACGATTCGGAATTGCCGGGGCACTCATTGAGGAGAACGAACCGCAGGCACACCAAGGACTCGGTGTAGGGCCGGAGTTGTGGCAGGGGCTTCGTCAGCACGGCCTCGCTGACGGGGACTCCGAACACGGCGACACCACTCAGCTGTCGCTCACCCGTGCTCGTTTCGTACAGGGCAAGTCGCTGGGTGGCCGCCGGGTAGGACCCGGAGTAGTGGTGGGTGATGACGAACTTCTCGGCCTGCGCCTCGTTGAGCGGTGCGACTTCGTAGTGGCGGGCGTCGAAGCCTCCGTCCCGGACGTGCCGCCAGGAGTGCGTGCGTTCGCGCCACCGCTGGCACCAGGGCGACGCGGTCGGTATCTCCCGCAGGTCCTCGAACGGCAGGGTCTCCTGGACCGGGAACATCACGGTGCCTCCCCGTCCCCGCGTTCCTGAGGGCCGCTCGCGAAGAGGGTGAGCTGTCCCTCCGGGGCGGCTGCAGGCCGGTGCGCGGGGACGGCGTGCTGGGCGGCAGGGGGTTTCTCGGGTTGGCCCGTGTCAGCGGTTTCTTCGACGTCTGCCGGGTGAGGGCAGGGGCAGAGCCACCGGCAGGGTCGTTGGCCTGGTCCGTACCGGATCACGGCGACGACGAATCCCTGGGCGTCGGTGATGGTGTCGGCGTGCTTGTCGACGCGGGGGCCGCGGGCGCTGACGCACCGGTCGTGGTGCCCGGAGGCGCAGCCGGGGCAGATGCCGCGCTCGCAGGAGCACCAGCGGTGGAAGCCGTGGGGGTAGGCGTCGTCGATCTTGCGTAGTCCCTTGGTCCAGGCGTGTGCGCGGACCCAGGCGCCTTCCTCTTCGCTCATCGGGGAGGGGACGGTGGAGGGAATGGGGTCGAGGATGCCCATGATCGCGGCGCCGATGTGGCGCAGGCGGGTCGTCATGCTTCGTCTCCGAACAGCGTTGGGGTGGTGTGGAGTTCGTTCATCCAGGCCAGGAGGCGGGGGAGGTTGGTGTCGGGCCCGAAGGCGAGGTAGGTGCCGTCGCAGCTGGTGCAGCCGAAGGCCTGTGCGATGCGCAGTCGCCGGCGGGAGTTGACTCGGCCCATGTGGACGGCCAGGCCGCGCTCGCTGGCCTCAAGGGCCAGGCGGTGGGCGGCGGGTGAGGTCTTCCACTGGGTGGAGCCTGCGAGGAACAGCACGTCGATCAAGTCCCAGGGGATGAGGCCGTGCTCGCTGCTGTCCTGGGCGGCGAAGGCGACCGGGACGCCCAGGGAGCGGATCCGCTCCAGCCACGGCAGCGACTCGGCCAGGGTCGCCGCGGCGTCCAGCGGAACGTCGGGGGCTACGGCCCACAGGCAGAGCTCGCGTCCGTAGCGGTCGACGGTCGCCTTCAGCCAGGCGAACCAGGCATCGGCCCCGGGCCAGCCCTTGCCGAACTTGCCGTTGTCGCAGGCGTACAGCGCGCCGGGCGGGATCACGTTGCCCTGGGCCGGAGTCGTCATGCAGGCCAGCAGCCCGGCCTGCATGGCGGCCCGTACGTCAGCTCCCGACGGCGTGGCCAGGTACAGCACGGCGAAGGAGCAGCGAAGGAGGAGCAGCGGCTGGGGCCATGGATGCGCGCACGGGGACGTCCTTCCGAAGGAGGGGTGAGGGGGCGGTTCAGGCGAGCGGGAGCTGGGCGGCGGGGCCTGAGATCAGGGCGTCCCACTCCCGCTCGAAGTACTTGTCCTGCTTGTCGATCACGCGGGCGGGGGCGGTGGCGAAGAGTTCCTCCGCCATCGGCCGGCCCTGTGTGCGGGGGCGGATCCAGGCCCGGGCGCGCCCGTACACCGGGTCGTGCTCGGCCTCGACGCGGTGCCTCTCGGAGATGGAGAGCAGCCGCCGGGCCAGCTGCTGCGGGCGGCCGAGGTCGACGCGCTCGGTGGAGCGCATCACCGGGCGCTGCTCGCCGTCGGCGGACAGCAGGAACAGCCGGCGCACGTGGTAGAGCGCCCACGGCATGTCGAGCTCGCGCTCGAACGCCTCCAGACACGCCCGGTCCCTGGGCAGGGCGGGGTCGAAGAACTCCAGGAGAGTGCGCTTGCCGTACAGCTTCGCGTTCGGGTTGAGGCTCATCGCCGTGTACTCCAGGCGCAGCACCTCACCGGCGATCTCCGGGTGGGACCGCATGCGCTCCAGGTGGGCGGGCAGAGCGCCCATCGAGACGGGGAAGCAGCAGAAGGTGCAGTAACTCTTGGGCCAGTGCACGCCGAACCGCTTCAGGAGGTAGTCCTCGACCTGCTGCCGGCCCCACCCCCAGGACACAAGCGGGAACACCCCGGTGCGTCCGGGGACCTTCGAGTTGGCCGTGTCCTTGGTGGGGCGGCCGGGCTCGTCGGCGTTGAAGCCCACGATCTGCCTGAACGGGCGGCCGCCGAAGACCTGGGTGAGCCACCAGTCACCGACATCGCCCTTGGCCCACAGGCTGCATTTGCGGGTGCCGGCCTGCTGGGGGACCGTGCCGACGGACTCCAGGTCGTCCCAGAGCGTCCACGGCCCCCGGGCGAAGAGCCGCTCGGGGTGGCGGGAGTCGTCCAGGACCGTGAATCCATCGGACTTCAGGTGCCCGTTGCGTGCCAGCTGGACGAAGCGCACGCCGTGCTCGCGCAGCAGCGGGAGCATGAACTCCTCGCACAGCAGCCGTGTTTCGGGCCACTCGCTGCCGGTGGCCATGTAGAGGACGGCGGTGCGCTCCAGGTCGATCCCGTGCGCGGCGGGATCGGTGAGTATCCGTGCGAGATAGGCGGTGGAGTCGGCGCCGAGACCCCAGTTGATGACGGTGTCCAGGTCGTCGGTGGTGCTGAGGCCGGGCAGCGATGGCGTGTACGTGGTACGGGGCATGGCGGTCCGTCACTCCTTCTGGGGCACGCCCGTGCCCGGAGGTGAATGGCCGGGCACGGGGCGGCTGGGGACGTCAGAGCAGGGCGAGCGCCGCTGCGGGGTCCGGGACCAGGACGGCGCGCTGCTCGGCGAGCAGGCGGGTGCTGCCGTCGGCGCGGATGTCCTCGGTGGCGGGCGGTGCGAGCAGGTGCCGGTTGAGGGCGGCGGCTACCTCGGCGGTGTGCATCGCCGCCTCGGCGTGGTCCATGGCCTCGATGAGGATCACCGCGCGTGCGAGCGCGGCGAGCAGGGTGGCGCTGGCCCTGAGGGTCGCGCCGCTGGCTGCGGTGCCCGGCTGGTAGAGGCTGACCACCGCGCCGCCGGTCGCGGGGACGGAGCTCAGTAGCTGGGCGTGGTCGTGTGGGTGGGCGCGGTCCAGGCCGCGTGGCAGGACGGCGAGCGTTGCCCGTCCGGCCAGGGCGGCGGCCCGGTGGGCGGCTGCGTCGACGCCGTACGCGAGTGTCGCGGTGACCGTGTGACCGGCCTCGGCGACGGCGGTGGCGAAGGCCTGCGCCCGGGTGATGGCCTGCTCGGTCGCGTTGCGGTTGCCGGTCACCGTGACGGCGTTGGCGGTGAGGTGCGGCAGCTGGTCGCCGCCGCGGGCCCACAGGCCGAGCGGGCAGTCGGGACCGAGGTCGGCCAGGGCGGTGGGCCAGCTCTCATCCGAGGGGATGATGAACTGGCAGGACAGCTGCGCGTTGGCGAGTTCGTCCGTCGGCTTGTACTGCGCCAGGCGTCCGCTGTTGTCGTGGCGGACGCGCTGCTCCCAGACCTCCTGGGCGGAGGACTGGGCGAGCTCGGCGGCGAGTGCGGCCGGGGTGAAGTGGGCGGCGAGCGCGGCGCGGGCGGCGCGTTCGGGCAGGGCGGGGCTGGGCACGGCGAACCTCCGTGACAGGGCTGCGGCTGGCGGGCATGCCGGTGCAGCGATGGGCGGTGGTGGATCGAGGGCGCGGTCAGCGCCCGGTGCGGCTGGGCGCGGTGGCGGCGTCCCAGGACGTGCGCGGTGCGGACCGCCACCAGTCGGTCTCCGGCGCTGCTGCCGGAACCTGGGCGGGGCGGCCTGCCGGGGCCGGGCGGGCCGTTCCGGCGCGGTGAGCGGGCGGGGGCTCGGGCGTGGCCGCAGCGGTCGGGGCCGGAGCGGGGGCGCGTCCGGCGAGGACGGCGGGCAGGGTGTCGTCGATGTAGGCGACGTGGTGGGCGAGGTCCACGCCGACCTGGGCGGAGTCGAGATGGAGCACGTTGTCGCGCAGGGCCACGTTGCCGGTGGCGATCACGTGCACGGCGTCGGTGAGGCACTCGGCGACGTGCCGGGCAAGAGGGCCGGTGACGGTGCAGATGACCGGGACCGGTTCCCCGTCGCGCCACTGGCCGCGTGCCCGGTCGTACTCGCGTGGGACCTGTACCACGGTGAACCGGGCGGCGGGCGTGCCGCGTTCGGTGTGGCGCAGCCGCACGGTTCCGTACACGCGTCCACGGACGACGGCGGCGGTCTCTCCGCTCATGGAGGTACTCCTCGATGTGACGAACGTGCGGGCAGTGCCCGGGAGCCACCCGGACATGTTCCATAATACTGATACCGAGGGTGGGTGTCATCCCCTTTTCCTTCGGGATGGGAGCACCCGCCCCCGGCGAGGCCGGCCGCAGTCCTACGCCTGCGCGGCCCGCCTTCCCCCTCGCCTACGCGGCGGTCTGCTCTGCGGCGGGCTTGGGCTTCCGGCAGGGCCCGGGGCCCTCGCAGCAGACTGCCGCACCCGGGTTGTCCCAATGGCAGGTCCGGCAGTGCCACAGGATCCCGGCGGCCAGGGCTGCCGCGCGGATCGCCTCCCGCTGGCCGGCCTCGGCCGCGTTCAGCAACTCGTCCAGCAAGGGCGGTCGCGGCGCGCCTTCCGCACCACTGTCGTCGAGCACGACGGTGTCCTCCACCTTGACGCGCAGCGGCACCGTTCCGTCGGGCCGCACGAGCCGTTCGGCGGCGCTGTCGAGGTGGATCGACACCCCTACGGCGCCGAGCTCGTGGTCGAGGTAGACGAACACCAGGACGCCGTCGACCTCGGTGCACGGGAGGTCGTTCGCGTCGGTCTGCGGGTGGAAGGTGGCGTCACGATTGGCCTGCTCGCAGGCGTCGGCCTCGGGGAATCGGAAGTCCAGGGGCACGACGCGGGCACGGCCGGATCCGCTGATGGTGGCGCAGTAGAGGGAGTAACCCTCGTCCGGGAGGTTGCTGCGCTCGGGCCCGTAGTAGAGGTCCACGGCCGTGCGGTCGTCGGTGGGCGGCTGGTCGGGGAAGTCTTCTTCGCCCAGGAGGTTCGCCCAGGAACTGCGCACGTGCCGCGCGAGTTCGGCCAGGGCGGTGTCTTCGTCGGTGAACAGCAGCACGTCGTTCTCGTGCCGGTCCCAGCGGCGCAGCAGCCAGACCTGGCCCGGCGGGCGCGGTGCGATGAAGGCGACAGCCGGCGCCGAGGCCGTGGCGAAGTCGAACCGCTCCAGCCAGGGTTCGAGGATGCTGACGACATCCGCCCCGGGCCATTCGCCTGCCCTCTCTTCCAGTTCGGTGAGCTGCTGGTGCAGTTCGATGACGGCCGCGCCTGCGGGCGTGGTCGGGTCGGCGATGATCACTGTGGGCCTCTCTGCTCGTGGGGTCATGGGACGGCCTGCGGCGGCGCGTCCCGGCCGGGCGTCCGGCCGATGGTTGATTCAGGGGGTCGGCCGAGTGAGCCCGGCCTGACGGGTGTGTCAGAACTCGCCGAGGATCCGGAGACTGACGTGCCAGCGGTCGGGACCTGCCGGGCCCTCTGCGGTTGCCGTCGCCTGGCGAAGGTCGTCCTCGTCGCTGTGGTGGATCCACGCCAGCACGCGCAGCTCGGCCTCGGCCGCGCTGGAGGCGTCGATCGCGAAGGTGGTGGTGGCGGAGGGCCAGCCCTCGTCCGGACGCTCGAAGACCGTGTCGCCCACGCGCTGGGCTCGCCAGGCGGTCTCGGGCTCGTCGGGAACGGGCGGGAGGGTCACGGGGTAGTCGGTGGGCATGCAGTCCTCATTCCTGGTGGGCTTGGTCGGTGTGCCGACCCGCGCAAGGCCGGGCGGGGGTTAGAGCTCCAAGTCCAGGGCGATGCGCAACAGGGCGGGCGCGGCAGCGTGTTCGGCGGGCAGAGTGGCCTCGCGCAGCGTGCGCTTGCGCAGGACGGGCACGTTAAGGCTGATGCCGACCGGGACGTCGGGCGCCTCCTGGTGGGGGACGAGCTGGTAGTGCCGGGCGGCGATCATCCATGCCTCGTACCGGTCGGCGGGCCGTCCGCTGCGGGCGGCGTGCCCCTCGTCGGGGGCCTGTGCAGGGCAGGGGCACGACGGGTCGGCGCAGGGCCGGCCCGCGGGGTGTGAGGCGAGCACCGGGCGGGTGCGGTAGTGCGTGACAGCGCCGTTCAGCATGGGGCAGTTGGCGGCGGTGTACGGCAGGCACTCCGGGTGTAGCCCGGGCTCGGGGGAGTAGCCCTGCTGCTGGTCGATGGGGCGGACGATGACGAACAACCGCTCCTGGAGCGGATGGCGGCAGATCTGGCACAGACGCTGGAGGAAGGCGCGGCGGGCGCGGTCGGCGTCGAGGCTGCCGAACACGGCGTGCCCGTTGTGGATCAGGGAGACCCACGGCACGACCAGTCCGCCGGCCAGCGGACGGCCGAGGCAGCGCACAGGTATGGCTGGGCTCATGGGAGTCGCGGTCCCTTCGGGTGGTTGGTCATGCGGGCGGTCTGGGCGCGGGGAGCGGAAGCTGTGGGCCGGATCAGACCGGGGGCGGCGTGAGCCAGTTGGCGATGGCTTCGATGCAGGCAGCCAACTGGGGGATGGGCCGGGCGATCAGCGGGCGCTGCACGCCCTTGTTGTCGACGGACACGGCGCACCAGTGGTCCGAGGGGCCGGTGGGCGCGCGGTCCACCATCACCTCGTCCTGGTCGCCGAAGGGGTCGACGACGTAGAGCACCACGTGCCGGACACCCTTGGAGGGGGAGGTGTCTGCGCTCTGGGGCAGGCCAACGACCAGCCATGAGTTTCCGGCGTCGTCGTCCGTGTACGAGGGGATCCCTCGTTCGGCAAGTGCCTGGGTGGCGATCTGCGCGGCGGTGTCGAGTGGTGCGGTGCTGCTGTTCACTGGGTGGCTCCGATGCTGGTCAGGCGAAACGCGTGTGTGGGCCGGTAGGCGACTTGGGCGGGGCCTTGGTCGGCGCGGGCCTGGGGGCAGCTCGCTGCGCTGCCCCCAGGCCCGGTGCCGTCTAGGATTCGGCCGGGGCGTCGGTGAGTTCGATGCACGCGGCCGGGATCTTCGGGATCCGGTACCGCTTCTCGTCTTCGGCGATGCGGAATCGGGTGTTGCTCGGGTCCCGGCGCAGCCGCTCGGTGGAGGCCTCGTCGAGCAGGAAGTCGAAGCGGCTTCCGGTGCGGTTGCGCTGCTGGACGGTGCCGGTCAGCAGCCGCAGGCAGGCCGGGGTGATCGTGGTGGTGATCCGCCCGATGCGGCCCGGGGCGATGACCGGGCGCTTGGCGGCGTCCATCTGGATCAGGCGCTCGGCAGCTGCCTCCTGAACGGCGGCCAGCTGCCCGACCTCCGACAGTTGGCCGACGAAGGCGCGGATCTCGGCAAGGGTGGGCATGAGTGTGTCCCTTCTTCTGTTGCGGGGGATGGGCCGGGCGCTGGTACGCCCGGCCGGGAACCGGCGCCGGAAGGCCGGAGGGGCGGGCACCGGCTGTGCGGTGCCCGCCGGGCCCACGGCAGTCAGCCGAGCGGGTAGAGCACCAGCGCGGCGCGGGCGCTGTCGGGGACCTTGGGGAGCAGGTCACGCACGTCGGCGTACTCCGCGAGTTCGCTTTCCAGCGGGTAGACCTCGCCGGTCAGCTCGTGGGTGGGGGAGTAGCGTGCGTGCGCGTACGTCCTGAACGGCGAGTAGCCGTTGCCGTCGGCGTCCCGGGAGAGCACGACCAGGGTTTCGCCCGGAAGGCTGGCCCACTCGTTGCCGACGAGTTGCCGCAGCACGTCGAGGGTGAGCGGCTGGTATCCGTGGTCTTCCTGCGGTTCGGGCTCAGCAGAGCCGGACTTGGGCATGACGGACTCCTTGAGGTCCTCAAGTCAGGGCGGTTGGGGGCCGGGCACCGTCGGTGCCCGGCCGCTCGTGCGTGCGAGGCCTGGCCGGAGGGGTCAGGCGGCGGATTCGTCGCCGTCCTCGGTGTCGGCGTCTCGGTGCGGGGCGACGGCCTGGTCCTCGACCTCGGACAGGCGGTAGCTGCCCTTGTCGTCGTGGCCCAGCTTCTCCAGGAGCAGCAGGTAGGCGGCCTGCTGGGGGGTGAGGTCCTCCCACAGGAAGCGGACCTGCATGCTGGCGTCGTTCCAGCCCTTCGGGTCGCGCATGTCGCGCTCGAAGGCGGCGGCGACGTGCGCGAAGATGATGTGCGCCATCCGGGCCTTGGGCTGGGCGACCAGATCCGACAGCCGCACGCGCTCGAACGGGCTCTCCGGCAGCTTCACCCCCAGGAAGCTGGCCACGTCCTCGGCTTCCTGCCGCCCGGCCCACTTGCCGTAGAAGCGGGGCAGGTCCAGCAGCACCCCGAGGGCGAACCTCCAGGCCTCTTCCGGCAGGGCCTTGCTGCCGCGCACCAGCCGGGTGACGAATTCCTTCCGGGGACCGGCGGCGGCCTTCCAGGCCCGGTTGCACGCGGTGGTGCGGGCCCGCTCGGCGGCCTTCTCCTCATCCTCGGCCGTCTTCTCCGGCTTCGGCTTCGGGCGCGCCTTGTGGCCGTATTCGGATGGGTCGGCGCAGTACCAGACCGGCTGATGCTCGTCGTCGAGCCGGGCGCTGTGGCCGGGGCAGCCCTTGTGGTTGCCCTCGTACAGCGGCCTGCCCAGCGGCGTGGTCAGTTCCGACAGCGGCCGGGCGGTGTCCTTCTCCCCGTACGGCACCTGCGTGGGCAGCAGGGGGATTTCGGCCTTCTCCAGTGCCGCGACGGCCTCTTTGCGGGCGGTGCGGTCGTCCTGTTCGGCCTTGAGCAGCGCGAGTTCCTGGTCCCAGTGCCCGCGCCCGCCGCCCTCCTCGGCCTCGTCGCGGGCCAGCGCCCGCAGCAGTCGGTCTTGCGCGCGGGGCACGTCCTCGACCTCGGCGAGTTGAGCGATCTGTTCCAGGTCCATGCCCCCGGCAGAGGCGCGGCGCAGGGTGGCGTCGTCGAGCTGCTGGGCGCGGCCAAGCCGTTTGCCGGTGCCGCGCTTGAGGCCCAGGGCCCGTGCGGCCTGCTTCTGCTCGACTTCGTCCATCCCGATCAGCGAGAGTTCGGCGGCCTTCAGGGTGTCCTTGGGGGACATGCCCTGCCGCTGGTGATTCTCGATCAGAGACAGGAACCGCGTCCAGGCGTCCCGGCCGACCATGTCGGCGCGCACGTATGCCTTGATCTGCCGCTTCTCGTGGCCTTCCGCCTCGGCGGTGGCGTTGGCGATCTGTGCGGCCTGGGTGCGCCGCCAGCCTTTGAACGCGCCGTACGTGCCGTCCGGGCGGGGGCGGACGCTGACCGGGTCCTGGACACCGACGGCCTTGACGGAGTTGATCAGGTCGGCGTCGGGCTCGGTGTCGTGTTCGCGGGCGTTGCATTCGTCGCGCGCGATCGTGTCCGGGTCGAGCAGGACGGCGGTCAGGTTCGCCTCGTCGGCGTCGACCGGGGCGGACTCGGCGGTCTGGTCGGCGGAGTCGGGCTTGGTGGCTGTGGCCATGTCTGGCCTCCTCATGCTGGGTTGACGGACTTTCAGCGGGGCCGGGAGGGAGCCGCCCTCTCGACATGTTCCATAATACTGCATTGATGGGGTGGGGCAACTGAATTTCTCAGCGCTGCCCCACCGCCAAAAGTGCAGTTCACATGGCCTTGCGGCGCTGTGCCGCGTGCACGGAGCAGGCGTACACAGCACGTGTTCCGCCCCCGATGCGGGGGAAAGAGGTCACCTGCTCGGTGCAGGGCAGGCCGCAGTCGACGCACCTGCGGTCGTCATCAGTCGCGGGGGCCGGCGCGGGCGGCGGGGACAGTGCGGATCGGGGCATGGCGGAGCCTCTCTCGTCTTTCGGGACTGTGGGAGTGCCGTACGCGCTCTGTGCGGGCGGGTGTCGGCGGTTACGCGGGTTCGCCGCTGGTGGCTTCGCGGCGGTGCTGCTCGGCGAGCGCGCGAGCACCCAGCTGCGATTCGACCGTCACCCTCCAGCCGCAGGAGCAGGTCGCGACGGTGGAGCCGTCGTACATCTGGCTGCCCTTGCGCTCGCGCCCCAGCCCGGCGGAATCGCTTCGGTCGAACGGCCGGTGCCATCCGGACGGCTGGCCGGTACGGGTCAGGTGACGGGCCTCGGGGGCGCACAGCAGACGCAGGCCTGCGTCTGCCACGGCGGCCACCTTCCAGGAGTCCCACTCGGAGCCCTCCAGTTGACCGGACAGCTCCGCGCCCGTGGTGCTGCGCAGCTCGATCCGGCCGTCCGGCCACACGCGCACGGACGCGCCAGGCATGCTCCAGCCGACCGAGCCGTCCAACTGCCGGGGGATGCCGTTGCGGTGGTCCGGCGTCATCCTCGCGAGCAGCCGGACCGAGGACATGGCGGCGGACGGGTGCCGGTGGTCGGCCGTTTCCGGTGCGGCCTGGGCGATGGTGGCCAGCCAGGCCGGGGCGAGCGGGTACGCCTCGGGGCGCAGGGTCAGCAGCGCGGCGCGGTCCTGTCCGTTGCGGGAGTGCACGGCGGCCCGTACGAAGTCCGAGGAGCGGGCGTACCTGCGCACGGACACCGGGCTGTGCCCGGTGGTGAACCGGGCCTGCTGGCGGTCGGCGAGCGTGGACAGGTCTGCGGTGTCCAGCGGGGTGTCAGCCTGGGGCACGGCGGCGGTCCTTTCGTGTGCGGGATCTCCCGGAACGTCGGGTCAGCGGTGGGGGCACCGGTCGGCGAAGTGCCACGTGAAGGTACGTTGCGAGGTCATCCCGTGGCTGGGGCAGCCGGGGGACAGGACGGAGCCGCCGCAGCGCAGGAGTGTGCAGGTGCAGCGCGGGTCGGCGTCCAGGTGGGCGTGTACGTCGGGTTCGGGGTCGGGGAACACCGGGGCCTCCTTCGTCTCGGGCGGGGCGGGGAAGGGCGGTGCTCAGTCCTGGACAGGGCCTTTCGCCTGGTTCTCGGCGCGCCACTGCGTCAGCTGGCGGGCGCACGCCGCGCTGTCGGCGAGGCAGTCATCAGCCGTGTCGGGGGAGGGGTGGCGCACCACGTCGATCGCTTCGCCGTCCGGGTCGTACAGGCGGGCCGTCCATCCCCCGCTGCCCCTGCCGCTGGTGTGGTCCTCCGGCGCGTGCTCGGCAGATCCCTCGTCGTCGATCTGGATCCTCCAGCCTTCGACCAGGGGGACGAGGACGGCGGTGTTGCCGGGGCCGGGGGCGGTGGTGAGGCTGCACCCCTGGAACGCGGCGAGTTCCAGCGCGCGGATGAGGATCTTGCCCGCGCAGGCCGGGATGTCTCGGGCGGCCACCGGTGCGGCGCCAAGTCGCTCGCGCAGGGCGGTGACCAGCTCCAGCGTGGCCGTGGTTCCGGCCGACAGCCGTACGCCGCTGGAGCCGTCGGTGAGTCGGGCGCGCAGCTCGGCGAGGACGGCGGGGGCCGTGGAGGCGCCGGGCAGGTTATCGACGATGTTGGTGTGGAGCAGGAAGAGCCGTGCTGCCCAGTGCCGGGCGGGGCTCTCCGGGGCGCTGTCGGGGAACTGCTCGCAGGTCAGGTCGTACGCCCGCGTGATGCCGTCGCGGGTGAGGGTCCGCAGGGTGCGGGCGGCGGCGACGATACGCGCGGGGTCGGCGAGCGGGAAAAGGTCGCGCTGGCCGGTGGCGTGGGCCTCGTAGAGGACTCCGTCCCACAACACGGCCAGTTCTACGGCGCGTTCGGCCCGGTGGGCGAGCCGGGCCAGCCGCCGGGGGTCGCTCTGGGTGCCCAGGGTGAGGGCGGCGCCGGCCTCGCGCTGGAGCGTGTAGGCGTGCTGGGCGTGGGTGGTGAGCAGTGCGGCCGCGTCGCGCAGGTTCACGGGGAGTCTCCTCGCTCGCTTCGTGGACATGTTCCATAATACTTTATGTGGGGGGTGGGGCAACTGGATTTCTCAGCGCTGCCCCACCGTGGGTGGCGCAGGTCAGGGCGGCGGATGCCAGGCCGTGTGCAGGGAACCGGCGCGCTCAGGCGTCGCGCTGGTCCTGCCCGCTCTCGGCGGCGGTTCCGCCCGGCTTCGCCTTCCCCTCCGCCAGCAGCGCCCGCATCTCCTCGGCGCTCACGCGGCCGGTGACCTTGTCGTACGGGAGCTTTCCGTTGAACGAGTACCGCCGGTTGGCCTGCGAGACGATCGGCCCTGCCTCGGGCCCGCCGGGCACGGTGACCGTCTTCTTGTTGACCCGCAGTACTTCCAGCAGGCGGCTGCCGGAGCGCACGAAGTCACCGGCCTTGAAGTCGTCCGGCCCCCACAGCTTCACGCCCTCGGCCTCGGCCTCCTTGACGATCCGCTCCCAGTGGCCGATCTCGTCGCACAGGTCGGCATGGTCGGCGTCGAGCCGGACGAGGGCCTCCACCAGAGCCTCAAGGGTGATCTCACCCGCCCTCGCGTCGTCGACCGTCCGGGCCTGCTGGCGCTCGACGCGGCGCCGGTCTGCCTGCAGGCGCTCCAGGCGGCGCAGCGTCACCCCCGGGTTCGTTCTGTGCTGCTCGTAGTGCTCGGCTGTGTCGGCGCGGCCCGCGCAGCGGTCGGCCTCCCCCTGCTCCTCGGCGCTTTGGCCGAAGAGGCGGTGCGCGCGCTCCAGGTCGCGCATGTGCCGTTTGGCCGAGTAGTGGTCGACCTTGACCGGCTCTCCCGCGTACCCGCGCGTGATCTCGCGCCCGCGCTCC